>JAJPXY010000052.1:62069-70362 GCA_021205205.1 Clostridiales bacterium
TATATTGGTTTTTTTTTTTTTCTTATTGGGGGGGGTGTATAAACTAAAACCCCGCCGCCCCGGGGGGGGGGGGGGGTGGGGCGGCCCCTATCGGGAAGGAGAGCCTCACCATTTATTGAAAGCAACCGTATTTTTTCGATATATCCGACTTATTTTAGAGAATCTCCCGGGAGCGGCGCAGCAGGCAGCATCTTACGGTTCGCCAGCCCCCCGCTCGCTCCGCGGCCGCGTCACTTCAGATAGATCTGGAAAAACGCGGTGATTTTATCGAACGGGATGATGTCTGTCCGGTCGTAGAGGTCCGTGTGGACCGTCCCGGGGATGATCATCAGCTTCTTGTTGTCGCCGGTCAGTTTGGCGAAAGCGTCCCGGCTGAAATAGCAGGAGTGGGCCTTTTCGCCGTGGATGAGCAGGACGGCGTTGCGGATCTCCTGGCTGTACTGCAAAATGGGCATATTCAGGAAGGACTGGCAGCCGGTCACATTCCAGCCGCCGTTGGAGTTCAGGCTGCGGGGATGGTAGCCGCGGGGGTCTTGTAGTAGTCGTAATAGTCCTTCACGAAGAAGGGGGCGTCCTCCGGCAGGGGGTCCACCACGCCGCCGCCCAGGGCGTAGGTGCCGCTCTTGTAATCGACAACGCGCTGGGCGCAGAGGGCCTTGCGCTTTTCGTACCGAGCCTCCTCGCTGTCCTCGCTGTCGAAGTAGCCGTTGGCGTTCACCCGGCTCATGTCGTACATGGTGGAGGCCACCGTGGCCTTGACGCGGGTATCCAGCGCCGCCGTATTCAGCGCCATGCCGCCCCAGCCGCAGATGCCGATGATGCCGATTTTCTCCGGGTCCACGTTGTCCTGCACCGAGAGGAAGTCCACCGCCGCCATGAAGTCCTCGGTGTTGATGTCCGGGGAGGCCATATAGCGGGGCGTGCCGCCGCTCTCGCCGGTATAAGAGGGGTCAAAGGCGACGGTCAGGAAGCCCCGCTCCGCCATGGTCTGGGCGTAGAGGCCGGAGGACTGCTCCTTCACCGCGCCGAAGGGGCCGCACACGGCGAGGGCGGGGAACGGACCTGCCGCGCCCTTCGGCTGGTACAGGTCCGCCGCCAGGGTGATGCCGTAGCGGTTGTGGAAGGTGACCTTGCTGTGGTCCACCTTATCGCTCTGGGGGAAGGTCTTGTCCCACTCCATCGTTAAGTTCAATTTTTCTTCCATGATAAATGCCTCGCTTTCCGTTTTGATAAACATCCTGTTTTTGGACTGATGCCCGCAAACACCGGTTATCGCACAGACGGGAAATAGCCTGTAATGGCCTGCTACGCTCTCCCGCCCCTGTTCAACTGATGCACCAGGTAGTCCAGGCAGTCCAGCTGTTTTTGCTCCGCATGGATCCGGGTCAGCAGGTCCCGGCGGCTGTCTTTCAGCATAAGCAGCAGTTCCCCGGTCCGCCCCTCCTGCTTCAGCAGGACACAGCGGGAGACCATTTCCTCTCCAAAGCCGATGTCGATGAGATTTTGATGGAAGCGCTGGGCTTCGTTGTTTGCCTCCGGCATGACCGGCCACTCCTTACAGTCTCTATTTTAAATTGCGCCGGGAAAAAGAGCAAATACTTTGTTTCTATTTCTGGTTATTCTTGAAAAGAATATCTATTTGTGTTACAATGGGTTCAGACAAAACGCGGGAGGCGTATCATGGAACTGAGAGTGCTGCGATATTTTATCGAAGTGGCCCGGGAGGGCAGCATCACCGGCGCGGCCAGGGTGCTGCACATCTCCCAGCCCACGCTGTCCAAGCAGCTCAAGGAGCTGGAGGCCGAGCTGGGGTGCAAGCTGTTTGTCCGGGGCAACTACAACGTGCGGCTGACAGAGGAGGGGATCCTGCTGCGCAAGCGGGCGGAGGACATCCTGGACATGGCGGACAAGACCATCGAGGAGTTCCAGTCGCTGAACGACGTCACCGGCGGGGACGTGCGCATCGGCTGCGCCGAGTCCTGGCTGATCCACCATCTGGCCGCCGTCCTCAAGGAGTTCCGCCTGCAATATCCGGGGCTGCGGTTCCACATCACCAGCGGCGACACCCGGGTGGTGGTCAACGATTTGGAGCAGGGGCTGTCCGACTTTGCGGTCATCGTGGAACCGCCCGACCTGTCGAGGTACAACTATCTCTCCCTGCCGGGGGGGGCGACACCTGGGGCCTGCTGATGCGGACAGACGACCCTCTGGCGCAGCACCCGGCCATCTGCCCTGAGGACCTGCGGGGCGTTCCCCTCATCACCTCCCCCCAGTCTATCCGCGCGGATCTGCCCCGGTGGTGCGGCGAAGCCGTCGATCAGCTGAATATCGTGGGCACCGTCAACCTGTTTTACAACGGCTCGGTTTTTGTGCGGGAGGGGCTTGGCTGCCTGCTGGTCTTTGACCGGCTGGCGGACGTCAGCCCTGGGAGCGGGCTGTGCTTCCGCCCTCTCTCCCCCAGGCTGGAGACGAAAATGTTTATCATCTGGAAAAAATGCCAGGTCTTTCCGCCCATCGCCGAGCGGCTGGCAGAGCGGCTGAAGGAGCGGTTTTCCGCGCCGCAGGAAGGCCCCGACGAATGAGGCGCGCCCTGTCACTTTTTCATCCAATCGGCTTTCTTTTTTTCGCCGGTCCTATTACAATGGTATCATCTTACAATGGTATCATCACCCAAAGGAAAGGAGTTCTTGTATGGAGTTAAAGGATTGGACCTATGAGGAGCTGCCCGAATTCACGGAACCTGTAGAGGGCGTCTCCGTGCTTTCCACCACGGGAGACGAGGTGAGCGTCACCTATCTCAGCGACGTGGCGTATGCCGAGGTCGGCGGGGTCACGCTCCACCTGCAAATTTTGCAGCCCGGCTCCCGCAACCGCCCGGAGATGGTTTGTCCCTGTGTGGTGTTTGTCCAGGGGTCAGCCTGGTTTCCGCAGAACGTGTACACGCAGATCCCCAGGCTCTCCAAGCTGGCCGCACGGGGGTATGTGGTGGCCATTGTGGAATACCGCCATTCGGGCCTCGCCCCCTTCCCGGCGCAAATCATGGATGCGCGAAACGCCATCCGCTTTCTTCGGAAGAACGCCGCGCTGTATCACATCGACCCGGATAAAATCGCCGTCTCCGGGGATTCCTCCGGCGGCCATACGGCCATGTTCGCCGGTATGATCCACGACGATGAGAGGGAGAACCTCTATCCCGGCGTCACTGCGGAGGTGGGGGCCATCGTCAATTATTACGGCAGCACCAGCGTGATGGCGGAGGACTCCAACCCCATCACCGTCAACCACTGCGCGCCGGACAGCCCCGAGGGGCTGGTCATGGGCGGCGTGGACCTGCGAGACCGCCCAGACCTGAAACGGAAGCTCTCCGTAGAGTGCAACATCGGGCCGGACACGGTCATACCTCCCACGCTGATTTTCCACGGCACCAAAGACCGGACGGTGAACTGCGCAGGAAGCGTGGCGCTCTACCGGCAGATGAAAAAATGCGGGAAAGACGTGACCATGTACCTGCTCCAGGGCGCGGACCACGGCGGGCCGGAGTTCTGGACCGAGAACGTTTTGGACATTGTGGACGGTTTCCTCCGCCGTTGCCTGCTGTAAAGCAGACAAAAGCTCCTTTCGCACCCCGGGAGGTCCGCACACGGAGCATGGTTTTTTGTCTGCCTTTTCCGCGCTTTTTCAAGTTATGGCTTGTGTAAGCGTGGCTGGACTGCTATAATGAACGTATCGTTCGAATCGGACATAATACAGGCCGATTCGTTTCTCGTGAGAGAGATTTCCACTTGCCAAGCGCAAAACAGGGGTGCAAACAGCATGGCCGCAGGGACAGGACAGGAAAAAATCGAATTATTTGAACGCGCTCCGGTGCCGAACGCAGTGGTGCGAATGGCGATCCCTACGGTAGCAAGCTCCCTCGTGATGGTGCTGTACAGTCTGGCAGACACCTACTTCGTCGGTATGCTGAACGATCCGGTGGCTACGGCTGCCGTGACGATGGCCTCCCCGGTGCTGCTCGCCTTTAACGCGCTGAACAACCTGTTCGGCGTCGGAAGCTCCAGCCTGATGAGCCGCTCGCTGGGGCGCAAGGAGTACGACACGGTGCGAAAAACCTCGGCGATGGGTTTCTACTGCGCTCTGTTTTGCAGCTTGCTGCTCTCCGTCGCCTGCACCGTGTTGAAGTCTCCTCTGCTGTCCCTCCTCGGGGCGTCCTCCGAGACCTGGTCCGCCACAGCCGACTATATGCTGTGGACAGTCACCTGCGGGGCCGCCCCCGCGATCCTCAACGTGGTTTTGGCAAACATGGTCCGCTCCGAGGGGGCGGCGATGAACGCCAGCATCGGCACGATGAGCGGGTGCCTGCTCAACATCGTTCTGGACCCGATATTCATCCTGCCCTGGGGCCTCAATATGGGCGCGGCCGGCGCGGGACTGGCCACCTTTCTGTCCAACTGCGTGGCATGTACGTACTTTTTCGTTCTGCTGTTTGTCCGGCGGGGCAGGACCTTCGTCAGCATTTCGCCCCGGGACCTCCGGTGGGATCGGGAGATTTTCTTCCAAATCTGCAACGTGGGCATCCCCGCGGCCATTCAAAACCTGCTCAACGTCACCGGAATGACGGTGCTGAACAACTTCACCGCCGCCTTTGGCGCCGACGCCGTCTCGGCGATGGGCATCGCCCACAAAATCGCCATGGTGCCCATGTATGTGGCAATGGGGTTCTCACAGGGTATCATGCCTCTGGTCAGCTACAACTACGCCAGCGGGAGCTATCGCCGCATGAAGCAGGTCGTCACCTTTGCCGGTGGGATCTCCCTGGCGCTGATGGTGCTTGGCGCGGCGGTCTGCCTCGCGGAGGGCAACGGTATCATCAGCCTGTTTATGGAAAATGAGTCTGTCGTCGCCTACGGCGGAGCCTTCCTCTCCGGGATGGCGCTGGCGATCCCGTTCCTCGATGTTGATTTTCTGGCGGTGGGGGTCTTTCAGGCCTGCGGAATGGGGCAAAACGCCCTGGTCTTTGCGATCCTTCGCAAGGTCATTCTGGAAATTCCCGCGCTTGTCATTCTGAACAGGCTCTGGCCGCTCTACGGCCTGGCCTATGCCCAACTGGTCGCCGAGTTCGTGCTGGCGATCGCCGCCTTGATCATGCTGGCGCGGATTTTCCGCTCCCTACAGGGGCAAGGGACAGCTCCCTGATTTCGTGCGTCTTTCTTGCCCCCAACGGGGAAAAAGCTGCAACAAATGGTCCTCCGTCCGCCGGTGCGCAGGATAGCCGCAAAGCGGCGCGGGGGCGCTGCAAAACGCTCCCCCAGAAAAAGCGAAGGTTAAGCGCCCAAAAAGAGCAGCCTAACCTTCGTTTTTTGCTTTAGAATATTGCTGCGGACAACAACAATTCCTGGTTATCCCTTTGAATCAGCTTCTGTGCGGTCTGCGCGCGCCAGTTCATGCGGCGCCGCCCTGGATATATTGGGTTATCATTTCCAGGCTGAGTTCGTCCGACAGGAAATCCTGTGTCGTCAACAATGATTTTTCTTTCATGAGTGGGTTTTCCTTGAGGAACCTTCGCCGGTACTCCTTCGGCGTGTAGCCGTATTGCAGCTGAAAGCCTCTGTTGAAATATTGGGGGTCGGAAAATCCGCATGACACACTGATGTCCAACAGGGAATGATCTGCCAGCAGCAGAAGGTGCCGCGCTTTTTCACAACGTATTTTCATTAGGTACTCCTGAAACGGAATCCCGATGAGGTCCTTAAAAATGCGGGAGAGGTAACACGTTGATACTCCCTCCTGCCGGGCCAAGTCAGAGAGCAGCAGCTTTTCGTTGAAATGCTGGTCGATATAATCGGTCAAGTCACGGATCCGCCGCTGTTTTGTTTGATAGGCGTTGATGTCCTTTTCCGGCAGCAGCTCCACCGGCGCCAGACGGATCAAATCATAAAAAAATAGAATTTACCAAGGAAGCGCACCGCAATTCGTACCCCTCCTCCCGCACGAAATAGCCATAGGCCAGATCCAGGAGGGCGGCGCACAGCGCTTTTTGCTGCGCATCGGCTTCGGCGCAGGAAAATACCGTTCGTGTGAACGTTGCTCGCTCCAGTTTGGGATAATGGAATCGGAAAAAGCGGGCGCAACCTGGAGCGAAAGGACCATAACAGGGTCAACCGCCGACAGCTCATGGGAACACAGGGGATTGACAACAAAGAAATCCCCTTTTTGCAGCGTGGTCGTTTTCTCCTGAGAAAACAGAGAAACTTGCCCCTCTAATATCAAATTTAACTCAAATTCCCGATGAATATGGGGGCCGGTAGAGCAGATTCACGAGAAACAACCAAAATCCTGGATGTAGTTGTGGGGGACGATTTCAAATTCGTCATGCATCACTATGGCCTCCTCTCAGGGAAAGTATAGCACAAAAAGACAAACTTGTCATGTTTTTGACAAGTTTGTAGGGGAACGGAATACCCGTCTGTGCTACAATAAGGGCATCCAATCAGGAGAGTACCAACCTTTAGACAATGGAGGTAATCACACTGAGCAAGTTCAAGTTTTCAGTAGGCCCCTGGAACGTCCACTCCGGCGCGGATTCCTACGGACCGGCCACGCGGCAGGAGATCGACTTTGATGAAGATCTGGCAAGATTTGCCGAGATAGGCTTTTCTGCCATCCAGCTTCATGACGACGACGCCATCCCCAACATCAACAACTACACCGAGGAGGAGATCAAACAGAAGGCCCGGGAGCTGAAGGTCAAGCTGGATAAATATGGTCTGGCCACCGAGTTCGGGGCTCCGCGGCTTTGGATGGACCCACACACCATCGACGGCGGCTTTATGAGCACCTCTGCGGAGGACCGGGACTTTGAGGCTCTGGAGCTTTATGTGATGAAGCTGCTGATGGGTCTGGTGTAAAATCGCAGGGAGGAAACAAGCATGGGTGGAAAAAAAGCGGTCGTCGCGGGTCATATCTGTATTGACATCACCCCTGTCTTTCCTGACCGGCCGCAACCGGATGTTGGCTCCATCCTGACCCCCGGAAAGCTCATCCATATGCAAGGTGTGAACGTTCACACAGGCGGCGCGGTGGCCAACACCGGACTTGCCATGAAAAAACTGGGCTGTGACGTGAGCCTGATGGGCAAGGTGGGCCGGGATGATTTTGGCGCCCTGGTCCTCCAGGCCCTGGCCCAATACGGGGCCGACCAGGACATGATCGTCGATGCGCGGGCCTCTACCTCCTACTCTGTGGTGCTGGCCATCCCGGGCATCGACCGCATCTTCCTGCATGACTCAGGCGCGAACGATTGTTTTACGTGTGCCAACCTGGACATGGAAAAGGTGCGCCGCGCTGACCTGTTCCACTTTGGGTATCCCCCGCTGATGAAGCAATTCTATCGGAACGACGGGCGAGAGCTGGAGACCCTGCTGCGCACGGTGAAAGAGGCGGGCGTTGCCGTTTCGCTGGACCTTGCAGCGGTAGACGCAACCTCTGACGCGGGACAGGCAAACTGGCAGAGGATTTTGGAACGGGCGCTTCCCTGGGTGGACTTCTTCGTCCCCAGCGCCGAGGAGCTGTGCTTCATGCTGGATCCCCTGCGCTATGAGGACTGGGTCCGACGCGCCGCGGGGCGAGATGAGGCGGAGGGGTTCCTGCCACAAGGCTGACTGAAAGGGATAACCAAAAACATCTTTAGACAGAAAGTGAGTGTTTTTCCACATTCATTGACCCATTCCCCGACCTTTTCAAAGTGCCAGAATGTGTCAACCATGTTCCCCTCCCCCGCCGTCAACCGGCGGGATGTTTTTTTGCTCCTGTGGGGCTGTGTTCGGGCCTGTGAGCGTCCCATTCCACTGGTATGAGACGAAACGAGACGGCAAGCACAACCAACACCACTGCCATCACTGGCGCGTCCATGACGGCCATCAACACGGCCATAGCTACCAGCAGGATGGACAGCAGCAGCAGGGCGCGGGACAGCGGGGCCAGGCAGCGGTCAAGGCCAGCCCCACGGGTCGAACCACAGGACACAGCTCCACCTCCGTCACCCTGGACGTTTACGGCCATACCAGCGACGAAGCGGCCCGGAAAGCCGCCGTCATTTTCAGGGAGGCCGCGGGTCTGAAATAAAGGGCCGTGGTGGAAAACGTGGTGGAAAATCAGGAAAGCCGCTCTTTCATCAATATGACAAATTGGGTCAACCACACTCTAAAAGTACACAAAACAAAAAGAAAGCACCTGAAACGTATTGTTTCAAGTGCTTTTTGTTGGAGCTGCTAGGCAGATTCGGACTGCCGACCTC
>JAJPXY010000057.1 GCA_021205205.1 Clostridiales bacterium
CTCGGTCAGCCCCTCCGCCATGGCGGACTGGGCCAGGTCGCTGACCGGCTCCAGACACAGGGTGGGGAACAGCACGCACCACCAGTTGTGGCCCTCGCCCTCCCCCAGCTCCACCCGCAGGGCCTGATAGTCCCCGGCGGGGAGGGAGAAGTCCCCGTAGTCGATGGTGGGGAAGCTGGCATATTCCAGAGAGACGGCCACGGGGCAGTCATACCCCTGCTCCTCCACCACGGCCAGCCCCGCCGCCGCCAGGTCGGGCAGCGCACCCTCCAGCGCCTCCCGGGCGTTTTCGGCGGTGTCCGCTCCGGCCAGCAGCTCCCGGCACTGTTCCAGCACCGCGTCCCGCACCTGGAGCTTTAACGCCTGGTCCTCGTCGCTGTCGGAGTTGGCCACCACATGGAGGCGCACCACCCGGGAGGCCAGCTGGCTCTGCCGAAACTGCGCCCAGCAGCCCACCGCCAGCAGCGCGCACAGCAGCACCGGGAGAACGCCCCACCATTTCCGCATAAAAGACATAAAAACACCGCCCATACCGTTTCTTACAGTATGGACGGTGTTTCGTGGGGTTATACCCCCGTCACAAGAGGTTATTTTCTGATTTGCTTGTTGGCCCACTGGAAATAGTTCATCACCGAGGTCAGCAGGAACACATTGTCCTGAAATGCCATGACCAGCTCATCGATGGTGTAGGGCTGGTAGCCGAACCCGCTGCCGCCGGCGGCGAAAATCTCCTCCTGGTCGCCGCGGCACACCAGCTGGAGGAACTTTTTGGTGTCCTTGTTGTGCCAGCGCAGCTTTTTCAGGTAGTCCAGAGCGGCGTACAGCTCTCCCAGCTTGAAGTAGAGAATGGAGAGCGCCAGCAGCATCTGACAGTCGTCTTTGCTGTACTCGGAGGCGTTGAACAGCGCCAGGGCCTTTTCCTCCTCCTCCAGATGGGCATACAGGAAAATCAGGTCGTAGCGGACGCCCAGGTTGTCGTTCTCGCACAGTTCCATCAGCCGTTCGCCCTCGGCCACCGCCTTGCGCATCATGCCGCTGTTTTTCAGGGCGTCCAGGTAAGTATACCGCAGACGCAAATAAGGCCGGGTCTCCAGAACGCTCCAGAAATCGCCCATGTCGTCCCGGAAGTGGCCCTCTCGCTCCATCAGCGCGTCACCCTTTTCGATGATGGGGGGCAGGGAAATCACCAGGTCCAGCGGCCACTTTGCGTTCCGCTGCGCCTGCATCAGCGCGGCGTCCAGGTTGTCCGGCTCCAGCTCCAGAGCTCTTTTGATGTAGCCCATGGCCGCCTTTTTGGTTTTGGCCTCCTCCGCCAGCGACAAATAGTCGTCCGCCGTTTCCGGCTGGGAGGGGCGCATCTGGATCAGGTTGCTGTTGTACTGCTGGACAAAATCCTGCAACAGACGATTGGCGTCCTCTTCGCTGGTTATTTCGTCCTGGTGGGCGGAAAGAAATTCCATCGCCTGTTTCATGGCGTTTTCGGTGTCTCTGCTCATGGTTTTCTCCTCTCTACGCGGATTTTATCAGATAGGATGCACCACAAAGGTCTCCCGGAAGGTCTCCCGCAGAGCTGCTGCGGCGGCCCGGGCCTCCGACTGGGTCTGAAACACGCCGAACACGGTGGGGCCGGTGCCGGAGAGACAGGCCCCCAGCGCCCCCCGCTGGATCAGCGTGTTGCGGATCTCCCGGATGACGTTGGCCCGGTGGACGGGCAGCGCGTCCTCAAAGACGT
This sequence comes from Clostridiales bacterium, assembly GCA_021205205.1. Classification (GTDB taxonomy): domain Bacteria; phylum Bacillota; class Clostridia; order Oscillospirales; family Oscillospiraceae; genus Onthomonas. The sequence continues at coordinate 1,733 of JAJPXY010000057.1, forward strand.
TGTACATCTGGCGGGCCACGGCGGCCAGGTCCCCGGCCTCCAGCGCAGCGATGAGGCCGTCGGTGTTGGGGCGGCAGCGGATCTTCATGGTGTCCAGCCGGTTATACAGCTCCGGGGTGGACACCGGGAACCCCGGCTTGCACATGACGATGGCGCAGTCAGGCATGGGGGCCAACCGGGTCAGCACCTCCCCCCGGCCCTGGGCCAGCATGGTGCCGCCCAGCACGCAGTAGGGCACGTCGGACCCCACCTGTTCCCCCAGCTTGGCCAACGCCTCCGGGGAGAGGCCCGCGCCGCACAGCTGGTTCAGCCCCCGCAGGACGGCGGCGCCATCGCTGCTGCCTCCGGCGGTCCCCGCGCAGACGGGGATGCGCTTTTCCAGCCGGATGGTCAGGCCGTTCAGGTCGGTCCCCGTGGCCCGGGCAAAGACCTCCGCCGCCTTGACGGCGATGTTTCGGCCGTCGGTGGGCAGGAACCCCCAGTCCGCGGCCGGAGCGATGCCCGTTCCGCCGCCCAGGGTCAGGGTCACGTCGTCGTGGAGGGACACCGACTGCATGACCATTTTCAGGTCGTGGAACCCGTCCGGCCGCTTGCCCAGCACGTCCAGAGTCAGGTTCAGCTTGGCATAGGCCGGCACCGTCAGCTGGGTCATTTGATTTTCTTCGCCTCCAGATAGAACCGTTTGTCGCAGGCCTCGCCCATGGAGAAGGTCTTGCGGGGCAGCGCCCCGTCGTGGATGACCCCCTTGAACAGGTCGGTCTTGTGGATGGACGGCAGCAGGAAGCCGATGTTGCCCGGCTGGCGGCCCAGCTGGGCGGTGACGCTCTCGCCGTGGACGTAGTCCACATAGCCGTCGTCGTTGGCGGTCAGGTAGTAGTCCAAAAAGCCTTGGAGGGACCCCACCGCCAGCTGGGAGACCGGGTCGGGGATGGTGATGCTGCCCTCGCCCCCTGCCCAGACGTAGCGGAAGGTCTGGCCCTCCCCCTCGCCGTAGTGGGTGCCGGGGTAGTAGTCCACCAGCGCCGCCAGCAGCTTTTCCGGGTCCACGGAGAAGCACACCCGGTGGATGGCCTCAAAGTCCAGGGAGTCGTCGTGGAGGTTGACCAGCTCCACCGTGGCGTACCGGGCGGGGTGGTGTTCCCAGTCCAGCTCCGGGTGCAGCTCCTTTTGCTCCAGGTAGCAGGCCCGGGCGGCGGCCAGGGAGTGGTTGCCGTCGCCCACGGCAAAGAGCATCAGCGCATCCCCCTGGGCGTCGTACAGCTCCCCGAAGCGGTCCGGGTCGGCCAGTCCGTTCAGCTCTGCGCAGATTTCCGCCTTCTGTTCCTCCGTCAGCAGGTAGCCGGTGATGTGGCCCCCCTGTTCCATCAGGTCGAAGTCGTAGACCATCTCCATGTCGTCGGTCTGGTAGGTCAGCTGTTCGATGATGCGCTTCTCCGGGTCGTCCATCAGCAGCAGCACATGGGACAGCTCCAGCGCCGCCCCCCGGCGCACCGCCATGCGGGGCGGGATGCGGGGCAGAACAGTGCCCTCGGTGGCGCGAATCAGGGTCTCCCGGCTGCCGTCGTAGTCGTAATGCTCCAGGTCGATGGCGCCCACCAGCCCCCGGCGGAGCTTTCCGCCGGACAGCCAGCGCTCCACATAAATCAGCGCGTCGGGACAGCACCGGAACCGGCCCTCGGCCAGGTACTGGTCCATGGTTTGGTTGATGCAGGCGCGCCGCTGCATGGTGTTGCCCTCCCGCAGGTAGAACTCCGGCAGGATCATCTTCAGGGTGGAGGGCGCGTCCCCCACATAGTCGGCCACCCGCTGCCAACAATCCGGCTGGGAGGTGTATTGGTCACAGGCCACCACGCTCCACTTGCGCAAATCGCAGCCCACGGGCAGCAGCAGATCTGTCGGCTGGAAGCCGGGCCAGTTCAATTTGTTTGCCATGCGGAACCTTGCCTTTCTGGGCGGGAGGACCTCCCGCCCCTGATAACGGAATACGTTCTCAATCGTGCCCCATTTTGGCAGCCCCGGTCACGCCATCGCGCCCCGGATGGCGGCCAGCAGGTCGTCGAAGGAGGTGAAGGCGGGAATCTCCGGGTGGTCCGCCTGGATCTGGGGTGTGCTGCGGAACAGGAAGCCCGCCTTGCTGGCCTGGATCATGGCCAGGTCGTTGAAGCTGTCCCCGGCGGCGATGGTATCGTAGCCGATGGACTGGAGGGCCTTGACGGTGGTCAGCTTGGACTGGGCCACCCGCATATGGACGCCGGTGATCTCCCCGTCCGGGGCCACCTCCAGCGTGTTGCAGAACAGGGTGGGCCGCTCCAGCTTCTCGATGAGGGGCATGGCGAACTGCTCGAAGGTGTCGCTGAGGACGATGACCTGGGAGAAGCCCCGCAGCTCATCCAAAAATTCCTTCGCGCCGGGGAGAGGGTCGATGGTGGCGATGACCGCCTGGATCTCCTTCAACCCCAGGCCGTGTTCTCTTAAGATGTCCAGACGGTACCGCATTAGCTTGTCGTAATCCGGCTCGTCCCGGGTGGTGCGCCGCAGGGCGTCAATGCCGGTGGCCTCCGCGAAGGCGATCCAAATCTCCGGGACCAGAACGCCCTCCATATCCAGACAGGTAATGTACATGGTTGATTCCTCCAATTAGGTCGGTGTATCGTCACGCTCCGGCAGACGGGGCGTATCCAGTTTGCAAAGGGCTAAAAGGTTATTCAAATTCATTATACATGTTTTTTGTCCTAAACACAATACCCGATTTGTTGTATTTACGGGGTCACACAAAAGCCGTGCCTCCCCAAAAGGAAGGCACGGCGGAACATTCGGATGAATGTGAAGTTTATTTTTATGGAGTCTCTGATTAAATGGCCTTGGATGGCTGAGCGAGCAAATTTTGCGCAAATCAAGGCGCAAAATCGCAGGAATCCTTTGTGGATTTCAAGATTTTGCAACGAGGAGTTGCACGAAATATGCCGCTCAGACGCCGGGAGTTATTTAATCAGAGGCTCCTTATGTAAGGATGCGCCGGACGGCCACGAGCCTGCTGGTGTTCACCGCGCAGATGATGATGCCGTGTTCGGTGTCGAAGGCGTTGACCATCTGGCCGTCGCCGATGTAGATGCCCACATGGCCGTCGTAACAGATGATGTCGCCGGGCTGGGCGTCGCTGTAGCTGACGCCGGTGCCGCAGTAGCGCAGGCTGCCGGAGAAGTGGGGCAGCGAATAGCCGAAGTGGGCGTACACGCTGACCACAAAGCCGGAGCAGTCGCACCCGTTGGTCAGGCTCGTCCCGCCCCAGACGTAGGGGTTGCCCACAAACTGCACGGCGTAGGCCACCACGTCCGCCCCGGTGGTGCCGGAGGACGAGGACGAAGAAGCGGACGAAGACGAGGAGGTCAGGGCGGAAGAAGAAGTCAGGGAGGAGGAAACCTCCTCGTCGGCGGAGCTGTCCTCCGTTTCCGCGCTGGAGGCGGCGCTGGACTCCGCACTGGTGTCCGCACTGGA
>JAJPXY010000135.1 GCA_021205205.1 Clostridiales bacterium
AGAGAGTGGTTCCCCGGGCGGCCACGGGCCGCCCCTACACATACGGCAGCAAAAAGCGGAACCGTGCGCCTGTCTGTCTCAACAGATTGCCTAGGCTTCAGAATAGACTTGCCTGATGGTGCAAAAATGTGTCAGGGCTGAGCAAAAGGGAACATCAGAATATGTGATTCCATATCCCCGCTTCCATTCGGCGGGGGACAGGAGGAGAAGAAATGGCAAAGAAGTTTTATATCACCACCCCCATCTACTATCCCTCGGACAAGCTGCACATCGGCCACACCTACTGCACCGTGTCCACCGATGTCATGGCCCGCTACAAGCGGATGTGCGGCTATGACGTGATGTTCCTGACCGGCACCGACGAGCACGGCCTGAAAATCGAGCAGAAGGCCAAGGCGGCGGGTATCACCCCCCAGCAGTTTGTGGACAACATCGTGGAAGGCCCCGGCGGCATCAAGGACCTGTGGAAGCTGATGAACATCTCCAACGACCGGTTCATCCGCACCACCGACGATTACCACGTCAAGAGCGTCCAGGAAATTTTCAAGAAGCTCCACGACAAGGGCGATATTTATAAGGGTTCCTACAAGGGCAAGTACTGCGTCCCCTGCGAGTCCTTCTGGACCGAGGCCCAGCTGGTGGACGGCAAATGCCCCGACTGCGGCCGGGAGGTCCAGGACGCGGAGGAGGAGGCCTACTTCTTCCGGCTGTCCAAGTACCAGAAGGCCATCGAGCAGCTCTTTGAGGAACACCCCGACTTCCTGGAGCCGGAGAGCCGCCGCAACGAAATGCTCAACAACTTCATCAAGCCCGGCCTGGAGGACCTGTGCGTCTCCCGCACCAGCTTCACCTGGGGCGTACCCGTCACCTTCGACGACAAGCACGTGGTCTATGTCTGGGTGGACGCCCTCTCCAACTATATCAACGCCCTGGGCTATATGAACGACAAGTACGACGACTTTGACAAGTATTGGCCCGCCGACGTGCATTTCATCGGCAAGGAGATCGTCCGGTTCCACTCCATCATCTGGCCCGCCCTGCTGATGGCTCTGGACCTGCCCCTGCCCAAAAAGGTCTACGGCCACGGCTGGCTGCTGCTGGACGGCGGCAAAATCTCCAAGAGCAAGGAGAACACCACCGTCAACGTGGTGGACCCGGTGATTTTGGCCCAGCGCTACGGCGTGGACGCCCTGCGGTACTACCTGATGCGGGAGTTCCCCTTCGGCAGCGACGGCAGCTTCTCCAACGAGCTGCTCATCAACCGCATCAACATCGACCTGGCCAACGACCTGGGCAACCTGGTCAGCCGCACCACCGCCATGGTGGGCAAATACTTCGGCGGCAAGCTGCCGGTGGAGCAGGCCGGGGATGAGGAAAGGGACGCTGAGCTGATTTCCATGGCCTCCGCCCTCCGGGAGAAATACGAGGGCCTGATGGAAACCTACACCTTCCAGACCGCCCTCATCGAGATTTTCAAGGTCATCGACCGGGCCAACAAGTATATCGACGAGAACACCCCCTGGGTGCTGGCCCGCAGCGAGGACACCAAGCCCCGCCTGGCCCGGGTGATGTACAACCTGCTGGAGACCATCCGCATCTGCTCCGTGCTGCTGACCCCCTTCATGCCCGACACGGCGGAGAAGATTTTTGCCCAAATCGGCGCGGACCGCACCGACTGGGACAGCGCCGCCCAGTGGGGTCTGCTGGCCCCCGACGCCGCCGTCACCAAGGGCGAGAACCTGTTCCCCCGCATCGACCTGAAAAAGGAGCTGGCGGAGCTGGCCGCCATCGAGGCCGAGAAGAAGGCCGCCGAGGCCAAAGCCGCCCTCCCCGCCCTGGAGCTGGAGCCGCAGGCCGAGGAACAGGTGGACTTCGCCACCTTCGAAAAGAGCGACTTCCGGGCCGTGAAGGTCAAGGACTGCCAGGCCGTGAAGAAGTCCAAGAAGCTGCTGCGCTTCACCCTGGACGACGGCACCGGCACCGACCGGCAGATTTTGTCTGGCATCGCCGCCTGGTACAAGCCGGAGGAACTGGTGGGCAAGACGCTGGTGGCCATCGTCAACCTGCCCCCCAGGAAGATGATGGGCTTCGAGTCCAACGGAATGCTGATTTCTGCCGTCCACACCGAATACGGTGAGGAAAAGCTGAACCTGCTGATGGTAGACGATAAGATTCCCGCCGGAGCCAAGCTCTGCTGAGAAAATAACACGCTTTAAGAGGAAAACCGCTGGAATACCGGGGCAATACCCTGGATTCCAGCGGTTTTTTGCGGCAAAAATCCGCCTGCCTCGGCGTGCGTTCCGTGGGCAGACGGGTCTATTCCTCCTGGCCGGGGTCGCTGACGTGTTCCATCACGTCCTCCACGTTGCAGTGGAGGATGCTGCACAGCCGGTCAATGGTGTTGGTTTCCACATTCTTGTTTTTTCGCAGCCGGTCCAACTGGGAACGGCCAATGTCATAATGGGTGTAAAGGTCATACTGTGAGACGCCCTTTTCATTCATTGTCACCCACAGTCTGTCGTATTTAATCATTGGTTCTCCCAGTCTCTGAGGTTGCTCTTGCATTATCTTTATTATGCGAGTAAAATCAGAAGATAAACAGTGTCCGTATAATGACACTAATTCGGGAGGTAAAACGATGGACTATCAGGAATGGAAGGAACAACTATATGACTATCTGTGCGGACTATTGGACGAGGACGCGCCTTTTTCTGCCCAGATTCCTGCCTATGTGGAGGACGATTTTCGGCTGGGCCGCCCCTGCGGCGAGTGGTACGAAGTGGTTTATGAAGCAGCTGACCGCCTCAACCGGCGGTTGGGCACCCAGGAGGACGCCGATGTGGACTGCATCATTCAGTCGATGTTGAATATCAGCCGCCGCCTGTCGCTGAAAATGTTCGATTATGGAGTCCTCTACCAGAGCGGGCGGGGTGGCAAAAACTGACTTCCCTTCGCAGCCCCTTTACAGCTGACATACTGTAATTTTACAATGATATTTTGTCGTATATACTTGACAAAGTGGCGGGTATACGCTATACTATAGCCATCCTATAAAAATGCCTGCTGAATAAACCGCATGGCGGTTTATTTGCGCGGCCAAAGCCGCACAATTTCATGAAACCAGCAGTTTTACGCTGGTTTCATGAAATGCAGTCATTTTTGCAATGCATATTTTCGTTGGCACAGCTTGCTGTGCCAACGAAGGGTGCAAGATTTTTCGCAAATAGGCGAAAAATTTTGCACTTGAACAAAGCCGACAGGTAGGAAAAGCCTTGCCTTTCAATGCCTGTGGCTTTGTTCAGTATGCATTATAGGAAGCGACCCCTTTCCCCTTCCGCAAGACCGTATTTTTGTCAAGGAGGACGACGATAATGTATAATCTGGTATTTTTCGGCGCGCTGGCTGGAATCGTGGTGCTTCTGGCCGTAGCCGCCCTCAGCAACCGCATCACAAAAGGCAGGTTCAGCCTGGAAATCGGCGGCGACTACGACGAGCGGCAGCAGGCCGCCCGGGGCGTGGCCTACCGCAACGCCTTCTGGACGGTGGTGGGCTACCTGGCTCTGTTCCAGTTGCTGGACATCTGGAACCCGCCGCTGTATGTGCTGTCCTTTGTGGGGCTGTTCCTGGCGCTGGCGGTGTTTCTGGTCAGCTGCATTGTGCTGGACGCCTACATCGGCCTGAACGACGACCCCAAAAAGTGGGTCATCTCCAGCTCCGTGCTGCTGGTCATCAACCTGGCGGCCATCGTTGCCTATGCCCACACCTTTGAGGACCTGCCTGTGGCAAATGTGTTCACCGCGGCGCTGCTGGCCGTTATCCTGGCCGCGTTTGGCGTTCGGGCGCTGCTGCGCCGGGGCCAGACCGAGGACGAGGAAGAAACCTAACCTGTGACAAGGAGGGAACAAGATGAATGTAAATTTGTTCCATGTGCTGGGCTTTGTGGCGAGCCTCGCCGTGACGCTGCTGCTGGTCCTGCTGGTCCGCCGCCTCTGGCTGGGGACGTGGCGCGTCCGCAGCGAGTACGACGAGCGACAAAAAGCCGCCCAGGGCACGGCTTACCGTAACGCCTTCTGGACGGTGGTGGGTTATCTGCTGCTGGGGTGGGTTTTGAACCTCTTTGACGTTCCTGTCTCCACCTCACCCCTCTTTCTTTTCGCCGGGGTGGTTTTGGGGATCTTGGTCTACGTTGTCAGCTGCATTGTGCTGGACGCCTACATGGGACTGAATGACGACCCCCGGCGGTGGGTGGTCGTCACCGCCGTCCTCGCGGCGGTCAATCTGGTCTGCGCCCTGTGCAACGCCCACAACAGCGCCGTATGGACGGCCAATCTGCTCTGCGGGCTGCTGCTGGTCGCTGTCCTCATCGCCTTCGGCGTGCGGGCGCTGCTGCGGCCGAACCGGGAGGAGGACGAGGCATGAAGAACCTGCGCCTCAAGGCCGCCCGGGCGGCCAAGGACCTCTCTCAGCAGGCCCTGGCCGACGCCGTGGGCGTCTCCCGCCAGACCATCAACGGCATTGAGAAAGGCTCCTATAACCCCACCATCCGGCTATGCATCGCCATCTGCAAGGCGTTGGACAAGACCCTGGACGAGCTGTTTTGGGAGGAATGAGTTGTTAGTCAGGCAGTTATAGACTAATCGTCTCTCTTGGAAGCATCCTTGTCAGTAATTCCGGCGGGAAACCCCTCCACCATGCTAACGCATGGTCCCCCTCCGCCGTCAAGCGGCACTTCCGGGGCTTTGCCCCTCCCTGCCCTTTCAGGGGAGGCGAGAGGGGCGGTCGGTTGCGGAAGGGTATCTCAAAAGGGAAAGGTTCCTCTATTGAGTACATTACATTCAAAAATGCTGCTTTCTTTGAGCAAAAAGGTAAACCAAACGACAAGCACTCGCTCCCTTGCCTCCCCTGAAAGGGGAGGAGGGCCGCCGCCTTTAGGCGGTGGCGGAGTGGTTTCCCCATAATTGCACATTTCACATTGCTAATTGCTAATTGAAAATCCCCCTTGCGGGGGATTTTCTGCGTTTACTCCTCCACAGGGAGGGCGTACACGAAATCGTCCATATAAAAGCCGCCGCCGATGTCGTTTTTGACCTCGCCGGTTTTCATGAACCCCATCTTTTCGTAGGCATAAATTGCGTCGTTGTGGCGGTTGACGTTCAGGGTGACGGCGGAAAGCCCGCCCGCCCGG
>JAJPXY010000125.1:0-16052 GCA_021205205.1 Clostridiales bacterium
TGCAAATCTTGCTTTTTTCTTGTTCTTGAGCGTGATAGGAACGCAGCGCAAAAAATGCCGCCGTACAGGGAAGTTTCCTGTGCAGCGGCATTCCTTTAATCCTTCAGTCCGTGCGTTCCCTCCATATCCCTGGCATACTGCGCCAATTCGCCGGAGAATACCAGCCTGGCATAGGTCAACGGTTCGTTGTAAATCAGCCAGTCAATCTCCGTCTGCATGGGGATAGTGGGACAATCTCATCGCCTACCCCTGGGGTGTAGATGCTGATTTTGGTTCCATCAGCGAAACGCAGCTCCACACTGGCAGTGTCAATGTTAAACTCACAGTGTATCAGCTTCATAGTAGCATTCCTCCATTATTCCGCAATATAATTCGATAATGCAACAAGAACCGCCTGCTTTCTTGTTAGAAAACAAACGGTTCTTGTTGGCATCGCTTCTGCTATGCACACCCGATTTTGTCGGCTAACAGTTGATAAGTTCGTATTAGTTCCTTATCACTATTAAGCCAGCGTTTTTCGGGACTTGTCATTTTTACTGGCTACCTCCACATGCTTGTTGGGGTACAGGTGGCTGTAGGTGTCCATGGTGGTCTGCACCTTTTCGTGACCGAGCCGCTCTGCGATCAGCAGCGGGGAGCGGCCCATCTCCATTGAATGGGTGCGGCAGAGAAACGTTTACCCTGGGGGAAAGTGAGAGAGTCGTGCTTCGCGCCGCCTTTCGGCGGTGGCGGAGGGGATTGTTGGCATTGATTTTACATTCGGCAAAATACGAAAATCGTTTGACTTTGCCCCCTGTGGGCCGCCCCTTTAGTCATTTTGAACAACACCAGGCCGGGAACCGCCAAAACAGTGGTCCCCGGCCTATATTCCGTCACAAAATAATACAGATCAGTCCGCCGCTGCCCTCGTTGATGATGCGCTCCAGCGTCTCCCGCAGCTTTTTGCGGGCGTCCTCCGGCATACGGGTCAGCTTGCCCTGCAAGTCCTCGTTGACCAGCTCGTGGAAGGACTTGCCGAAGATGTTGGATTCCCAAATCTTCCGCGTGTCCCCCTCGAACTCCTGGAGCAGGTAGTTGATCATCTCCTCCGACTGCTTCTCGCTGCCCACGATGGGGGAGATCACTGTTTCGATGTCCGCCCGGAGCATATGGATGGAGGGGGCGCTGGCCCGGAGGCGCACTCCGTAGCAGCCCCCCTGCTTGACGATCTCCGGCTCCTCCAGGGTCAGCTCGTCGATGGAGGGGATGACGATGCCGTAGCCCTCCTCCCGCACGTCGGCCAGGGCCTGGGCCACCTTGTCGTATTCCCCCTTGACGTGGGCCAGGGAGGTCAGCAGCGCCAGCAGGTCCCCGTCGTCCTTCACCTGGAAGCCCGACTGCTCACTGAGGGTGGCGTAGAACAAACTCCTTGGAATTTCCAGCGCGGCCTGTACCACGCCGGTCCCCAGGTGGATGGCGGTCAGCTCCGCCCGGCTGATGGAGCCGCACTGGCCCATGGCGGCGGTCACGTCCCGGGCCTCCCGGATGTGGCGGATGTGTCCGGCGGTCTCCCGGATGACGGCGTACAGCTCCTCCCTGATGGGGTGGCCGTAGGGCAGCGCGTCCACCCAGCTGGGTAGGTACAGGTCCATCTCTTTCAGCGGGAACTCGTACAGCACCGCCCGGATAATGCCGCTGACGTCCTCCTCGTCCAGGGTCAGGCAGTTCACCGGCAGACAGGTGACGCCGTACCGGGCGGCGATGTCCCGGCCCAGGGCCACCGTCTGGGGGGCGGCGGGGTCGTCGGCGTTCAGCAGCACCAAAAAGGGCTTGCCCAAGGCCTGTAACTCCCGGATGACTCGCTCCTCCGGCTCCTGGTAATCCTCCCGGGGGATGCCCGCCACGGTGCCGTCGGTGGTCACCACGATGCCGATGGTGGAGTGTTCCGCGATGACCTTCCGGGTGCCCACCTCCGCTGCCTCGGTCATGGGGATCTCGTGGTCGAACCAGGGGGTGGTGACCATCCGGGGGCGTCGTCCTCGGTCTGGCCCACCGCCCCGCTCACCAGATAGCCCACGCTGTCGATGAGCCGGACGGAGAAGCTGGCGCCGCCCTCCAGCTCCACTTGCACCGCCTCCTCCGGCACGAACTTGGGTTCGGCGGTCATGATGGTCCGGCCGGAGCCGCTCTGGGGCAGTTCGTCCCTGGCCCGCTCCCGGCGGTAGACGTTGTCGATGTTGGGGATGACCAGCGTCTCCATGAACCGCTTGATGAAGGTAGACTTGCCGGTGCGGACCGGCCCCACCACCCCGATGTAGATGTCCCCGTCTGTCCGCTGGGCGATGTCCTCGTAAAGTTGCCTCTCCACTGCCGTTCCTCCTCTCACCGTTTCCGGGGGATGAGCAGCATTTGCCCCGGCGCGGCCGGTTCCCCCTCCAGGCCGTTGGCCTGCTCGATCTCCGCCTGGGTGGTCAGGTACGTCTTGGCGATTTCCCACAGGGACTCCCCCTGGGCCATCTGCCGCAGCACGATGGAGGGCTGGCCCTCCTGGTCCAGAGGCTGGTCGGTGTTCAGGGCGAAGGCGGACAGGCCGAACACCCGGCTCTGCCGCAGCAGGAGCAGCTGGAAGTCCACCCCCAGCCGCACCTCCACGCCCCCGGGCGCGGCGGAGGCGTCCACCTCCGGCACCGTGCAGACGGCCACGCAGAGGGTGTCCGACTCCCGCTCCACCGGGCACTTTACCACCGTCTGCCGGACGGCCTGGGCGAAGCCGCCCTCGTCCGTCTGGTACAGCACCGCCAGCCGCAGCTCGGCGGTCAGCTCGCCGCCGCCCACCGTCACCTGGCTGACATAGGCCCGCACGTCGCAGACCCCCTGGGGCAGCGCCGCCGTCTCGATGACCTCCCGCACCGTCTGCCGCCGCAGACCCCGCTCCACCAGCTGGGGCAGCAGGCAGGCCGCGAACTCCGGTGCGGCCGCGTGGTGGATGCTGTAGGCGTCGGTGACGACGGAGAGGGCGCGGGTTTCCCGCACCACGATTTGCGCCAGCAGCTCCAGCTCCACCGAAAGGCCCCGACCCTCCCCGTCCAGGGGGTAAATTTCGCTGCCCGTGACCACGCACTCCACCTGGAAGTCCGCGCCCTCCGCCACCGGCCCCACGTCCGCGATTTGGGAGAAGGGCAGCTCAAAGTCCGCCGTACACAGCTGGCCCTCCGGGCTGAGGTAGAGCAGCTGAATGGCTGTCCCTCCTTTGAACACTAGCTTGCCGCCCAGCAGGCGGCTCTCGGTGCAGAAGGGGCGGCACCGCGCCCGCAGCAGCTCCTCCATGGGGGGCTTGCTGCCGGGAATTTGCACTTCGTCGGTGTAGGGGAACACCTTTTCCCCCACATGGACGGCGAAAGCGCCGCTGTGCTGCTCTGTACGGGCCTCGATGCCCAGGGCCTCCCGGTCCTCCACGCCGGTGCAGCAGCGCAGCACCGTTGGTTCGTAGGCCGTCAGGTCAAAGGACAGCCCCACCCGGATGAGAATTTTCCGGGGGTTGACAGCCCTCGTCTCCGCCAGGGTGACCCGGGGCAGCAGGACGCACCGGCTCTGGCCGGTGACGCCTTCCAGGTCTGCGGTGAACTGGATGGGCAGCTCCGCCCGGAGCTGCCGCAGTCCCGTCTCCCCCTCCGGCCGGTAGAGCACGCTGCACGGCGCCGCGCCGTGGAGGGTGACGCAGCCTTCGGCGCACTCCTTCCCCCGCAGATGGACGGCGGCGTCGGTGTCCACGATTTCCACAATGTCCGGGCAGGCGTCCGGCACGATCATCTCCAGCGTCTCCTCCCGCGTCAGGGCGGTGTGCAGCGCCAGCGCAAAGCAGGAGATTTCGTCCTGCACCAGTGTTACGTTCAAAAGCGACCTCTCCTTCCTGCCCGGGGAGAGGATTCCTCGGACATGGTTCTGCAACACCTTATGAGCCGGGGCCGCGTTCTATGCCTGGTTTCCGCGTTCAGCGGATGTGAAAGATGGCCCTGAGCAGCCTGGCCAGCGCCTTGGGCGCGCGGACAATGACGATTTTCACGGCAGTTCCCCCCTCTTTTTTTGCAATAAACCTCGACCAAACGAAAAGAACTACCCCCCTTGCCGCCCCCCACGGGTACCCAACCGAAGCCCAGCTGCAGCGGGTTCGGTTGGGAGAGGAGCCGCAACGAAATAAGCGAGACCTGCCGCTTGCGGCGGGGCGAACGCTATGAAGTGTGCGGCGACGAGGGAGGGGGACCATGCGAAGCATGGTGGAGGGGTTTTACCTTTTTTGCCCCTTCAAAAACGTGCAGCCCAGCAGGATCAGCGTCAGCCCGGAGGCGAACAGGATGACCCCCACCGGCAGCACCATGGCCAGCCAGATGCCGATTCCGATGGAAATCAGGCAGATGCCGCCGCTTCTACAGCGAAAATTGCGCAAAAAGACCGCCTCCCTTCGCCGCTGAGCGGGTTCGGAGTTGTTCCCCTATGGCTCAGTATACGTTGGGAGGCGGCAAAATGTGCCTGTGACTTTTTTGGAAGAAACCTGTAGGCTCAACGCCAATAAGAACGACAGCGCCGGTTTTCTAGCTGTTGGCTCAGAGCTTGCACTAGCTGACTAACAGCTAACAGCTCTCATTTCGTTTTCACGGATTTTTTGCTGCTCCAGGAGCCGTAAACGGTCCCCGCGCTGGACTTGTAGTAGGCCCGGACCCGGACATAATACTTCTTCTTGGATTTCAGTCCGCTGATGACCTTGGACTTGCTGCTCTTGCCGGAGACGGTGACGGTCTTATAGCTCTTGAAGCTGCTGGAGGTGGAGTATTGGATCTGGTAGCCGGAGCAGGTGGTGGTTTTCCACTTGACGGTGATCTTCTTCCTGCCTCTTGTCAGGGAGGAGAGGGTCACTTTTTTGGGGACTACCTTCACCTTGATCTTCTTCGTGGTTTTGGAATAGCGGCTGTTCTGAGCGGCGGTGACGGTGATATGCGCGATGCCCAGCCCCTTGACCGTGACCTTGCCCGAGCTGGACACCTTGACCACGGAGGTGTTGCTGCTGGAATAGGTCAGCTTGCCGCCGTACTGGGAGACGTTCTGCGCCCGCAGGGAGAAGGCGCTGCTGCCCAAAGCTACGCTGTAGCTGGATTTGGCGAGGGAAATGCTTTGGCTGGAGCGGATGTAGAAGGTAGTGGAGACCGCCCCGCAGTAATTGCCCTTGCCCGCCACGGTGGCGGTGGCCTTGCCCCGGTTGATGTTGTTGTTGGCGTAGAGCGTGTAGCCGCTGGAGGAGACGCTGGTGCTGCCCACCTTGAGGGAGGAGACGGTGGGCGTCACCTTCTTGCCGGTGTAGGTCAGCGAGGTGCTTTTCAGCTTGAGTGTGGCGCTGCTCAGGCTCCGCCGCTGCACCACCACGCGGATGGTCTTTTCCTCGGTGACTTTCACGGTGGTGGTGGTGAGGGCCGCCACCGGCGTCTCGCCCTCGTCAGAGCTGTCTGCGGCGTCCGCCGTTACAGATTCTTCTGCTTCGTTCGCCGCCTGGGCCGTTGCGGTTTCCGCAGTTTCTTCCGTGACTGCCGTTACGGCCTCCTCGGCGTCCGCCGCTGCGGTTTCCTCGGCTTCGTCCGCAGCCGCTGCCGTTACAGCTTCCTCGGCTTCTTCTGTGGCCTGCGCTGTTACGGTTTCCTCATCTTCCTCCGCTGTCTGCGCCGTTACAGTTTCTTCGGCTTCTGCGATTTCCTCGGCTTCTTCCTCTGCCGCTGTTTCCTCTGCCTCCTCTGCGGCGTCAGAGCTGTCGCACGGCTCCTCGTCGGCGGGGTCGGTGGAGGAATCCGATTCGGCGGTTTCCTCCGGCTCCTCTGCGGCGGCAGAGCTGTCGCCCGTCTCCTCGTCAGCGGGGGCAGTGGAGGACTCCGACTCGGCGGTCTCCTCCGTCTCCTCCACGGCGGAGGCGGAGACAGTCGCCTCCTCCTCCGATTCCTCCACCTGGACGGTGGTGGTCACCTTCGCCGTTACGTCGGTGACGCCCGCGCCCTTGATGGTCGTTGTGCCGTCGGTTTTCACGGTGAGGACGGAGTTGCTCAGCGCCTGATAGCTGTCGGGGGAGAGGGAGGTCTTGTTATCCAAATCAAAGGCGGAATTGCCGTAGGTGACGACGATGACCTCGTCCGGGTCGGTGCCGCCCGACACCGTCACCTTGCAGGTGGCCTTCACGCTGCCGCTGGAGGAGGACGCCGTGATGGTGGCCGTCCCGCTCTGGACGGCGGTGACTTTGCCGCTGCTGTTCACATAGGCCACGCTGGTATTGCTGGAGGACCAGCAGACGGGGTCAGAGGTGCCGGAGGGCTTCGCCGTGGCGGTCAGGGAGAGGGTGCCGCCCGGTTTCAGGCTGGCGGAGGTCTTGTTCAGGGAGAGAGAGGTGATGGCGGTGTCGTCGTCCACCTCCACGCAAAGCTCCAGCGGAGAGTACCAGTAATCCCGGTCCACGCTGCCGGAGATGCCGCTGACCTTTCCGGATGAGGTATACTGCCAGTATGTATAGCCGCTGACGCTATAGGTGGAGTTGCTGGCGGTGTTGGCGTAGTGGGCCACCCACAGCTTATAGCCCTTGTTCAGGATGGTGGTGGGGTTGTACTTGGCCCCGCTGCCGCTGAAGGTGGAGACGCTGTTGTAGACGCAGGCGTCGTAGCCCCCGGCCTTGATGGCGGCGCAGAAGGCCAGGGCGATGTTGGTACACTGGGTCTTGGTGAAGCTGGAGAACTTGAAGCGCCCGCCGGCGTTTTCCGCGTCGAAGGCCACGGGCAGGTCCAGGTCGTAGCCTTTGAGCAGCTTCAGCACATAGGCGGCCTCCTTCTTGGCCTCGGAGGTGGACTTGGCCTGGGAGAAGTAGTAGACACCCACCTGGATGCCGTACTTCTGGGCGTTTTTGATGTTGGTTTCAAACTGGGGGTCCGTGTTCAGGGTGAAGCTGCTGCTGGAGGTGTAGCCGCAGCGGATGAACACGAAGTCGATGCCCGCCGCCGCGACTTTGGACCAGTTGATGGTCCCCTGCCACTTGGAGACGTCGATGCCGTCGTAGATGGTGTAGCCGGTTTTGAACTCGCTGGCGTGGGTATAGGCTTCCGCCAGCGGCGAGGCCGTCCCCACCAGCAGGGCGGCGGTCAGCACCAGGGACAGCAGTTTTTTGAGGATGTGGGGTCGCTTCATGGGGTTCTCCTTTTGCGTATCTTTTTCGACTTTTTTCTCACGGCTGGGCCAAGGGTTCGCTGCGCACCAGCAGGGCGCAGCCCTCCTTCACGATGATCTCCGCCGTCTGCCCCGGCAGGATCTCGTTGCTGACGCCCAGAGTGGCGTCCCGGCGGAAGGCGGCGTCGGTGACGGGGTACTTGACGCCCCGCAGGGTCACGCCCCGCAGCGTCCGGTCCAGGGGGATGATCCCAATATAGCAAAAAAGTGGAGTATTTGCAATGGAAATTCTTCCCGGGGCCAAATACCGAATTTCGTTGCACTCGTCCAGCAGCAGGCCCTCGGCCCCGGCCTCGTGAATTTGCTCCAGCAGGGCGCAGTTGGCCAGGTAGTGGTCGGCCCGGCCCCCGGTGCAGCCGCACAACAGCAGCCGCCGATACCCCAGGCGCAGGGCCTGGTGGACGGCGACCTCCAGGTCGGTGAAGTCCTTTTCGGCGGGCAGCGTAATGGAGGGCAGGCCCTCCGGGCTGCCGCCGGAGTCCCCGTCCCCCACGTACCAGTCCGGCTCCAGCCCCGCCAGAGCCGCGCTGCTGCGCCCGCCGTCGGCGCAGAGGACGAAGTCGTCCTCCCCCCGGTAGGGGGTCAGGTAGTCCCAACTGGCGCAGGGGGCTGCGCCGATGATGATGGCCTGTTTTAAATTTTCTCCCACGGTTTGTTCTCCTTCTTTGGTCGTCCCTTTTGATAAGCTGTTAGCCTGGCTTACAGCTAAGAACCAACAGCCAACAGCTCACTTCCACGGCTTATACTCCTTCGCCACCTGATACAGCCGGAGGTAGCTGTCGTAGCGGCTGCGGCAGATTTTACCCTCTTTCAGGGCCTGACGGATGGCGCAGCCCTTCTCCTTGGTGTGGGAACAGCCCACATAGCGGCACTGGCCCAAATAGGGGCGGAACTCCCGGAAGGCCTCCGCCAGCCGCTCCTTGTCCAGCAACTCCGGGGTCTCGGTGTCGAAGGAGGAGAACCCCGGCGTGTCCGCCACGATGGCCCCCTGGCCCAGGCGGAACAGCTCCACATGGCGGGTGGTGTGGCGGCCCCGGCCCAGCTTTTCGCTGACCTCCCCGGTGGGGATTTGGGCGGCGGGGTCCAGGGCGTTGAGCAGGCTGGACTTGCCCACGCCGGAGTTGCCGGTGAACACACTGACCTTCCCGTTCAGAATCTCCCGCAGGGCCTCCACGCCCTGGCCGGTGGCGGCGCTGACCCGGAAGGTGGGGTAGCCCACCTTCTCATAAATCGCCGCCAGCTCCTCGCCGTCGGCCAGGTCGCACTTGTTGACCACCACCACCGGTTCGCACTGCTTCCCCTCGGCCAGCGCCGCCACCCGGTCCACCAGGAAGGGGTCGGTGACGGGGATGGCCTCCGAGGCGATGAGGATGATTTGGTCCATATTGGCCACGGCGGGCCGCTGAAAGGCGTTTTTTCGGGGTAAGATCTCGTCCAGACGGCCCGCCCCGGCCTCGGTGGGAGTGACGGACACCCGGTCCCCCACCAGGGGGGACTCTTTGGTGTAGCGGAACTTGCCCCGGGCGCGGCAGCGGATCACCTGGCCGTCACAGTCCACGTCGTAAAAGCCGCTGAGGGCGCGAATGATGATGCCGGTCATTGGACGGTGTACTCCGAATAGCTGTTGCCGTCCACCAGCACCTCCAGGGACTCGATGGTGCCCTTGTACTCCACAGAGACGGTGCTTTGGTTGGCGGGGACGGTGGCGGAGTAGTAGTTCACGCCGTTCACCCGGATGGAGACGGTGGAGGCGTCGCTCCGCCCGGAGGGCATGGTCACGGTGATGGAGTAGACGGTGTCCTCCTGGGTTTCGTCCTGGGTGTCGGTGTCCTCGGTGTTCTCGGTATTTTCGTTGTCCTCGGTGTTTTCGGTGTTTTCCGTATTCTCAGCGTCCTCGGTATTTTCCGTGTTTTCGGTGTTCTCGGTGTCGTTGTCGGAGGTGTTGTCGTCCGTCTGCTGCTGCTCGGCTTCTTCTTCCTCCTCCTCTTCCTCCTCCGGTTCGGGGTCAGCGGGCTGGGGGCCGGAGCTGATTTGCAGGTTGACCTCAGTGCCCAGCTCCACCTCCGCGCCGGATTTGACGCTCTGGAACACCACGGTCCCCGCCGTCTCGCTGCTGGTGACGGTGGTGACACTGCCGGTGGACAGGCCCAGCTCCGCGATGGTTTCCTTGGCCTTGTTCTCCGTCATGCCGTAGAGGGAGACCATGGTGACGGTGGTGATCTTCTCCCCCCGGCTGTAGGTCAGGGTGACGGTCTGGCCCTCGGTCAGGGTGGCGCCCGCCACCGGGTCGGTGGAGATGATGAGGCCCTCATCGTAATCCGAGGAGTATTGGGGGTTATACTTCACGGTGACGTGGTAGTCCTCGTTGAGGGTGGAGGCCCACTCCGAGTAATCCTTGCCCACGATGTTGGGCATGACCAGCTCGGCTGCTTCCTCCTCCGGCTCGGCGCAGAGCACCACGGTGATCTCCGTCACGTCGCTCTTGGTGCTGGTGCCGCTCCCCGGGTCCTGGCTGACGATTTCCCCCACGTCGTAGGTGGCGTCATAGACCGTTTCCTCGCTGATGGTGACGGTGAAGTGGCCGTTCAGTTCCTCGGTGGTGAAAAGATATTCCTCCGCCTCGGTGTAGGTCATGCCCCGCAGGTCAGGGACGGTGTAGACCTCGCCGGTACCAAAGAGGTCAGAGAACAGGGTGGCCCACAGCATCCGGAAAATCAGGAAGATGACCAGCAGGATGGCCAAAATCACCCCGCCGATGATGAAAGCGGTGCGCCGTCCGCTGCCGGTGTCCTCGTCCTCCTCGTCGTCGTCCTCCTCGGTAGGCTCGCTTTGGACCTCCACCTCCTCCGGCTGGTAGGGAGTGACCTCCGGCAGCTCGGTGAGCATCCAGGGGTCCTGGTAGTCAAAGACGATGGCGGGGTCCTTGCGGAAAGCCTCCAGGTCGGCCAGCATGGCCTCGGCGTTGGGGTAGCGCAGCTCCCGGTCCTGGGCCATGGCCTTCATGATGATCTGCTCCATGCCCCGGGGGATGTCCGGGTTCAGTTCCCGGGGGGCCAGGGGGATGGAGTTGATGTGCTGGACGGCTACCGCCACGGGGGTATCTCCCTCGTAGGGCAAACGGCCGGTGAGCATTTCGTAGAGCACCACACCGGCGGAGTAGATGTCGCTGCGCTGGTCCACCTCGCTGCCCTTGGCCTGTTCCGGGGAGATATAGTGGACGCTGCCCAGGGTCTCCTTGGTCATGGTGCGCTGGGAGTCCGCGATGTGGGCGATGCCGAAGTCCGCCACCTTGACGCTGCCGTCCCGCAGCACCATGATGTTCTGGGGCTTGATGTCCCGGTGGACGATGCCCCGGCTGTGGGCGTGGCCCAGGGCCTGCATGATTTGGGTGCTGAAGTGCAGGGCCTCCCGCCAGTTCAGCACGCCGCCGCGCTTTTTGATATACTGCTTGAGGGTGATGCCCTCCACCAGCTCCATGACGAAATAGTCGATGTCCCCGTCCTGGTTCACGTCGTAGACGTTGACGATGTTGGGATGGCTCATCATGCCCACGGCCTTGCTCTCGTCGTGGAAGCGGCTGCGGATCTCCGGGTCCGCGGCCAGCTCCGGCTTGAGGATCTTGACGGCCACCAGCCGGTTCAGCCGGTGGCACATGGCCTTGTAGACCACCGCCATGCCGCCCACGCCCAGAACGTCCAGGATTTCGTAGCGGTCGTTGAGCATTTTTCCTATGTACTGATCCATGGTACAAGCTCCTCTTTGTTCAGCCGTCTGCGGCCAGAATCACGGCGGTGACGTTGTCCGGCGCGCCCCGCTCCAGCGCCCGCTCCAGCAGCCGGTCACAGCAGTCCCGCAGACCGCCGCCGCCCGCCAGCCGGGCCAGTTCTTCGTCTGTCACCTCGTTGCTCAGTCCGTCGGAGCACAGCAGCAGCCGGTCCCCCGGCTCCAGCGCCTCCCGGTAGAGGTCGCCCGTCACCTGTTCCTCGGTGCCCAGGGCGCGGGTGATGATGTTGCGGTTGGGGTGGTTCCGGGCCTCCTCCTCGGTCAGCTGGCCTGCGGCCACCCACTCGGCCACCAGGGAGTGGTCCCGGGTCACCTGCCAGATGCGGTCACCGGAGAGATGGTAGCATCGGCTGTCCCCGATGTTGAGGATGTGGGCCTCTGGCCCACGGGCGAAGGCCGCCACCAGCGTGGTGCCCATGCCCCGGCAGTTGATGTCCTGTTGCGCCCGGCGGTAGACGGCGCTGTTGGCCAGCGCCGCCGCCTGGGTCATCCGGTCCTCCGGCGACCCCTTCCCGGTGCTGAGCACCTGGACGAAGTACTGGGCCGCCAGGGCGCTGGCCACGTTGCCGGAGCGCGCGCCGCCCATGCCGTCGCACACCACGGCCAGCGCCATCGTCCCGTTGGTCCACTGATAAAAGGCGTCCTGGTTCTGTCGGCGCACCTTGCCACGGTCAGTGATGCCCCATATGTCCATCCTATTCACCCTCTCCACACGGAAATTGTTTTTGTTGTTGTTCCTTTGAAGCAGCCTTGTCGGTAATCGTAGCCGAAAACCCCTCCACCATGCTTCGCATGGTCCCCCTCCCCTTTCAGGGGAGGCGAGAGGGGTGGTCGGTTACGGAAAGCAATTTGTTAAAGAAAAGCTCCTTTTGATTACGGAAATTTCACTCTTACTTTGTTTTTATAAACCTGTTTTTTGAGAAAAAAGAAAACCAAACGACAAGCACTCTCCCCCTTGCCTCCCCTGAAAGGGGAGGAGGGCCGCCGCCTTTAGGCGGTGGCGGAGGGGTTCCTGGCACATGGCAGAGTGAAAGGAATACCCCAAATTAGAGCTTTTTGTTGTAAGAGGCCGCCGCACCCATGGCCTTGCGGCGCAGCTGGCCGCAGGAGGCGTCGATGTCCCCGCCCAGCTTCCGCCGGACGGTGCAGGTGACGCCGTGGCTCTCCAGCCGCTTCTGGAAGGCGGCCACCCGGCGGCTGGGCTTCAGGGGGCTTTCCTCCACGTTGTTCAGCGGAATCAGGTTCACATGAGCGCCCTGCCCCTTCAGCAGCGCGGCCAGCCGGTCGGCCTGCCAGTCGCTGTCGTTGACACCGTCCACCATGGCGTACTCGTAGGAAATGCGCCGCCCGGCCTTGTCGAAGTATCGGCGGCAGCTCTCCATCAGCCGATCCACGCCCACAGCCCGGTTCACCGGCATCAGCCGGGAGCGGGTGGCGTCGTCCGGGGCGTGGAGGGAGACGGAGAGGGTCAGCTGCAACTGCTCCTCCGCCAGCCGGTCGATTTTCTCCACCAGCCCGCAGGTGGACAGGGAGATGCGCCGCATCCCGATGTTCAGCCCGTCCGGGTCGTTGACCAGGGCGAGGAACCGCATGACGTTGTCGTAGTTGTCCAGCGGCTCCCCAATGCCCATCATGACGATGTTGGAGATGGGCAAGCCAGAGTCCTTCTGGGTGAAAATCACCTGGTCCAAAATCTCCGCCGGTGTCAGCCGCCGCACCAGCCCGCCCAGGGTGGAGGCGCAGAAGGCGCAGCCCATCAGGCACCCCACCTCGGAGGACACACAGATAGTATTGCCATGTTTGTAGCGCATCAATACCGATTCTACGCAGTTTCCGTCCGCCAGCTCCCAGAGATATTTGATGGTGCCGTCGATTTTCGAGACCTGCTTCCGGGCGATTTGGGGGACGGTCAGCGTGCAGCGTTCCTCCAACTGCTCCCGGAGGGATTTGGGGAGGTTGCTCATCTCGTCGAAGCGCTCCACCCCCCGGTGGAGCCACTGGAACACCTGCTTTTCCCGAAACCGGGGCTGTCCCAGTTCGGAGAGAAAAGCGGCCAGATCGGGGCGGCTCATGGATTTGATGTCAGTCATGTTCTCTCCTCAGCTTTGCCATAAAAAACCCGTCTGTGCCGTGGATGTGGGGCCAGAGAGTGACCATGCCCTCGCTGACCTCCCCCACCGGGCCGGGGAGACGGAACGGCTCCAGCCGGAACGCCGGGTGGTCTGCCAAAAATCCTTCCACCACGTCCCGGTTCTCCCGGGTCAGGACGGTGCAGGTGGCGTAGAGCAGCGTCCCGCCGGGGCGCACGTACCGGGAGACGTTGTCCAGGATGGCCCGCTGCACATCGGGCAGGTCGCCCAGGGAGTCGGGGTTTTTGTACCGGATGTCGGGCTTTTTGCGGATGATGCCCAGCCCGGAGCAGGGCACGTCGGCCAGTACCAGGTCGTACCCCGACCCGCAGTCCACATAGAACGCCTTGCCGTTGCGCACCTCCGCCGTCAGGATGGAGATGCCCAGCCGCGCGGCCCCGTCCCGGATGAGCTGCACCTTTTTGGGCTGGATGTCGCAGGAGAAAATCTCTCCCCGGTTCTGCATTTGCACGGCGGCGGCGAAGCTCTTGCCCCCCGGCGCGGCGCAGGCGTCCAGCACCCGGTCCCCCGGCTGGGGGTCCGCCGCCAGCACCGCCAGCTTTGCGGCGGCGTCCTGCACGGTGAAGTCCCCCGCCCGGAACTGGGGCAGCTCCTCCAGGTCGCCGGTGCCGGTCAGCTCCAGGCAGTCCGGCAGCCAGGGGTGCAGCCGCACCCCCACGCCCCGCTCCGCCAGGGCGTTTGCCAAGTCCCCGGTGGTGGTGCGCAGGGTGTTCACCTGGACGGTGGTGGGGGGCTGGCTGTTGTCCGCCGCCAGCAGCGGCTCCACGTCCCCGCCCGCCAGCTCGGCGGCCAGGGCGTCCACCAGCCACTGGGGGTGGCTGTACCGGACGGAGAGGGAAGGGGCCTGGGGCCAGTCCCCCTCCCGGCGGCAGAAGGCCCGCAAAATCCCGTTGGTCAGGCGGCTGGAGTTGGGGTTGCGGCTATAGTGCTTCACAAGCTCCACCGACTCGTTGACCGCCGCCCGCTCCGGCACCCGGTCCATCAGGGCGATTTGGTACAGGCCCATCCGCAGCGCCGTGTGGACGGCGCTCTCCAGCTTCTCCACCGGCACCCGGGAGAAACAGGAAATCCAGTAGTCCAGCAGCAGCTGGTTCTGCTGGACGCCGTAGCAGATGCGGCTGCAAAGGGCGCTGTCCCGGGGGGAGAGTTCATCGGAGCGGATAGCGCTTTTCAGGGCGCTGTCCGACCAGGCCCCGCTTTTGGCCCGCTCCAGCACATGGAAGGCAGTCTCCCGGGCGCTTTTTGGTTGGCTGCTCATGGGCGGAGGCCCCCGATGGGGAGAAAATCAGAAAAACCGTTCACAGCTTGTGTCCTCTCAGATAGTCGGCGGCTTTCATCCGCTTTTTGCCGGGGGCCTGCAATTCGGTGACCCGAAGTACCGTTCCGCCGCCGCAGGCGAACCGGATGCCCTCTTTGTCGCCGCCCAGCAGCGCGCCTGGGGCGGCCTGGGTGGTCTCGTTTGCCACAACGGAGGCGTAAGCCTTAAAGGTCTTGCCCTCAAGGTCGAAGGAGGCGGCGGGCCAGGGGACCAGACCCCGGATCTGGTCGTGAAGCTCCGCCGCCGTGCGGCTCCAGTCGATGGGGCTTAGCTCCCGGCTGAGCATGGGGGCGTAGGTGTGCTGGGCGTCGTCCTGGGGGGTGCGCCCGGCGGTGCCGTCCGCGATTTTGTTCACAGTTTGGGACAGCAGCTCCGCGCCCAGCTCCGCCAGCCGGGTATAGAGGGCGGCGGCGTCCTCCTCCGGCCCGATGGGGGTGGCCTCCTGGGCGATGATGTCCCCCGCGTCCAGGGCGTGGGCCATATACATGATGGTGACGCCGGTCTCCTTCTCCCCGTTGAGGATGGCCCAGTTGATGGGGGCCGCCCCCCGGTACTTGGGCAGCAGGGAGGAGTGGACGTTGATGCAGCCGTATTTGGGCAGCGCCAGCACCGGGTCGGGCAGCAGCTTACCGTAGGCGGCCACCACGATGAGGTCCGGCTCCAGCGCAGCCAGTTCCTCCAGCACGCCCTCGTCCCGCAGGGACCGGGGCTGGATGACCGGCACGTTCGCCTCCAGCGCCGCCGACTTCACCGGGCTGGGGGTCAGCTTCATGCCCCGGTTTTTGGGCTTGTCCGGGTTGGTGTAGACGGCGGCCAGCCGGTGGCCGTCGGCCAGCAGCCGCTTCAGGGATGGCACCGCGAAGTCCGGGGTGCCCATAAAGACGATGTTCATTGCTGCTCCTGCTCCTGCTCGGCCTCTTTTGCGGCCTCCATCTCGTCCAGCTCCTCGCTGGTGTAGAGCCGGTCGCACAGTTCGTCAAACATATGGCCGTCCAGGTGGTCGATCTCGTGGCAGAAGCACCGGGCGGTCAGCCCGGTGTCCTCCGCCTCGAACCACTCGCCCTGGCGGTTCTGGGCCTTGACCCGCACCGTCATGGGGCGGGTGATCTCCCCGTACATCCCGGGCAGGGAGAGACAGCCCTCGAAGCCGGTCTGCTCCCCGGAGGTGGAGATAATTTCCGGGTTAACCAGCTCGATGATCTCCTCCTGGGCGTTCATCACCACCACCATCCGGCGGCAGATGCCGATTTGCGGCGCGGCCAGGCCCACCCCGCCGGAGTCCCGGAGGGTCTCGGTCAGGTCGTCCAGCATCCGGCCCAGCTTTTTGTCGAACCGGGTGACGGGGTGGCAATTTTTGCTCAAAATGGGGTCGCCTTTTTCTACAATGTCACGAATCATGGTCATTTATCCTTTCTTCCTATACACAGGTAGTCAAACTGGATAGTCCTTTGCATCAATCCAGCATTTTTTTACTATACGCCTGTAGGGGCGGGCCCGGGGCGCCCCCGAAACCCAAAAAGTTAGCCGGCGGCCCAACAGCCCCCCCACAAAAAAACAAAAAAATAAAAACATTGAAA
>JAJPXY010000125.1:16062-20421 GCA_021205205.1 Clostridiales bacterium
AATCCCCCTGGCGGGCCGCCCCGTGGCCCCCCTCAAACCGCCCCCGCCCCGCGGGCGCCCCGGGGCCGCCCCTACACACAGACATAAAAGTAGAACTGTGAACATAATTGCCCAACAGCTGAACTCAATCCATCGGATTGCGTTCCACGGAGACGCCGATGCCCTTGTTGAACCTGTCCTGCTGGAACGCCTTGAGCAGGAAGGCCAGCATCTCCCGTATTTTCTTGTGGTCCCTGCACACCACCGTCAGCCGGTAGCGGTAGCGGCCCATTACCCGCAGCACCGGGGCCTCCGCCGGGCCGTAGAGGGAGAAGGGGTGCTCCGCCATCTCCCGGCTGGCCTGCCAGGACTGGAGGGCGGTGCGCAGCCGGTGGGCGCTTTGCAGCACCTGATGCTCCATGGGGCCGCTGACCGTCAGCTGGTACAGGTCCCGCACCGGCGGGGTCTGGCGGCTCTCCCGCAGCAGAATTTCGCTCTCGTAAAAGGCGTCGTAATCCTGCCGGGCGGCGCAGGTGATGATGTCGTTTTTGGGGGTGAAGGTCTGGATGATGGCCCGCCCGGCCCGGCTGCCCCGGCCGGCCCGGCCCACCACCTGGGTCAGCAGGGAGAAGGTGCGCTCCCCGGCCCGGTAGCTGCTGACATACATCCCCTGGTCCGCGTCCAGCACCCCCACCAGGGTGACGTTCTCGAAGTCCAGCCCCTTGGCCACCATCTGGGTGCCCAGGAGGATGGGGATATTTTCCTGCTGGAAGCGGCGCAGAATGTCCTCGTGGTTGTGGGCGGCGGAGACGGCGTCCGCGTCCATCCGCAGCACCTCCGCGTCGGGGAACGCCTTCGCCAGCTGCTCCTGCACCATCTGGACGCCCGCGTCCACAAAAATCAGCTCGCCGCCACATTCGGGGCAGGCGGAGACCATCTCCTGGGAGTAGCCGCAATAGTGGCACATGAGCCGGTGGTTGTCCTTGTGGTAGGTCAGCTTCACGGAGCAGTGGGGACACTCCGGCGTGGCGCCGCACTCGCCGCAGACCACCATCCGGCTGGTGCCCCGGCGGTTCAGGAACAGCACCGTCTGTTCCTTCCGGTTCAGGTTCTCTTTGATCTCCTCGCGGAGAGGGGCGCTGAGACAGCTGGGGTTGCCGCCCCGCAGCTCCCGCCGCATATCCACGATGTCCACCCGGGGCATGGACCGCTCGTTGAAGCGGTTTTTCAGCCGGAACAGGTGGTAGACGCCCTTCCGGGCCAGATACATACTCTCTACGCTGGGAGTGGCGGACCCCAGCACCAGCACCGCGCCGGACTGAGCGCTGCGGTACTTGGCCACGTCCCGGGCGTGGTAGCGGGGACTTTGCCCGGACTGGTAGCTGCTCTCCTGCTCCTCGTCCAGGACGATGAGGCCCAGGTTCTCCAGCGGGGCGAACACCGCCGAGCGGGTGCCCACTACCACCTTGGCGTCGCCGTTTTTGGCCCGCTTCCACTCGTCATATCTGGCTCCGGCGGAGAGGGAACTGTGCAAAATGGCCACCTGGCGGCCGAACTGGGCCTCGAAGTGGTGGAGCAGCTGAGGGGTCAGGGCAATCTCCGGCACCAGCACCAGGGCGGTGCGCCCGGCCCGGATGACCTTGTGGATGAGCTGGATATAGACCTGGGTCTTGCCGCTGCCGGTGACGCCGTAGAGCAGGGCGCAGGCGGGCTTGCCCCCGTCCAGCAGGGCGGAAATGCCCTGGTAAGCGGCCTGCTGTTCGCCGTTCAGCACCGGCGGCGCCTCCTGGGGCGCGTCGGCCAGGTCCTGGCGGCGGTAGACCTCCCGGGTGTAGAGGGAGACAAAGCCCTTCTTCTCCAATGCGCGGACGGTCTGGGCGGAGGTGCCGGTGAAATAGTGGATGTCCTTCATGGAGGCGCTGCCCACCTGCCCCAGCAGCTGGAGTACCGAACGCTGGGCCTTGGCCCCCTTGGTGATCTGCGACAGGGCCTCGTCCAGGGGGACAGCCAGATAGGCCACCTGTTCGGTTTTGTCCCCCACGTTGCGGGAGAGGCTGAACGTGACGGCAATCAGTCCCTTTTCCGTCAGGGCTTTCAGCGCCGCGGCGGGGTTTTTGTCCCCAAAGGCCCGGTAAATTTGCTCTCTCGTGGCCTTGCCGCCCTGGCTGCGGATGGTCTCCAGCACCAGCGATTGCAGCGGCGCGTGCTTCACCTGGGCCGCTGCGTCCTCGGGCGAAAGCCCCTCCGCCAGGGAGAACACATCCCGGGCGGCGTAGTACAGCCCGGCGGGGAGCATGGCCCGCGCCGCCGTGTAGACGGTGCAGAAATACCGGTCCCGCATCCAGAGGGCCAGCTTGAGGGCCTCCGGGCTGAGGATGGGCTGCTCGTCCAGCAGGGTGCGCACCGGCTTGATGTTGGGGATGCGCTCCCCCTCCCATAGGGAGAGGACGACCCCCTCGGTGAGCCGGTCGCCCCTGGAAAAGGGGACCAGCACCCGCATCCCCGGCGCGGCCCGCTGGGCCATCTCCCGGGGGAACAGGTAGGTATAGGGTTTGTCGATGGCGTAGGTGGCGGCGGAGACCGCCACCTGTCCATAATAGACCGACTCCAAATGGGTCCCTCCATGTGAGTTGTTGGCTGTTAGCGGTTAGCTGTTAGTCAGAAAGCGCAAGTTTTCAAGGTCGTGCCTTTGCACCAGCCGTGTCGCTGATTGCAGCCCGAAACCCCTCCGCCACCGCCTAAAGGCGGCGGCCCTCCTCCCCTTTCAGGGGAGGCAAGAGGGGTGGTCAGTTATTGAACGGTGGTTCTCCGCGGAAAACTGGTGCTATGCCCAGCAAAAAACCACTGGCGAAACAGCAAGCACCATCCTGGCTAAGAGCTAACAGCTGCTCAAATACAAACAAAGGCAAGCGGCGGCGCACGCCGCCGCTTGCCTACGGGGTAGAAACGGTTATTCTTCCTTTGCTGTTTCTTTGTTTTTTTCCTTGGGGACCAGCGTACCGGCGCGGGCCTCGTTCAGGGCGACAGTGACCGGCTTTTCCTCCAGAGGCTCCTCGGCCTCCTCGGCCTCCTCAGAAAGCTCCCGCGCCCGGTGAGCCACCAGGTTCACCAGCTCGTAACGGCTCTCCACGTTGGTCAGCAGCTCGTTCATGGGATAAAGAATCATATCGAATAGACCATCCTTCCAGAAAATAGATGACTGTTACCTACAAAGTTATCGTTTCCCCGGCCAGCACACGCTCCGCCAGGGGGGCGCGCTCCTCGGCCCGGCAGGCGAGGGCGCAGAGGCAGCCGCTGATGTCCGCCGCCGCCTGTTGCGCCACGTCGTTGACCACGATGTAGTCAAATTCGGGGGCGCAGGCGATCTCCACCCTGGCCTGAGCCAGACGGCCCTGGATCGTCTGCTCGTCCTCGCCGCTGTTGCGGCCCCGGAGGCGGCGCTCCAGCGCTTCCATGGAGGGCGGCAGCAGGAAAAACTCGATGGCATCGGGGAAGGCCCGGCGGACGTTCCGCGCGCCCTCCACCTCGATGTCCAGCACCACGTCCTGCCCCAGGGCCAGCGCGTCCTCCACGGCGGTGCGGGAGGTGCCGTAATAATTCCCCTGGTAGCAAGTGGTCTCCAGCATAAGCCCCTCATCCACCAGCGCCCGGAACTGCTCCCGGGTGACGAAGTGGTAGCTGACGCCGTCCGCCTCGCTGGGGCGGATGCCCCGGGTGGTGTGGGAGACGGAGACCCGGAAGTCCCGCAGCGCCTTCAGGGCGCCAATGACGGTGCCCTTGCCCACCCCGGAGGGGCCGGCGATGACAATGACCCGTCCCTGTTTGGCTTTATCCATCTCTCTCATCCCTTCCGGCGGGTTCCTCTCCGTTCAGTCGGGCGGCCAGCACCTCCGGCGTCAGGGCGGAGAGGACGATGTGGTCGGAGTCCATAATCAGCACCGCCTTGGTCTTGCGGCCATAGGTGGCGTCGATGGCGGTGCCCCGCTCCTTGCCCTCCTGCACAATGCGCTTGATGGGGGCGGAGTCCGGGCTGACCACCGCCAGCAGCCGCTCGGCGGAGACCATGCTGCCGAACCCGATGTTTAATAACTGCAAACAGATTCCCCCATCCTCTTTGGCTGAATGTGCAATGTGCAATTCGTCATGTGCAATGGTCGGTTTTCTCATAATTGCACATTGCACATTGCTAATTGCTCATTTTACTCAACGTTTTGGATCTGCTCCCGAATCTTCTCCAGCTCGGCCTTCATATCCACCACCAGGGTGGACATCTCCAAATCGTTGGCCTTGGAGCCGATGGTGTTGGTCTCCCGGTTCATCTCCTGCACCAGGAAGTCCAGCTTCCGCCCGATGGGGCTGCCCCCGGCCAGCATGGCCCGG
>JAJPXY010000125.1:20521-28695 GCA_021205205.1 Clostridiales bacterium
TGGCCCGGTACTCGGCCACCCGTTCGGGGCCGCGGGCCTCCACCTGGAGGGTGTACTGCTCCAGGGTATCCAGCCGCCCGGAGAGGTCGTCCATCAGCTTCTGTCCCTCCCGGGACCGCATGGCGTCGAAATCGGCCAGCGCCAAATCCGCCGCCCGGTGGACCTCCTTGGTCAGCTCATCCAGGTCCTCCGGGACCTTCTCCACCCGGAACACGTCGGGGAGCCGGGACAGCAGCTCGGTGGAGACAGCGTCGTTCAGGCCGAACTTGGCGGACATGGTCTCCAGCGCCCGCAGGTAGCCCGCCGCCACGGCCTCGTTGAGAGTGACGGAGACGGCTTCGGCGGCGGTGGTCTCGATGGTGACGAACACGTCCACCTTGCCCCGGGTGATGGTGCGCTTCACCCGCTGGGTGATGCCGTCCTCGGCGCAGGTGTAGATGCGGGGGATGCGGACGGAGCAGTCCAGATAGCGGTTGTTGACGCTGCGCACCTCCACCAGGTAGGACCTGCCGTTCCCCAGTGTTTCCCCGCGGCCGTAGCCGGTCATACTTTTCAGCAAAAGGGTCACTCCTTGTTGTTCAGACGTTCACATTTATAGCTCCTAGCTCTTAGCCCTTGGCTTTTAGCTTGGCAGTGCCGTTCTTTAGGCTCTACACCTATGGATCGCTGTGCCTGACTAACAGCTAACAACTTATCAAAGGAGGCTGATTCCAGTGGACAGCTAACGTTTATTATATCAAAATTCCGGCGGACTGTAAAGGGATTCAGACGAATTTCGCCCGGCGCAGCACCGGCAGCAGCCGCCGCTGCACGTAGGTCATGATTTGGGAAAAGGCGATGTCGTAGCACACAAACACCGCGTTGCCCACCGCCAGCAGCGCCCAGGAGCCGACGCCCCGGAAGGTCAGGGTGATTTGCAGCAGCTTTTGCAGCACCCAGTAGACCGCCAGCATCAGCACATTGCCCACGGCCAGCTTGAGGACCCACTCCAGGACCAGATTTTTCCTGGACTCGATCCACGCCTTGACCACCGGATAAATGCCGAAGCACAGGCAGTAATAGACCGCCACCTCTTTGCTGGGCAGCAGCAGCAGACCCAGCGCGCCGCTGACCACATAGCAGCTCAGGCCGCCGCCATAGCCCACGGCGCACACCGCTACGGCGGCGCAAAGGCCGCTGACGGCGGAAAGGCCCATCCGCCCGGAGGGCAGGAAACAGGCCAGCAGCAGCAGCGCCAGGGTGACGGCGCTGAGCATGGCGCACAGCGCCATCTGCCGCAGCCTGCGGCGACGTTCTTCCATCTCAGCGCCCCCCGCACATACAGTTCAGGCACATCAGCGCGGTGCAGCAGTCCATGGCGTCCATACCCATGCCTCCGCCTGCGCTGCGGTACATGGGGCCGGAGGTTTGCATCATGTTCAGCGCCTGCCGGTATTCGCCGTTGTTGGGGTCCATGGACACCGCCTGCTGGTAGTCGGCCCGGGCCTCATCCAGCCAGCCCCGCCGGTAGGCAATGCTGCCCTGGCAGAAGTACCACTCGGCGGTCTGGGGCTTCTGGTTCAGCATCTGGGCGGCCCGGTCCAGGTCGTTGGCGTTGATGGCGGTGCGCACGTCGTTGTAGAGTGCGCCGCCGCTGTAGCCGTAATTCTGCTGGTAGGTCTGCTGATACCCCTGCTGATAGCTCTGCTGGTACCCCTGACTGCTGCCGCCGCCGCTGTTCGGCTGGTAGGTCCCGGCCCGCATTTTGTTGATTTGGTCGTAGGCCTCGTTGATCTCCTTCATCTTCTCCTCGGCCAGGTCGGCCAGGGGGTTGTTCTGGTAGTTGTCCGGGTGGTACTTTCGGGCCAGCTGGCGGTAGGCCTGCTTGACCTCGCTGTCGCTGGCGGTGGGTTTCACGCCTAACACGCTGTAAGGATCGTTCATTGTCTCTGTTTCTCCCGTAAAAGTCGTTTTTGTTGTTTCCACTTGCCGCTGAGGACAAGCCGCTGCACCAGGGGCAGTCCGCCCCATAATATATTTTCCAAGAGAGGCGTGTTTTCCGTCTCCTCCAGCAGCTGGAGGGCGGACAGCGCCAAATTGACGGAGTGGGTCAGCGTCACCCGCAGCTGCTGGCCCTCCGGCCCCTCCGGGGCGGGGGCCTTGTCCAGCCCGTAGCGGAGCAGGATGGGGTTGTAGCTGCCCTGGGCCAAATCGTCCTGCAAATCGTCCCAGGCGTCGGTCAGGTAGATCCACCGCCCTACGTGGTAGAGCAGCTGCTGGGTGGCCCGGTCCCGGGCCGTGTCGCCGGTGGGTGGTACCGCCCCGGCCAAAATCTTGGCGAAGGCGTCCGCCGGGTGGTCCAGGGAGGGGCAGCGCTCCGCCTCCAGCCGGTGCAGATCGTCCAGCTGGCGGCTGACCAGCCGGTCGAAGTCCGGGCGGCGGCGGGCCGCCCGGCGGTAGGCCCGGCGGTAGAGCTGCGCGAGCAGCCTTGCGCCCAGCCCCTTCCAAAAGGACTCGTCCTGGATCTGGTCCTGAAACTTCCACCAGGTCAAAATCATGCACTCGTCCGCCGCCAGCTCCAGCGCGGCGCTGGCGGTGCAACAGCTGCGCCCCCGGCAAGGGGCCGCCACGCAGCGGCATTTGTGCTGGCCGCCGCCCGCCCCCAGCAGCAGCGCCAGGAAGGTGAAGTCGTAGCTCAGCAGCAGCCGGGACAGCTGGCCGCACTGTCTGCCCATGGTGTGGCACAGGCCGCAGTAGACCGCCCGGTATCGCTCCCAGTCCTTTACCTTTAATTCTTCCCGCAGGGGCAGCACATAACCGAACATCAGCCCAGCTCCACCGTCACCTCGTAGTCGCCTACCGCGCCCACGTCGGACATACCCGTCACCTTGACCGTGGCGGGGAGGGTGACGGTGCCCGTCACCTCGGAGGAGATGTCACTTATATCCACCTCGACCACTACGTCGTCCTCCACCAGCAGGTCCATGGTGTCCTTGTCGCCCCGGATGCGAACCTCCAGGCTTTCGGTCACCAGCGCGGAGGAGACGTCCTCCGCCTGGTTGACCAGCTGGATGTTGGTGGTGGTGACTTTTGTGGTGGTCAGACTGCTGCCGATGGTCAGCGTCACCGTGGCCACGGTGGTCCCGCTGACGTTGGAGATGCCCTCCGGCAGGTCGATGGAGAAGCTCTGCCGCTCCGACGTGACCACCTGGGACAGGTCGATGGTGCCCACGCTGAAGGTGTCCAGCCCGTCCAGGGCCTCCTGGGTGCCGGAGACCTTCAGCGTCTCCGGGGAGATGGTGTAGGATACGTCGTCCTCGGTGGCCCCGCCGCCCTCCACAATGGTCACGGCCAGGGAAATTTCCTTCACCAGGGACACCGGGAAGGTGGCCTCCACCTCGCTCTGGCTCAGGGTCAGTTCCGTCTGGTCCACTTCGTTGCCATCGGCGTCCACCAGGGTCAGGGGCAACGTGCCGGTCCAGGTCTCGGAGAGGTTTTGTTCGCTCAGGGTGGCCACGGCGTGGTCCACCTGCTCCACCTGGGACTCCTCCCCGGTGACGGTGATTTCCGTCACATCAAAGGAAAAGGCGTTGGTGTCGTACAGATACCCCTCCGCCACCGAGCCGGTAAAGCCGCCCACCACGCTGACGGTCTTGTTGCCCATTTTCACCACCGTCACCTCGATGGCGGAGACGCTGCGGGAGCGGATCTTCACGCTGGACATATTGATGGTGTTGGGGTAGGAGACGGTGTAGTTCAGGGACTGGGTCCCGGCCTCGGTGACCTGAGCGGTCAGGTCCACCGTGATGGTGATATTGGTGCGCTTGAGCTGGGAGACCACGGCGCGGGTTCCTACCAGCGTCAGAGAGACAGTGGAATCCTGCCCGTCGGTGAGCATCAGCCCCTCCTCCGCCAGGGCCTCCTCCCCTACGAAAGTGACGGGGATGTTGTGGATGGTGACCCGGGTGTCCGGCTCCACCGTCACGTCCACATACAGCCAGCAGAGGATGGCGCAGACGATGGCCAGCAGGACATAGAGAAAGTTGATGTGTTTGAGCCTATTCAACATGGTCGGAGTCCTCCTTCTTGCGCCGCACCAGGTCGGTCAGGCGCAGGGAGTTCAGGCTGTGGAGCAGCCCCCTCCAGTTGAGGGAGTCCTCGTCCTCCTCCAGCGCCTGGGGCAGCAGCTCGTTGCGCAGCAGCCGCCGCAGGGTCTCCGGGGCCAGGTGGCGCTTGAGGGAGCCGCCCACGGCCACGGAGATGGAGCCTGTCTCCTCGGAGACGATGGCCACCACCGCGTCGGTGTGCTCGGTGACGCCGATGCCCGCCCGGTGGCGGGTACCCAGCTCCCGGCTGATGCTGGTGTTACTGGAAAGAGGCAGCACGCAGCCGCCGCCGATAATGCGCCCGCCCCGGATGATGACCGCCCCGTCGTGGAGAGGGGCTTTGGGCCAGAAGATGTTTTTCAGCAGCTCGGAGTTGACCTCCGCGTCCAGAGCGGTGCCGCTCTTGATGCAGTCGTCCAGGATGCTGTCCCGCTCAAAGACGGTCAGCGCGCCCACCTTGTTTTTGGACATGGTGGTATAGGCGTCCACCAGCTCATTGATGGCCGCCTCGGTCTCGTCGGCGTAATCCAGCCTCGTGTCGCTGCGGCTGAACATGGAGGAGAGGCCCCTGGTCCCCATCTGCTCCAGGAAGTGGCGGATTTCCGGCTGGAACACCACCACCAGCGCCAGGAAGCCCAGCTCCAGCGCGTTGCTCAGCAGAAAGCTGATGACATGGAGGTTCAGCAGGCTGGACACCCACATGATGCCCACCAAAAAGCCGATGCCCTTCAGCACCTGCCCGGTGTTGGAGTTGCGGGCCAGCAGAAGCACGCGATAGATGACATAGGCCAGGATGCCGATGTCGATCAGGTCCGTGATTTGGATGGTCTTGATATATCCCAGGCACTGCTGGGCCACGCTGAGTATTGCCGCCATTTTTTCACCATCCCCGTCTTGTAACAATTCGCAGTTGGCCCTGCCCCGGCGGGGCGCAGCCTGCGGTGATTCGCCTATACAGAATCAGTATAGACGAATCACCGGCAAATGGCAAGAGAATATCCTTGAATTTTCTGTGACAGCGCACATTTAGTGAGCTGACCCGGTCAGCTCCGCCAGCGCCTCCGCCAGACGGCGGACCTCCTCCTCCCGATTAAAGGCGGAGAAACTGATGCGCACCGTGCCGGAGGCCAGGGTGCCGCCGCTCTCGTGGGCCAGGGGCGCGCAGTGGTAGCCTGCCCGGACGCAGATGCCCCGCTGGCCCAGGGCACCCGCCAGCTCCTCCACGTCGTGGGTCTTGGAGACCAGGGACAGCACCCCGCTCTGTAACTCCGGCCGGGGGGACTCGATGGGGTAGAGGTCGGGCACGTCTCGCAGCGCCCGGACCAGCTGCCGCCGCAGGGCCTGTTCCCGCGCGCCGATGCGTTCCACCCCCACCGACTGGACGAACGTCATCCCGGCGGTCAGTCCCGCCGCGCCGGGGACGTTGTGGGTGCCGGCCTCCAGCCGGTCGGGCAGGAAGTCCGGCATTTCCTGGCGTTTGGAATCGCTGCCCGTCCCGCCGGTCAGGAGGGGCAGCGGCCCAATCTCTGGGGCGCAGAGCAGCAGCCCCGTCCCCTGGGGGCCGTAGAGGCCCTTGTGGCCGGGCATGGCGAGATACGCCGCCCCCAGCGCCTCCATATTCAGGGGAATTGTCCCGGCGGACTGGGCCGCGTCCACCACCAGCGGCACGCCGTATTGGCGGCACAGCCCGGCTATCTCCTCCAGCGGGAGGATATAGCCGAACACGTTGGACACATGGCAGCACACCGCGAAGTCCGCCCCCGGCAGCAGCCGCTCGAAGGCCGCCACCAGTTCCTCCGGGTGGAACAGGCGGCCCCGGGCCACGTCCACCTGCACCTCCGGCAGGCTTGCCAGGGTGCGGGTGACGGCGTTGTGCTCGTAGCCGGAGATCACCGCCCGCCCGCCGCTTTTCGCCAGGGAGCGGATGGCGATGTTCAGCCCGTGGGTGGCGCTGGTGGTCAGCACCACCTGCTCCGGCCCCGCCGCGCCGAAGAGCCGCGCCGCCGTCTCCCGGCAGCGGTAAACCACCTCCGCCGCCCGCTCTGCCGCGGGGTAGCCGCCCCGGCCGGGGCTGGCCAGCGTCCCCATGGCCCGGGCCACCGCTTTGGCAACTGCCGGGGGCTTTTGCAAGGTGGTGGCGGCGCTGTCCAGAAAAATCACAGGGCCACCTCCCGGTAGCTGCCGTCGCTCTCGGTGATAAAGACCCGGGTGGGGGTCAGCCCCGCCCGCTTGAGGACGGTCAGCGCCGTGGTCAGGCTGCGCTGGGCGATTTTGACGCAGTGGCTGCACCCGGAGTCGGAGAGCTGCTGGGGGGAGCGCAGGATGTGCGCCCCAATGCCCGAGCGCTCTAGCGCCGCCTCCGTCCGCTGGGCGTAGGTCAGGCTCTTACAGACGATCAGA
Source organism: Clostridiales bacterium (assembly GCA_021205205.1). GTDB lineage: Bacteria > Bacillota > Clostridia > Oscillospirales > Oscillospiraceae > Onthomonas. Next base: position 27,007 of record JAJPXY010000125.1, read on the forward strand.
TAATAAATCAAAACACCATCTCCTTTCAAAGCCGCCTTACCCTACTATATGCGTGGGCGGAATTGTTGTGTGCTGTCGAAAGGAGGGTGCAGAAAAGGCTCCGGGGGACCACCCTCGGAGCCTTGCACTGTCTTACATCTTATGCTGGTTATGCTGGGCAAATTTGCTGACTAAACAAGCACCAACCTTCTTGCCGCCCCTGAAAGGGGAGGAGGGCCGCCGCCTTTAGGCGGTGGCGGAGGGGTTTCACCTCAAACTTTTTCAATGAGCGCCACGGCCTGGGCCGCCATGCCGGAGGAGTCCCCGGTGAAGCCCAGCTTTTCCTCAGTGGCGGCCTTGACGTTGACCCGGTCCGCCGAAATGCCCATGTGGGCGGCCAGATTCTCCCGCATTTGGGGGATGTAGGGGGCCAGCTTGGGCTTTTGGGCGATGACGGTGGCGTCCACGTTCACCGGCTCGAAGCCCGCCTCCCGCAGCAGCGCCATGGTCCGGTCCAGCAGGACCAGACTGTCGATGCCCTCCAGGGCAGGGTCGCTGTCGGGGAAGGCTTTGCCGATGTCCCCCAGGCCCGCCGCGCCCAGCAGGGCGTCCATGACCGCGTGGGTCAGCACGTCTGCGTCGGAGTGGCCCAGCAAGCCCATCACCCAGGGGATGTCCACGCCGCCCAAAATCAACTTGCGGCCGGACACCAGCCGGTGGACGTCGTAGCCCTGTCCGATTCTCAAACCTGTGCCTGACATTGCAGGATCGCCTCCCCCATCGCCAAGTCGATTGGCGTGGTGATTTTCATATTCTCGTAGGAACCCCTGGTCAGCGTGACCGTCATGCCCAGGGCCTCCGCCGCCGAGCAGTCGTCGGTCAGGGGGATGCCCTGCTCCCGGCAGCGCTGGAGCGCGGCGGAGATGAAGCCCGCCTGGAACACCTGGGGCGTCTGGACGGCGAAGAGGGTGCTGCGGTCCACCGTCCGCTGTACCTTGCCGTCCGCGGCCTGCTTGATGGTGTCCTTCACCGGGACGGCGGGGGCCGCCGCACCGGTCTTGGCGGCAGTCTCCAGCACCTCCCGCAAAATCTCCTGGGAGACGAAGGGCCTGGCCCCATCGTGGATGGCGGCCAGCTCCGCCTGGCTGGAAATCTCCCGCAGGCCCAGGCTCACCGACTCCGCCCGGTCGCCGCCGCCCCTGACCACCTTTGCCACCTTGTCGATGGCGTACTGGACGCACAGGTCGCTGATGGGGACGATCAGGTCCTCCCGGGTGACGACGACAATTTCGTCGATGAGCGGGCACTCCTGCAAGGCCAGCAGCGTCCGGGCCAGGACGGGCATCCCGCCCAAATCGGCCAAAATCTTGTCAATGCCCTGCATCCGGCTGGCGCTGCCCGCCGCCGGGACCACCGCCGCGCAGTAGGGGTGGCCCTCCTGCCCCCGGTGAAACAGTTTTGAAAACAAACCGGCCATTGCCATTCTCCTCATAAACCCGTTTGGCGGGGGTGTGCGTGAAATTTGAGTTTTCTGGTCGCTCTTTTGAAAAGCCTTATCAACATTTCCGACGTGAAACCCCTCCACCATGCTTCGCATGGTCCCCCTCCCCTGAAAGGGGAGGAGGGCCGCCGCCTTTAGGCGGTGGCGGAGGGGGTTTACCGCAGATTAACCTATTACGACACCGCCCGGAAAATGCGCTCCTCCACCGA
>JAJPXY010000080.1 GCA_021205205.1 Clostridiales bacterium
CGCCTCCCCTGAAAGGGGAGGGGGACCATGCGAAGCATGGTGGAGGGGTTTCCTGGCCGGACAACAGATAAGGCTGATTCAAAGGGATAACCAGAAAAGCTAATAGCTTTATCACAGCCAGTTTAAAACCTCCGCCGGGGTATTGGCGTAGCGGGTGGCCCCGGCGCGGTCCAGCACGTCCCGATCCCGGAAGCCCCAGGTGACGGAGATGCAGTCCATCCCGGCGTTCCGGGCGGTGTATAAATCCACCTCCGAGTCCCCCACATAGACGGCCTGGTCGCGGTCCCGGCCCAGCTGCCGCAGGGCCTCCTCCACCGCGTCGGGGGCGGGCTTGCGCCGCACGTCAGGCCGCTGCCCGATGGCCACGGGGATGGCGTCGCCAAAGTAGAACCTGACCAGCGGCTTGACGGAGCTATCCGGCTTGTTGCTGACCACCGCCAGGGCGCAGCCCCGTCGCCGCAGCTCGCCGATGAGGTCCAACACCCCCGGATAGGGGGCGGTCTTGATCTGGTTGTGGGCCTTGTAGTAGGTCTGCATGGTCTACAGCGTCCGGTCGTACCGGGGGTCGTCCCGCCCGCCGGGGAGGGCCAGCTCGATGAGCCGGGCCATGCCGTTGCCCACGTAGCGGCGCACCTGCGCCCGGGTCAGGGCGGGGGCGCCCACTTCCTTTAAGGTGTGGTCCAGGCTGTCCGCCAGGTCGTCCAGGGTGTCCAGCAGGGTGCCGTCCAGGTCGAAAATCACGGTGTTGTAGTTCATAATGCTGGTTCCTTTACGTATCAAAATAGTACGCCACCAGCAAGTCCACGCACTGGCCGTAGCTTTTCATGCCCTCGGTCTGGCCGTAGCTCTCCAGAAAGCCGGTGTAGATTTTCTCGGAGGTCTCCTGCACCGGGGACTCGAACTGCGCCCAATAGGCGTTGTTGTCGGTCAGGTCGTCCATCACCTGCTCGTTCAGGGTGGCGCGGACCGCCTGCCAGGCGGAGGAATCCGCCTTATAGAGGGCGTTGGACAGGTGGATGTAACCCATCAGGGCGGAGGAGTATTGGAACACCACGCTGTCGCAGTGCAGCCCGCCGATGATGGCCAGGAAGTTGCAGGCGTCCTCCTCCGCCACGTTGCACTGGTGGGACAGCTCGTGGAGGGCGGTGGCGGGGATGAGGCAGTCCGGCTGGTCCACGTTGACCAGCGACTCCGCCGTCATGGGGAAGTAGAACCCGGTGAAGCCCATATAGCTGATGACCCGGGAGAAGAACATGGCCTTGGGGGTGAACAGGGGCTGCTCCAAAACGGGGAACTCGTCGAATATGGTCTGATAGCACTCTGCCGCCTGCCGGAGAACGTCCGAAGCGTCTACCTGGGTGATGCCGTCCCCGTCCCGTTCCATCTGGTCGGACAGCTCGTTGCATTTGGCCGCGAAGGAGGCGGTCAGCTGGCCCAGCTCCTCCGCCGTGCAGCCCCGGGCCGTCAGGCCGGTGCGCTGGGAGAAGCTGTCGGAATAGTAGTTGATGCCCCACATGGCAGTGTAGCAGCTGTAGACCACCAGCGCCGCCGCCAGCCCCGCCAGCCCCCGGCGGAGCAGCCGCCGCAGCCGGTCCTTCCGGCGGATGAGCAGCCACACCGTCCGCGCCAGGAACAGCACCACCGCGAGGACTCCCGCCGCCCAGATGACCTCCGCCAGGGCGAAGGGCAGCAGACCGCAGAGCCGGGAGAGCAGGTGCTTCACCGGAGTCGTGACCCGGTTCACCAAAAAGTTCATCAGCCCCTGGTGGCCCCGGGCCAGCAGGAACGCCAGCAGGAACGCCCCCGGCACGGCGCACCACAGGGCGGGGGACAGCAGCCAGCGGTAAGTTCGCCTGGCGGGCGCGATAATCTCTTCGTACAGGTTGCGGCGGTGGAGCATGGCGGCGGTTCTCCTTTCTCAGTGCCATTACAATATACCACAGTTCGACGGTTTTCACAAGGCGCGGTAAATTTTACTGCGGCCGCCGCTCCGGTGATTTTGACGAAAAGGGCACAGCTTGGCCCGCCTGTTTTCGCAAAACCAACGGCAAAATAATTTTTAAAAAATCCTGAAAAAGTGCTTGACAAAACGCCGGGGCGATGCTATACTTTAGTCACAACAAAGGAGAGACACTTCTTCGAAACGAAGCCTCTCCCTCTTGTATCATACGTCAACCTTTCCTTCAACTTTAGATATGTACCCGCAGCACCCCGCACAGTTTTCGGGAAGCCAAAAGGCAAGCCGCTGTGAAAGAGCGACAGTTTAGAGTGAAGCGAATGTTTTTCATTCCGTAGAAAGAGAGGTACCTGTAATGATGTTAGATATCAAGAATCAAAAGTGACCCTGTCAGATGAAACGTCTGGCAGGGTTGCTTTTTGTGGGAGAGCCTGTCCGGCGGCTGAATCGCACGGAAATCAAGCTTGCAAATTATGTATTGGGTTTCCCACTATTTATAACCATTTGGACAGCATAAAAGTCGAAAATGCTGCCTATTTCATTCAAAAACCTGTAGGGGCGGCCCGTGGCCGCCCGGGAAACCCACGCGGAACCCGCGGGCGGCCGAGGGCCGCCCCTACAAAAGTATCGTTTTTACAAGAGCTTCTCAAATTTGATTTTCGCGGCATAATCGAAAAAACAGTTGACAAAAGTTCCCCGTTTCTATATAATAACATGATACCTGTTCAGAAAGGAGGGCGTCCTGTGCCGGGTCAAAAGGGAATCAAAGTGGTTGCAAGCAACCGCAAAGCCTACCACGACTACTATATTCTGGAGAAGTACGAGGCGGGCATTGAGCTGGCCGGCACCGAGGTGAAGTCCATCCGCGCGGGGCGGGTCAACCTGAAGGACGCCTTCTGCCAGGTGAAAAACGGCGAGCTGTATGTCTACGGGATGCACATCTCCCCCTATGAGCAGGGCAACATCTTCAACAAAGACCCCATGCGGGACCGCCGCCTGCTGATGCACCGGCAGGAGATCCGCAGGCTCTACGCCCACGTCAAACAGGACGGCTACGCCCTCATCCCCCTGTCCCTCTATTTCAAGAACAGCCGGGTGAAGGTGGAGGTGGGCCTCGCCAAGGGCAAAAAGCTCTACGACAAGCGGGAGGCCATGGCGGAGCGGGCCGCCAAACGGGATATGGACCGGGAGATGAAATCCCGGAACCGGGGCCGCTACGGGGAATAAATCCCCGGGCCTGCGGGCAGAATTGCAAACAGAGAAGGAGTGTTCAACCATGGCACAAAATCCCATCGTGACCATCGAAATGGAGAACGGCGGCGTGATGAAGGTGGAGCTGTACCCCGAGGTCGCCCCCAACACCGTCAACAACTTCATCTCCCTGGTGAAAAAGGGCTTTTATGACGGCGTCATCTTCCGCCGGGTCATCCCCGGCTTCATGATTCAGGGCGGCGACCCCAAGGGCACCGGTATGGGCGGCCCCGGGTATGAGATCAAGGGCGAGTTCTCCGGCAACGGCTTCGCCAACGACTTGAAGCACAGCCGGGGCGTGCTGTCCATGGCCCGGACCATGGTCCCGGACTCCGCCGGGAGCCAGTTCTTCGTCATGGTGGCCGACGCGCCCCACCTGGACGGCCAGTACGCCGCCTTCGGCAAGGTCATCGAGGGCATGGACGTGGCGGACCAGATCGTCTCCGCCCGGCGGGACTGGAACGACAAGCCCCGCCAGAAGCAGATGATGAAAAAGGTCACGGTGGACACCTTCGGCGTGGAGTACCCCGAGCCGGAGAAGGTCTGAATCAATGTGCAATGTGCAATTTACAATTATGAGGGGAATCAAACGCTGATGGTCCTCTGCGGGGCGTATTGTTTTCGGCTGCGCTGCGGTCATGCAGCTGCATCTAAAACCCGTTCATTGCTAATTGCACATTGCTAATTGCTAATTTCCGACGGGGTGTCCCCGCTTCCGTCGGTGCAGCGGCCTGTCTTTGCGGGCCGCATATGGGGGCGTACCGGTTTCGACGGGGACGTTGAGGCCGGACCAGCGGGCAGCGGCGCCCAGCCGCTCAACAATGGGCACTTATAAATCAAAGAACAACGACGAATACGTTGCTGTCGCGGCCTAATTAGGCTCTGCGACCTCCGCCCAATGTGCGCGGACGCCGATCCCGGATGGCCCACGAGCCGGGCTGGGTGATGCCTTTTAGTGGGAAACGTGAGGGCCGAAAGCTTTGACGGCTCCATGACTTTATGAAGCTACCAAACCGCGCAGTGTGTCAGTTCACGGTGCGGCGCGGGAATTCAAATAACTGACTGCGCCCGGAGAAGGTCCTGAGGATGCGTTTTCGGACACGGGTTCAACTCCCGTCGCCTCCACCATGAAAAATCCCGGAAAATGAAAACTTTCCGGGATTTTTGCTATTTTAGGCGGTTAATCTGCGCAGAATGTTCACAAATTGACTTCCTTTTATTTCTGACCCCAACGCCGACCCCAACACTTTACCGAACATTTTCAAGGCGTTTGACAGACTGCTCCATTCGTCCTCGAATCGGCGGGGTTTGTCCCTTTTTGGGCGGGAAAGCCGCCCTCCGCGGCGTTCCGCGGCCGGTTTTGTTCCGCCTGGCCCCAATTTTTACCCCTTAGCGGCCCGAAACGGGCCGGTATCGGTCTGCCATGGAAAAAGTAAAAATAATTGTTGACAAATGAAGGGCGAACCAGTATAATATCCCTTGTTGAGAGCGCGGACGACAGCGGACAAGAGCGAGGGAGCATAGCTCAGCTGGCTAGAGCACATGCCTTACAAGCATGGGGTCACAGGTTCGAGCCCTGTTGTTCCCACCATTTTCTTTTTGTGGCCCGGTAGTTCAGTTGGTTAGAACGCCAGCCTGTCACGCTGGAGGTCGACGGTTCGAGCCCGTTCCGGGTCGCCACTTTTTTGCCTTTCTCAATGCCTCTGTAGCTCAGTTGGTAGAGCAGGGGACTGAAAATCCCCGTGTCATTGGTTCGATTCCGATCGGAGGCACCATCTGCGGGAGTAGCTCATCTGGTAGAGCGCCACCTTGCCAAGGTGGAGGTAGCGAGT
>JAJPXY010000005.1 GCA_021205205.1 Clostridiales bacterium
GTACCCTTTAACCCATACCCATACAACCCAAAACCCAAAAACAAAAAAACACAGGAGGAATTACGTATGGAAATCAAGAACAAGCCGGTGCTCTGCCCCAAGTGCGGCAATTACTACCCCGCTGCCCACAACACCTGCCCAGTTTGCGGCACGGTGAACCCTGATGCCGCCCCATTCCCGGGCGGAGACGGCCTCGACGCCACTGCGTTCGACGAGACGCAGCCGCCCTACTCCGACGGCGGCAGCTTCGGCAAGACCGAGCCGCCCTACTCCAACGGCGGCACAGTTGGTAAGACCGAGTCCCCCTACTCCAACGGCGGCACAGTTGGCAAGACCGAGTCGCCCTACTCCAACACCGACAACAGCCCCTTCGGGCCGACTGTGTTCGCCGGGGACCTGGGCGTCAACGGCGGCACGGAGCCGGTGGTCGGCTGGCTGGTGTGCATCGACGGGCCGGTGCGGGGCAACGACTACCGCCTCCACACGGGCTATAACTACATCGGCAGGGAAACCGGCGACGTGCGCATCAGCGGCGACCAGCAGATCTCCCGCCAGAACCACGCCATGATCGCCTTCGACGAGACCGACCTGATTTACTACGTCGGCCCCTCCGCCGGGCGCAATATCATCAAGGTCAACGGCAAAGCCGTCATCAACGCGGCGGAGCTGCACAGCTACGACGTCATTTCCATCGGCACCACCAAGCTGATTTTCGTGGCCCTGTGCGGCGAACACTTCAGTTGGAAGAAGGGCTGACCCATGTGGAAAAAGATGTGGAGAAGACTGTGGAGGAAATTGACCTCCCATGTGTCGCTGCCGCTGTGGGTGCTGGGCGTGGTGCTGCTGTTGGCAGTGGCCGCCGTGGTGTTCCTGCTGGTGCGGAGGCGGCGGAAGCAGCCGGAGGTCCCGGAGGAAGCGCCGGAGCCGGAGCCGGAGCTGGCAGACGCTGCGCCGGGGGCAACGGAGCTGCCGCCGGAGGACACGCCGCCCCAGGCTCTCTCCTTCCAGGTGGGCAAGCTCCACGCCCAGGGCAGCCGGGAGTCGCAGCAGGACTGCTTCTCCGCCACGCCGGAGGAGCTTTATCCCACCCACGGCCTGTTGGCGGTGGTGGCCGACGGCATGGGCGGCCTGGAAAGCGGCGACCAGGTGAGCCAGACGGCGGTCAGCGCTATGATCGACGGCTTTTACGCCTCCCGTATCCCGGACCCGGCCCAGAAGCCGCTCTGGCTGCTGGGCGAAGCCAACGGCGCGGTGAACCGGATGCTGGGGCCGGAGCGCATTGGACAGTGCGGGTCCACGATGGTGGCGGGCCTGTGGAAGGACGAGCGGTTCTATTTCCTGTCCGTAGGTGACAGCCACATCTACCTGTGCCGGGACGGCATCCTGACCCAGCTCAATCGGGAGCACATCTACCGCCGGGAGCTGGAGCTGTGTGCCATCAACGGGGAGGGCACACTGGAGGAGGCCCGCACCCATCCCCGGGCGGCGGGGTTGACCAGCTTTTTGGGCATGGGTCAGCTCCGGTACCTGGACCAGCCGGACAGCCCGCTGACCGTCCGTCCCGGCGACCGGTTCGCGCTGATGAGCGACGGTGTCTACAACGCGCTGACCCAGGACGAGCTATCCCAGGCGCTGGAACAGGACACCGCCCAGGCCGCGGCGGACGCCCTGGGCGCAGCCGTGCAGGAAAAACACTGGTCGGGCCAGGACAACTATACTGCGCTCATCATACAGTGCAGCGAGCCAGAGCTTGACTTGACGCCAGAGCTTGAGAGGTGAAACACGCAATGCTATACACTGCAATCTATACCGACCAGGGGGCCGCCCATCCAACGAAGACACGGCCCGCGCCCGGCGGCAGGGCACGGACACCCTGTGCCTGGTGGTGGCGGACGGCCTGGGCGGCCACGGCGGAGGCAAGACGGCCTCCTTCACGGCGGCCAAATCCATCTGCGCCGCCTGGCAGGGGGAGACGGACCCGGAGGGCCTGCGGCCCCTGGTGCAAAAGGCCCATGAGGCGGTGCTGGCGGCCCAGACTCCCACCTGCCAGATGAAAAGCACCGTCGTCATGCTGACCATCGCCAACGGCCAGGCGGCCTGGGCCCATGTGGGAGATTCCCGGCTGTACCGCTTCCACGAGGGGACGCTGGAGTTCCAGACCCGGGACCGCAGCGCCTCCCAGGTGGCGGTGCTGCTGGGGGACATCACCCAGGACCAGATCCGTTTTCATGAGGACCGCAGCCGCATCCTCCGGGCGCTGGGCCAGGAGGGAGAAGTAAAGGCGGAGGTCGGAGGCATGGCCCTCCAGCCGGGAAAGTACGCCTTCCTGCTGTGTACCGACGGCTTCTGGGAGTACGTGCTGGAGCCGGAGATGGAGGAGGACCTCCGGGCGGCGGCCAATCCGGAGGACTGGCTGGCCCGGATGCGCCAGCGCCTTGCCCAACGGGTCCCGCCGGATAACGACAACAACACAGCCGCCGCCGTGTGGCTGGAGCCTTAACGAGAGAAAAACAGGAGGAAAAAGCGATGAAAAAACGGATTTTTGCATTCTGTCTGGCCATTATGACCGCGCTGGCGCTGACGATGACCGCCGCCGCCACCGAAAACGCCGCCACCACCGACAACTCCGACACCCTCACCAACGCCACCAGCGGCGTGGTGCAGGTGTACACCGAGACGACTCTTTCCAATGGCGACGTCCAGGTCGGCACCGGCTCTGCCTTTGGCATCGGCACTGTGGGGGAGGAGCCTAACACCTTCATCACCAACCGCCACGTGGTGACGGCGGAAAACGCCGACGGCAGCTATACCAAGGCCCAGCGGGTCTATATCATGCTGGGGGAAGACGTTTACACCCGGACCCTCCGCGCAGTAGAGATTTACGGCAGCCTGTTTGACGCCGAGGGGCTGTACGATATGTTCGGCATTTCCGCCGGAGACCTGCTGGACGACCAGATCGACCTCAACGAAAACCGCATGGTGGAGTGTAAGATCCTGTCTTATGACGAGGACTATGACTACGCCGTCATTCAGACCTCGGACGGTGAGCCTGTATCCGGCCGCATCGCCCTGGAGCTGGCCGACAGCGCGGAAGCCGCCAGTGTGACAGAATCGGTCTACGCCATGGGCTATCCTGCGGTCAGCGACGTGACCACCACCTCCACCGGCTGGGTGGATTCCGGCAACTCTTATTCTGCTTACATCTACGGGGAATATATGGAGCTGCCCATTTACACCTATACCTATAACTATAACTCCACCGTCAGCGACGTGACCGTGACCACCGGCACCGTCTCCCGCTTTACCACCATGGCCTCGGAAAACGACGTGAAGATCATCCAGCACGACGCCACCATCAACAGCGGCAACTCCGGCGGTCCCCTGCTGGATGCTGACGGCGTGGTGCTGGGCATCAACACCTACGGCGGCACCGAGTCGGAGAGCCTGAACTACGCCGTCTACATCGACTACGTTTTCGACACCCTGGACGAACTGGGAATCGAACGCAACGTGAAAACCGATTCGACCCCCAGCTCCAACCTGCCCATCGTGCCCATCGTCATTGTCGCGGTGGTGGTCGTTGCGGTGGTGGTCCTCCTGCTGGTGCTGCGCGGCCGCAAAAAGCAGCCGGAACCGGAAACGCAGCCGGAACCCCAGTCGGCTCCCCCAGTGCCTGAAGAACCTTTCGTCCCTGGACGTGCCCCGATGCCTTCGGCAGATGCCACCGTCAAGCCCCAGGAGAAGACCCAGCCGGTCTCCAGCGCCGACAGCGGCCTGCGCATCCAGGGCGAGAGCGGCCAGTTCGCCGGGCGGCGGTTCGCCATCAATGGGACGGTCCGCCTGGGCCGCGACCCCCAGCAGTGCCAGATCGCCTATCCTGCCACGGTGAAGGGCATCAGCCGGACCCACTGCGAGCTGACCGTCAACGACGGGGTGCTCTACTTGAAGGACCTGGGCTCCAGCTACGGCACCTACCTGGGCAGCGGCCAGCGGCTGGCAGCCAACCAGGCCGTGCGCCTCCAGCCGGGAGACCGGTTCTACCTGGCCGCCCACAATGAGAGCTTTATCGTGACCCGCAAGGGAGGCGTCTGATATGGCAAACCACGAGACAGACAGCGACTTGCGCCTGGCTCCGGGGACCCTGCTGAACGGCACCCTACACACCTATCGGCTGGTGCGGGTGCTGGGCCAGGGTGGATTTGGCATCACCTACGAGGCCGAGGAACAGGAACAGCACCAGCGCGTCGCGCTGAAGGAATACTTCCCCATGTGGGCGGCCATGCGCACCGACGACCAGCGGGTGGTCCCCAAGCCCGGCAAGGAGCCGGATTACCAGCGGGGGCTGGACCGGTTCAGCGGCGAGGCGCGGATGTTGGCCTCCTTCGAGCCGCTGCCCACGGTGGTGCAGGTCAAGGACTGCTTCCAGAGCAACGGCACCGCCTACCTGGTGATGGAGTACCTGGACGGCGTGCCCCTGCACAAAAAGGCCGAGCAGATGGGCGGACGTATCCCTCCCTCGGATCTGCTGCCCAAGCTGCCGCCGCTGCTGCGGGACCTGGAGGAGCTGCACCAGGCGGGGGTGCTCCACCGGGACATCGCCCCGGACAACATCATGTGGATGCCGGACGGCAGCCTAAAGCTGCTGGACTTCGGCTCCGCCCGCCGGATGGAGGGCAACCAGGAGCTGACCGTCATCACCAAGCCCCGCTTCGCCCCGGTGGAGCAGTATACCACCAAGTGGCAGGGGCCTTACACCGACGTGTACGCCATGTGCGCCACTATTTACTTCCTGCTCACCGGCCAGGTGCCGCCCCAGTCCACCTATCGGCTGGAGGAGGACACCTTACGGCCCCCCACGGCGCTGGGCGTGTCCCTGACGCCGCAGGAGGAGGCCGCCCTGCTGCACGGCCTGGCCGTGCAGCCCAAGAACCGCACCCAGTCTATGTATGAGCTGCTGCGGGAGCTGCGGCTGGACGAATGGACGCCCACGCCGCCGGAGCCACCGACTCCGCCACCCCCTCCACCTCCTCCAAC
>JAJPXY010000085.1 GCA_021205205.1 Clostridiales bacterium
TTGTAGTAAAATTGTGCGTATATCAACGAAATCCTCTTTTAATCAGAGATTCCCTTTCTCTCCTTTGTTTAATATTTTCGTTTTGCTTGCGCTGAATACAGTATACGGATTTATCGGATTTTCTGACAGGCGTTATCCTACCAGAACTTGTCCTTTTCCGACCCGATGGGACAAGGTCAATCCTCATAGAACCGGATGTCCTGCCAGGTGTCCATCAGCTCGGTGCGGTCCACCTGCTCGGTCCGGGTCTCCCGATCGAAGATGCGCAGCTTGCAGTTGTAGCCGGTGTAGCGGGGCCATTCCTCGCCGGGCGCGCCGGCCTTGATGAAGCGCACCCAACTGCCGTGCATTTCGCTGATGATGCTGTCCACCAGGGCGTCGTCCTCGCCATCGAAGATAAACCGGCTGAAATGGAAGTCCCGGTTGCCGAACATGGCGGGGAGGTCGAAGGCGTGGGAGGCTTTCAGGCCGCTGGCCTCGCCGGATTTGGTCACCAGGTCGTAGCGGTACATCCACACGTCCGGAGTGTACTGGCGCTGTCCCTCGGCCACCTTGACGGCTGGGACCTGGAAGGCGTAGTCGGTGCCGAAGTTGATGAAGGGAAGCCCCACCTTTACCGGTCCCGGCGCGGTGGTCACCGCTGCGGCGCTGAACTTGTCCTGTCCGTCGAACTGCTTCAGCCAGGCGTCCGCGTTGGGGTGGTAGTAGCGCACAAACTCGAAAAAGTGATCGATGTTCCCGTTTTTCTCAAACATCTGGGCAATCATGCTCCAACTGTTGGGGAAGCCGGTCTTTTCCGGGTGGACGAAGGTGGTGCCCTCGTGGGCATTGCTGCCGATGATGAGCTTCACGCCGGCGGCGCTGCCGCTGCGGATGGCGTCGATGGGGCGGACGGGCAGCAAATCGTCCTGAATGGGGCCGGGGAGGAACATACCGGGGTTGCGGTACTGGTGGTTCTCCGCCACGTAGTCGTTCCCTTTCAGGAAGGTGAAGGGGTCGTCGGTGCGGAGCCGGGGCAGGTCGGCCTCCGTCCAGCCCATGCCCTCCAGAAAGAGGTCGATGTTCCGCCGGGCCATCTCGTGGGTCATGACGCAGTTGGGCAGGGCGCTCTGGGAAATGGCCTGCTGGAAGGTCCCCTTGACGGCGGGGCAGGCCATCATATTGACCACTGAGGCGGCCCCGGCGGACTCGCCGCAGATGGTCACCCGCTCCGGGTCGCCGCCGAAAGCGGCGATGTTCTCATGGATCCACTGCATGGCGAGGATCTGGTCAGACAGGCCGCAGTTGCTCTCGAAGTCCTCACAGCCGGGGTAGGTGGTGAAGTCGTAGAAGCCCAGCACGTTCAGCCGGTACTGGAAGGCCACATAGACGATGCCCTCCTCCACGAAGGTCTTGCCGTTGTACAGCGGCACATTGCAGCCGCCGGTGTTGTAGCCGCCCCCGTGGATGTACACGAAAACCGGGAGGTTTTCTCCCTCCAGCGGACGCTGGACGTTGATGGTCAGGCAGTCCTCGGCCCCCTTGTACTGGCCCTCGTCGAACTGCACCGCCTCCGGGCCGTACTCTTTCGCGTCAAAGACGCCGTCCCACGGCTGGACGGGCCGCGCCCGCTTGAACCGCAGCTCTCCCACCGGCGGCTGGGCGTAGGGGATGCCCAGGTACTCCACCATGCCATTCCGCTGGTAGCCCCGCACCTTTCCGCTGCTGATGGTGACGATTTGTTCACTCATTCTCGTTTGCCTCCTTCGTTTTGCATGAGAATCCTTGCTTTACTGCATCCTATTATAGCAACACCACCATCGGGAGAAATACCGCTTTCCCGACTACCTCTTACCCTAATCCGACCTGTTGCGCAAAAGGGCGGTGACAAGTGCGCCGCCCTCTGGTAAAATAGGGGCAGACAGGAGCACGGCTCCTGTAAGTACAAACAAAGGGGAGTTTCCTATGCTGACGATTTCGCATTTGATGGTCAATGGACTGACCGAGCCTGTCGGCATTCGTGATTCGATCGAACTGAGCTGGGCGCTGGAATCTGACCAGCGCAATGTGATACAGACAGGGTATCAAATCCAACTTTTGGAGGCCGGAACGCTGCTCTATGACAGCGGCAGCGTACCCAGCCGCCAGTCTGCCCACGTCCCCCTCGCCTGGGATTGGAAAAGCATCACCCGCTACACTCTCCGGGTGCGGGCTGCCGCAGGGGACGAGCGCAGCGGGTGGGCGGAGACGAGTTTTGTCACCGCTTTTCAAACCCCGGAGGAGTGGCGGGGCGGCTTCCGCTCCGCCGAGCCAGAGGAGGACAGGGACCAGAGCTATGGGACGCTGCTGCGCAGAACCTTCCCCGTTTCAAAGCCGGTGAAAGAGGCGTGGCTGGTCTGCTCCGCTCATGGCATTTACCACGCCTTTCTCAACGGCCGGGCCGTCTCCCCGGACGAGTTGGCCCCCGGCTGGACCAGCTATCACAAGCACCTGCGCTACCAAACCTACGAGGTCACTTCTCTGCTCCGGCAGGGGGAAAACGCCCTGGGCGTCATGCTGGGGGCCGGGTGGTACAAGGGCATGATGGGCTACAAGCACACCCGCAACAACTACGGCACCCGTACCGCCTTCGGCGGGCAGCTCATCCTCCGGTACGCGGACGGCACCGAGGAATGGGTCTGCACGGACGAGAGCTGGAAGGGCAGTCGGGGACCGGTGCTGTTCAGCGAGATTTACGACGGCGAAGTCTACGACGCACGCTTAGAGCAGCCTGGCTGGGCTGAACCGGGCTTTGACGACAGCGGCTGGCGGGCAACCGAACCCGTCCCTCAGCCGGTGGAAACGCTGGCACCCCAGCAGGGCTGCCCGGTGCGGGAGATGGAATGTGTCTCCCCTGTCAGGCTGTTCACCACCCCCGCAGGCGAGCGGGTCATTGACTTCGGGCAGAATATGGCGGGCTGGTGCGCCTTTACGGTAGAAAATGCCACACCTGGCGACGTGGTGGAGCTGCTGTTCTTAGAGACGCTAGACAATCAGGGCAACGTCTACACAGAAAACCTCCGGGGCATCCGCCCACGGGTGCGCTATATTTGCAAGGGCGAAGCCCGGGAGCAGTTCCGGCCCCTGTTCACCTTCCAGGGGTTCCAGTGCGCCCAAATCATCTCCTGGCCCGGTACGCCGAGGCTCCAGGGAGGGGCGCAGCCCCGCAGGGAGAAGCGCAGCTTCGGAAGTGCCCCCCGAGGGCAGAAGTGCCGCTTGACGGCAGAACAGTTCCAGGGAAGGGCAGCTTACTCCGCCATGGAGGAGACCGCCTCCTTCCACTGCTCTGACCCGCGGCTGAACCAACTGTGGCACAACATCCTCTGGGGCATGAAGGGGAACTTTATAGACATCCCCACCGACTGCCCCCAGCGGGACGAGCGGCTGGGCTGGACGGGGGACGTGGTGGCCTTTGCCCCCACCTCCTGTCTGCTGATGAACACCGATGCCTTTTACCGGAAGTGGCTGGCGGACGTGCGGGCGGACCAATTTGCAAACGGAGCCGTCCCCCATGTGGTGCCCGACCTGCTGACGGGCCACATGGAGGGGGACTGGCTGTTGGACCAGGACATTCAGGGCGGGGCCTCCGGTTGGGGAGACGTGGCCGTGCTGCTGCCCTGGGCGCTGTACCTGGCCTACGGAGACAAAACAGTGCTGGCGGAGCAGATGGATTCCATGCTCCGTTGGCTGAACTTTCTGGAGCGGCACAGCGAGGGCTGTCTGTTCCGGTTCGGGGCGCAGTTCGGGGACTGGCTGGCGCTGGACGCCGCTCCTGGCAGCTACAAAGGAGCCACTCCCGATGAATACTGCAGCGCCGCCTACTACTGCTATGTCACCCGACTGGTGGGGAAAATGCTCCGGGTCCTGGGCCGGGAGACCGAGGCCGAGGCGCTGGAGCAAAAGGCCCGGACGCTGACAGCGGACTTCCAGCGGCGGTTCTTCTCCTCCGAGGGGCGGCTGACCGTCCCCACCCAGACCGCCCATGTGCTGGCGCTGCGGTTTGATTTGGTGCCGCAGGAATGGAAGCCCCAAGTGGCGCAGGGGCTGAAAGACCTGCTGGCCCAGTCCGGCGGCCACCTGACCACCGGCTTTTTGGGGACGCCCCACATCGCGCCGGCCCTCAGCGAAAACGGCTGTCTGGAAGAAGCCTACGCCTTGCTGCTGAAAGAGGACTGTCCCGGCTGGCTCTACCAGGTAAAGGCGGGGGCCTCCACCGTCTGGGAGCATTGGGACGGAAAGAAGCCCGATGGGACCATGTGGAGCGCCGATATGAACTCCTTCAACCACTACGCCTATGGGTCCATTGGCGAGTGGATGTTCCGCACCATCGGCGGGCTGGAGCTTGATGAGGAACGGCCCGGCTACGAACACTTTTTCATTCGCCCCCAAATCGGCGGCGGGCTGGAATTTGCGGAAATCGCCTATCAGAGCAGCTATGGGAAAATCGCCGTCAAATGGCGCAAAAATGGGGATGTTGTCACGCTGGATGTGACCATTCCGGCCAACACCAGCGCCGAGATTCAGCTTGTCCAGGCCCGTGAGGTTTTGGACGATGGTGGGCTGGTTTTTGAGGAAAATCAGGCCCACGCTGGTTCCGGGCAGTGGCGGGTGCAGTATCGGATTTGACACTCTAATCCTTCCCAAAGGGCAAAAAAATCCGGGGGCTTCACGCCCCCGGATTGAGCTGTTAGTAGCTAGTGACTAAAACAAGGCTTGCTCTTCTAAAAATTCTGTCTCTGTTGGGCAAAACCAGCACCAGATGACAAGCACTATCCCCTCTTGCGTCCCCTGAAAGGCAATGTCATCAACTTAAGCCTTTGAACGCTTATAGGAGGGAGAAAACTTGGA
>JAJPXY010000056.1 GCA_021205205.1 Clostridiales bacterium
GGCTTCACTATTTTTGCGGGTTATTTTTCTCTACCCCAACTCTTGACATAGAACCGCAAAAAAACGCCCGGACAGCCACCCAACAGGCGTTGTCCGAGCGCAGTTTCAATTTGATTTGCAACGAGCAATGATAGCGGAAAACGAATCCCAGTCGTTATGCAGCGGGGAGCGGTTTCAACAGCGTTCCGGTGATTTGGCAGCGGTTAAAAACCCGGCCATTGCACATTGCTAATTGGATTCCAGCATCTCCACGATCTTCTCCGGGTCGGTTCCCTTGGTGGGGATCAAAAAAATCTCGTCGTCGGTGGGGCAGCCCTGCCGGGAGGACACCAGCACGATAAGCCCCGCCTGGTTCATCAGCCGGGCGGTCTCCGCCAGGCGGTTGGCGTTCCAGGCCAGGCTGTTGCCGTCCAGGGTCATGGTGTGCCGCCCCAGGGCGAAGAGCTGCTTCTCCACCCGCTGGGCCACCTCGGCGCTGCCGCTCTGAATCCAGACGGTTTTGGGCTGCTGGCCCTTCTGGCTGGCCCGGAGGGCGGGGGTGACCGCGCCGGTCTCCTGGCTGCGGCTGGTCAGGTCGCCGGTGACCACGCCGCAGGCGGAGGTCATGTGGGAGACTCGGTCGATGAGGATCAGGGAACCCAGATCCTGGCTGTTGTCGAACAGGTCAAAGACGATTTTCTCCGACACCACCAGCTCACACGCTGCCAGCTCGTTTTTCGAGAGGGTGTCGGCGGGAATTTTCTCTCCGGTATTTACGTCGATTTTGTGTTGGATGTTGCTGATGACGGCGGGCTTTTTCTGGGTGCCGATGCGCAGCAGGTAGTTCTTGCCCTCGGCCAGTGGCTCGTCGTCCATCCACAGCAGGCGAACGGCGATCTGGTCGCCCAGATGAGGCTTTGCGCCGCAGGCCAGCACGCAGCCCCGGGAGATGTCCACCTCCCGGTCCAGCTGGAGGGTGACGGCCTGCCACTTGGCGGCGGAGGGCGTCTCCGCCCCGGCGTTGAGGATTTTTGTCACCTTCGCCCGCTCCATGGAGGGCAGGGCGGTGATCTCGTCCCCCACCTGAATTTGGCCGGAGGCGATTTGTCCCTGGAAGCCCCGGAAGGAGAGGTCCGGGCGGCACACCCGCTGCACCGGCAGGGTGAAGCCGGTCTCGCTGTCGGCGGTGGAGACGTCCACCGTCTCCAAAAAGGCCAGCAGCGGCCCGTCGTGGTACCAGGGCATATTGGCGGAGGGCTTGGTGATGTTATCGCCCTCCGTGGCGGAGACAGGGATGACTTTCACCGTGTCGCAGCGGAACTCCCGGATAAGGCCCTGAATTTCGCTGGCAATCTCCTCGAACCGGCTCTGGCTGTAGCCGGTCAGGTCCATTTTGTTCACCGCAAAGACGAAGTGGCGGATGCCCATCAGGGAGCAGATGCGGGCATGGCGGCGAGTCTGCACCAGCACGCCCTGGGAGGCGTCCACCAAAATCACCGCCAGGTCGGCGAAGGAGGCCCCCACCGCCATGTTGCGGGTATATTCCTCGTGGCCGGGGGTGTCCGCCACGATGAAGCTGCGGCGCTCGGTGGTGAAGTAGCGATAGGCCACGTCGATGGTGATGCCTTGCTCCCGCTCGGCCATCAGGCCGTCCAGCAGCAGAGAGTAGTCGATTTTGCCGCCCCGGGAGCCGACCTTGCTGTCCAGCTCCAGAGACCGCTTCTGGTCGGCGAAGAGCAGCTTGGCGTCGTAGAGCATATGGCCGATGAGAGTGGACTTGCCGTCATCCACGCTGCCGCAGGTGATAAATTTAAGCAGTCCGTTCATTAAAAATACCCTTCTCTCTTGCGCTTTTCCATGCTGGCGGAGCCGCCGTCGTGGTCGATGACCCGGCTGGTGCGCTCACTCTCCACGGCGCTGAGCGTCTCCTCGATGATGGCGTCCAGCGTATCCGCGTCGCTCTCCACGCCGCCGGTCAGGGGGTAGCAGCCCAGGGTGCGGAACCGGACCTTTTTGGTCACGACCTCCTCGCCGGGGCGCAGGTGCTGCAAAATGCGGTCGTCGTCCACCATGATGAGGTCCCCGTCCCGCTGGATGACGGGTCGCTCGGCGGCAAAATACAGGGGGACGATCTCGATGTTCTCCCGCTTGATATACTGCCAGATGTCTTTTTCCGTCCAGTTGGAGATGGGGAACACCCGGATGCTCTCCCCCTGGTAGATTTCCGTGTTGTAGAGCTTCCACATCTCCGGGCGCTGGTTCTTGGGGTCCCAGGCCTGGGCCGCGTTGCGGAAGGAGAAGATGCGCTCCTTGGCCCGGCTCTTTTCCTCGTCCCGGCGGCCGCCGCCGAAGGCGGCGGTGAAGCCGTATTTGGTCAGGGCCTGTTTCAGGGCCTGGGTCTTCATGATGTCGGTATAGGACGCCCCGTGGTCAAAGGGGTTGATGCCCTGGGCCACGCCCTCCTGATTGATATACTCCAGCATTTCGATGCCGTATTTTTTCGCCGTTTTGTCCCGGAACTCGATCATCTCGTGGAACTTCCAGGTCGTGTTGATGTGGAGGAAGGGAAAGGGGGGCTTCTCCGGATAAAAGGCTTTCAGGGCCAGATGCAGCATAACGGAGGAATCCTTGCCAATGGAATAGAGCATAACAGGGCGCTCACATTCTGCGGCCACCTCCCGCATGATGTAGATCGCCTCTGCCTCCAGCTCGTCTAAATGTGACATTGCGCTCATGGTCACGGCTCCTTCTGTCTCTATTGGTTCGGCGCAGACGGCTTTCACCCGATCTTCACCGTTCTTTTATTTGATTTTAATAAATTCGCAAAGGAAAATCAACCGTTATTTTGCGTATTTTTTGTAAATAACGGCGATTTACATTTTTCACATTTTCTTTCCATCCCCCGACCGGCTTTTTTCCGGGCGGCAGCCGGCAGGGTTTTTTCCTGTTTTCCTGTCATAATTCGTAAAAAATGCGCGTTTCACCGCAAATAATGCCCCTTTTTCAAAAGGTTCCTTTCAAAAATCTAGTAGGTTTTTGCCAAAAATCCCGCGTTTTGCCGTGCAATCTTATACATTTCAGTATTTGACAACACATTTCTTTGCGAATATAATAGGAAACAGCGGAGGCGCGAACTTTTTTGGTCCTTTCCCGGCGGGGGAGCCTCCTTTCGATATATTTTCCCATTGGCCCACATCTTTTACCAGAGAGGTTATGAGTTTATGCCTAGAAAAGCAAGCACGAAAGCCGCGGCAGCAAAGGCCGCGAAAACGGAAGCGCCCAAGCGCACTGCCCCGATGAAGCCCCAGGTCTATCTCCAGTACGACGCGAACCAGGTGGAGATCGACGAAGTCGTCGCCGCCGCCAAGGCCGCGTTCAAGGCCGAGAAGGGCCGCGCCGCCATCAAGAGCTGCGACATCTACCTGAAGCCCCAGGAGGGCGCCGCCTATTACGTCATCAACGAGGACTTCACCGGCAAGATTGCCCTGTAAGACTACATTGAAACCACAAATGCAGCTTTAAAAGCCTGTCCGCACGAGGGACAGGCTTTTTTCTTTGTGTCTGCTGCTAAAAAGGACAAAAAAAGAAGGCGTCTGCGCTTCGTTTGGCAGACGCCCCTACGTATGTTGCTTCACGTTTCCTCCTTACCGGACGGCGGTGATGGAAAAGCTGGCGAAATAGAGTTCCAGGAACTCTTCGATAGCGGCGAGAATCTTCTTCATGATGTTTGCCTCCTTTTCAGGTAAGTCGTTGAGCGTTGAAGCTCTGTTTCTTTTGTTGTTTGTATTATAGCGCCTTGACAGCAACTTGTAAAATACATATAATAAACCTGTAGCCATACCTTTTGGATATTACGAGGGAGGGAGTTTCATGGAGCTTCGGCACATTCGCTATTTCCTCGCCGTGGCGGAGGAGATGAGCTTCACCCGCGCGGCAGAAAAGCTGTGCATTGCCCAGCCGCCGCTGAGCCGTCAAATCAAGGACCTGGAGGAGGAGCTGGGGGTGCCGCTGTTCCTCCGCAAGCCCCACGCCCTCCAGCTGACTGACGAGGGGCAGGTGTTCCGGCAGTACGCTGTCCGGGTGCTGGACCTGGTGCGGCGGTCCGAGGAGGACGTCCGGGAGATGCAGACCGGGCTGCACGGTGTCATCTACCTGGCCACGGTGGAGGGCCACGCCCCCAAGCTGTTCTCTCAGTGGATCGCCGGGTTCCAAAAGGAGAACCCCCACGTCACCTATAACCTGTGGAACGGCAACTCCGACGACGTGCTCAACCGGCTGATGAAGGGGCTTTGTGAGTTGGCCATCATCATGGAGCCGCACAACGCGGAGGGCGTCTACTCGGTCCCCGTCTACCAGGAACCGTGGATTGCCATGATCCCGGACGCCTGCCCCCTGGCCCAGGAGCCGGGGGACACGGTGGACTTCCAGCGGGTCACGGAGTACGATTTGATTATCCCCTCCCGGGAGTCCCGTTTGCAGGAGATTGTGGGCTGGTCCTCCACGCCGGATAAACCCCTGAAGGTCCGGTGCCGGATGTCCCATATGCTCAATGCCTATGAGCTGACCCGGAAGAACGTGGGCATCACCCTCTACCCGGCCTCCGCCAACATTGGGACGGACTCCTCCGTGTGCATCAAGCGACTGGTGAACCCATCGGTGACCGCCTCCTATGTCCTCATCTGGGACAAGGGCCGTCCGCTCTCCCACGCGGCGGAGGAGTTTTTGAAGTATATCCAAACCCAGTACGCGGGGGTGCCGTTCCCGTAATGACAGCGTTTTACCTCATTATTTCTCTTGTAGGGGCGGCCCGTGTGTCAAGAGACACATAGGTAACACCTGTGAAGGGACATGGGTTACAGTCTCCG
>JAJPXY010000093.1 GCA_021205205.1 Clostridiales bacterium
ACATGAGCAGCCTGGTGGACATGATGAACACCATGCAGACCATGATGACCAGCCTGTTGGCGGGCATTGCCTCCATCGCGCTGCTGGTGGGCGGCATCGGCATTATGAACATGATGCTGGTCAGCGTCACCGAGCGCACCCGGGAGATCGGCCTGCGGAAGGCCCTGGGGGCCGAGCCGAGCACGATCCAGATTCAGTTCCTGATGGAGTCGGTGATTTTGTCGGTGCTGGGTGGCCTCATCGGCATCGCCGTGGGCGAACTGATCTCCTACGCTGCCGCACGGATGATGGGGCTGGACTTTGCCCTCAACGTAGGCGCCATTGCCCTGGGCTTCGGCTTCTCCCTGGGTGTGGGTGTGCTGTTTGGCTGGGCGCCAGCCCGGAACGCCAGCCGCCTGAACCCCATCGACGCGCTGCGCAGCGAGTGACGGCCCACCGAAAACACGCAGAAAAGCGCAAGTTTACGAATCCTTCAAAAAACCTTCTTGAACTGTCCACCTTTTCCCGGCCTGTCCCTGGTATTCTATCCTTGCAGGAAGCGAACAGGGCAGCGTTTTCTACATTTTTCTCCTTTCTTTTCTCTCTTTTCACAAGAAAAACCGCCGGGCGGAAACGTCCGGCGGTTTTGCACTGTCAGCAGTCTGCTCAAAAGGAGAGGCTCTGTTTTCAGTTGTCCTGCTCTGCCGCGGGCGGCTCCGTCAGCCCGGCCCGGATGGCCTTGATGGCGATGGCGCACTCCAGCCGTTTGCGCTCCAGGTCGCAGGCCACCTGGCTTGGCTCCATGATGTCGCCGTTGACGTTATAGTTGCAGGCGGAGCAGCCGCCGGAGCAGTAGAACTTGGCCCAGCAGTCCCGACAGGTGGGCTTGGTGTAGACGTTGACCCCGGCGAACTTGTCCGCGATGGTCTGGCCGAAGGTCCCCTCGTAGAGGTTGCCCATGCGAAAGTCCGGGTTGCCTACGAACTGGTGACAGGGGTAGATGTCCCCCTCCGGGGTGATGGCCACGTACTCGTTGCCCGCGCCGCAGCCCCGCATCCGCTTGATGACGCAGGGACCCTGCTCCAGATCCACGTTGAAGTGGAAAAAGTTCACATCAGGCCGGTCCACCAGCGCCCGGGCCAGCTTCTCATACTCGGCGCAGGCGGCGGGGACCTCCGCCTCGGTGATGGCATAGGGGTCGTCGGGCTTGCCCACCGCCGGTTCCACAGAGACGTTGCGGAACCCCAGGTCGTCGCAGATGTGCAGCACGTCCTGGGCGAAGTCCAGGTTGTCCCGGGTGTAGGTGCCCCGGACGTAGTACTCCTGGTCGCCCCGGCCCTCCACCAGCTTCTGGAACTTAGGGACAATGACATCGTAGCTGCCGCTGCCCCCCGCCGTGACCCGCATGGCGTCGTTGACGGACTTGCGCCCGTCCAGGGAGAGAACGCAGTTTTTCATCTCCTGGTTGAAGTAAGCGGAGTTCTCGTCGTTGAGCAGCATCCCGTTGGTGGTCATGGTGAAGCGGAAGTGCTTGTCGTGGGTCTTTTCGAGCTCATGGGCATAGGCCACCGTCCTTTTGCAGGTGTCCAGAGCCATCATCGGTTCACCGCCGAAGAAGTCCACCTCGATGTTCCGGCGCTTGCCGGACTTCTCCACCACGAAGTCAATGGCCCGTTTGGAGGTCTCGAAGTCCATCAGCTTCCGCCCGGTGCCGTAACCCCCCTTGGAGGCGAAGCAGTATTTGCAGCGCAGATTGCAGTCGTGGGCCACGTTCAGGCACAGGGCCTTGATGGGGGTGTTTTTCACCACCGCCCAGGCGGGGTCGATGTAGGTCTCCTCCTCAAAGAGCAGCTTCTGCGCCGCCAGCTCCCGCAGCTCCTGCCAACTCTCCTCCAGTGCCTGGGGCTGGTACTGGGGCAGGGCAGAAAGAATTTCCGGCGGGCAGTGTTCGCCCATGGGCGGCTCCACCAGGTTCAGCAGGTCGAAGGTCAGCTTGTCCAGCACATGGACCGCACCGCTGGCCACGTCCATGGCGATGTAACAGCCCAGGGCTTCAAATGTGTGGATCATAGGTCGGTTCCTCTCTTATTTTATGGGATTTGGGGTTCTCTTTGAACCAACCTCAGTGTTCTGCTCAGAAGTGTTCTCACCCGCCCTGGGTATGCAGACGGTTTCCCGGGCGGCCAAGGGCCGCCCCTACACATGAAAACGGCAGACAGCTTACATTAAGGTTACACAAAGGGAATGCCAACAGTCTAAAACTTCAACAATCACTGGCATATCGCCAAAAGAAAGGCTCCCTGCTTCTGGCAGGAAGCCCTTTGCATTACCAACAGAATCCAGAACGGTTTTACTTGCTCTGCTCACACTTCTGGTTGGCCACGGTGCAGGAAGTCTTGCAGGCGGATTGGCAAGAAGTCTGGCACTCGCCGCAGCCGCCGTGGGCAGCGCTGCGCTTCAGGGTAGCGCCGCTGAGGGTCTTTACGTGTTTCAAGGAACTCTCCTCCTTACATTTCTAAGTTTGAAGTTATTATACCACGGCGGAGGGGGAAATGCAATCCGCTTTTTTTACCTTTTTCGCCGGGGTGCGATGAGTCCGGCCCCGCCGCCGCCCGCCAGAGACGCCGCCAGCAGCGCTCCCGCGCTGCCGGGGGACACAGACCCGTAAACCGCAGCCCCCGCCAGCAGCCACAGCAGGAAGCTCACTCCCGCCGCCGCCAGCGCCACCGGCAGCAGGCGGCTCTTGCAGGAGAGGGCCGCGTACAGTCCCCCGGCGAAGCCCCCCAGCGCCGCCCCCAGGCAGCAGGCCCGGAACATGGCCTCCTCGCCCAGGCGGCCCGCCGCCATCAGTCCGGCGGCCCCGGCCAGCACCGCCAGAGAGACCCCGAAGGCCAGCAGCCCGCCGGTCAGCACCGTGGCCATTGCCGCCGCCGGGCTGAGCGCCGCTTCCTTTTTCCTCTGCGCCATAAAAAACACCCTCCCGTCGCCATTCTGCCAGAATGTATGCGCGGGAGGGAGCGTTTATGCGGCGAAGCCGCCGTGCCACTTGGCTTATTTTTTCTTGGATTTTTTATCCTTGTCGTCGGTGGTGGTTTCGCCCTTGCCGTCCTCGGTGGTCTGGACGCCCTTGGAGGAAACGGCCCACTTCATCAGCTCCATGCGAACCCGGTCCGCGCCGGTCTCCACCACGATGCTGTTCTCCTTGACGGCGCAGATGGTGCCCACCACGCCGCCGATGGTGGTGATCTCATCCCCCACGGTCAGACTGCTGCGCATTTCGTTGGCCTGCTTTTTCCGCTTGTTCTCCGGGCGGATAAGCAGGAAATAGAAGATTGCGATCATTACAACGATCATGACGATCGAATACATGGTTTCCAAAATAATTACCTCCGTAAATTTGGCCGACAATCTCTTTGCCGACACTGCATAGTGTTATTATTATACCGGTTCTCAGCGGCAATGGCAAGGGGTTTTCCGAAAAAATCACAGCCGCCGCTGCAATTTTTCGACGGTCTCCGCCCGGAAGGCTTCGAACCTGCCCTCGTCCAGGGCCTGGCGGATGCGAGCCATCAGCTCGTTATAAAACCAGAGGTTGTGGATGACCGCAAGGCGCATGGCCAGCATCTCCTCCGCCTTGACCAGGTGGCGCAGGTAGGCCCGGGAGTAGCTGCGGCAGACAGGACACTGGCAGTTGAGGTCGATGGGGCGAGTGTCCAGCTTGTACTTCTCGTTTTTGATGTTGATGGTACCCTCCCAGGTGTAGAGCTTGCCGTGGCGGGCGTTGCGGGCGGGCATGACGCAGTCGAAGAAGTCCACCCCCCGGTAGACCCCCTCGATGATGTTCCAGGGGGTGCCGACGCCCATGAGATAGCGGGGCTTGTCGGCAGGCAGATGGGGCTCTACCGCGTCGATGATGTCATACATGGTCTGGGTGCTCTCTCCCACCGCCAGGCCGCCGATGGCCACCCCGTCGTAGGAGCCTTCTGGCATGGCGGAGATCTGGTCGGCGTGCCAGATGCGCAGGTCTGGGTATATGCCCCCCTGGTTGATAGCAAAGAGCATTTGCGCCGGGTTGACGCAGTCGGGCAGCTTGTTCAGCCGCTGGTGCTCCGCCACGCACCGCTCCAGCCAGCGCTGAGTCCGGCGGCAGGACTGCTCCACGTAGTCGTGGGTGGAGGGGTTCTCCACGCACTCGTCAAAGGCCATGGCGATGTCGCTGCCCAGATTGGACTGGATGCGCATGGACTCCTCCGGCCCCATGAAGATTTTTCGCCCGTCCACATGGCTGTGGAAGGTGACGCCCGGCTCCTTGATGTCTCGCAGCTTCGCCAGGGAAAACACCTGAAAGCCGCCGCTGTCGGTCAAAATCGGGCCGTCCCAGTGCATCATCCGGTGCAGGCCCCCCAGCTGCCGCACCACATCGTCGCCGGGGCGAACGTGGAGGTGGTAGGTGTTGGAAAGCTCGATCTGGCACCCGACTTCCTTCAAATCCCTGGCGGAAAGCCCTCCCTTGATGGCGGCCTGGGTTCCTACGTTCATAAAAACCGGGGTCTGCACCGTGCCGTGGGCGCAGGTGAACACCCCCCGGCGGGCCTTGCCCTCGCGCTTGGTCACTTGAAACAACGGCGTCCCTCCTTTTTTTACAATGGTATAGATTCACACCAGTCTATTTTAGGAGGGGGTGGGGGGATTGTCAAGAGCGGGTTTGATGGGCAGCGCCGCATTTTCACCAAAAAAATTTCGCAGTTTCCTCTTTACAAATCGAAAATCCGTGTTATAATAGGCTCTGGTTGTACGAGGGCCTGTAGCTCAGCTGGGAGAGCGTTCGGTTCGCATCCGAGAGGTCGAGAGTTC
>JAJPXY010000137.1 GCA_021205205.1 Clostridiales bacterium
GTCCCTTCACAGGTGTTACCTATGTGTCTCTTGACACAAGGGCCGCCCCTACACTGGCAACTGGCAAGCACTATTTCACTGGCCACGAGCCGCTTCTCACAGCGCGAACACCACCCCCACCGCGGCGGAGAGGGCGATCCAGACGATGGGGTGCAGATTCTTCACCTTGGGAATCCGGGTGGCGATAAACACCGCCACGGCCACCAGCACGCACTTCCAGTTGACGCTCATGTCCACCAGGATGGCATCTCCGCTGAGGCTCCAGGTGGCGGTCAACAGGGAGATGCACACCACGCTCCAGCCCGCCGCGGCGATGAGGCCGGTGGAGGCGGGGCGCAGGCCGTAGAACACGGCCTCCACATATTTGCTGTCCCGGAACCGCTTCAAAAAGGCGGCGATGATGAGAATGACGATGATGGAAGGGGTGATAAGGCCCAGGGTGGCGATGACCGCGCCGGGGACCCCAGCCGTCTCGAAGCCCACGTAGGTGGCCATGTTGACCCCCATGGGGCCGGGGGTGGACTCGGAGATGGCGATCATATTGGCCAGCTCCGTGTTGGTGAACCAGCCCGTCCACTGGCCGATGTCGGTCAGGAAGGGAATGGTGGCAAGGCCGCCGCCCACGGCGAAGAGGCTCGTCCGGAAAAATTCCAAAAACAGCTGTAACAACATCATTTCGCCCGCTCCCCCTTCTTCGTCATTTTCAGCGCCAGGCCCACCACGCCGCACAGCACCACGATGATGGCCGGGGAGACCCCCCACAGGGCGGAGAGCAGGAACGTCACCGCAAAGATGACCGCCGTCGGCCCGTCAATGACGCTGGATTTCCGCAGCTTCAGCACCGCGTTGAGGATGAGGACGCACACGCAGGCCCGGATGCCCGCGAAGGCGTGGGCCACCGCCGGCAGGTCCGCGAAGTTCTGCAAAAAGGCGGCGATGACGGTGATGATGACGATGCTGGGGAACACCAGCCCCAGGGTGGCGACGATGCCCCCCAAAGCGCCCTTCTGCTTGGCCCCGATGAAGGTGGCGGTGTTCACGGCGATGATGCCGGGGGTACACTGGCCGATGGCGTAGTAGTCCGCCAGCTCCTCGTCGGTGGCCCAGTGGTGCTTGTTCACCACCTCCCGCTGGAGGATGGGCAGCATGGCGTAGCCCCCGCCAAAGGTGCATACCCCGGACTGGGCGAAGGTGAGAAACAGGTCAAGATAGATGTTCATGGGACTTTCCTCTCCGTATTTTCTCTGTCATTTTCTCCTATTTGCTGTAAAGCTTTGTCTCGATATGGTGTAGGGGCGGCCCTTGGCCGCCCGGAATACGCACTTGGCTCCTGCGGGCGGCCGAGGGCCGCCCCTACAGGAATGTGGGAAAGTTTAGCAGTTTAATTGTTATGGCCGATTCAAAGGCACAACCTCAAAAGCCCGCAGCGCCCGGCTAACAGCTCACTGAATATGCAGCAGCCGCCCGATCTTATCCCCCTTGGGCATCAGGGAGAGGTCGTCCTTGTTCAGCACCCGCAGGGCGATGATGAGCACCACATAGATGACCACCGCCGCCAGGATGGACACGGCCACGCCCAAAGTGTTGCTGCCGGTGGCGCGATGCACCAGGCCGTAGATGGCCCACGCGGCGCCGCCCATGATGACCGAGGCCAGCAGCGTCTTGCCAAAGACCTTGACGAAGCTGGGGCAGCCGGGGACGATGCGGTAGACGATGAACAGATCCAGGCAGCAGGTGGTGCCGTAACAGATACAGGTGCCCACCGGGGAGCCGTAGATGTTGATGGAGGCGGTGCCCACCATAAAGTAATCCGCCAGCACCATGATGGTGCCGCCGATGAGCATGGTGACGATAGGCAGGTTCAGGACGCCGTGGCTCTGGAGGATGGAGTTGCACACCAGCATCAGGCAGACGAAAATGTTCGCCACGCCCAGGATGGACAAAATCACCCCCGCCACAGAGGAATCCAGCGCGGGGAACAGCAGCTTGACGATGGGCGTCCCCAACACCACCATGCCCACGCCGGAGGGGAAGGCGATGAGGGCGGCGGTTTTCAGGGAGGAGCCAACGATGCGGGCCGCGCCCTTCCGGTCCTTCCGGGTGAAGCAGATGGTCACCGCCGGGATGACCGAGGCGGTGATGGCCACCATCAGGGAGGCGGGGATTTGGTACACTGTCTGAACGCCGGTGTAGTTGCTCATCAGGGAGCGGGCGGCGTTTTCCGACAGCATCAGCCCCGCGTTTTGCAGCCGCCGCATGACCATGGCGTTGTCCACCGCCGTAATGATGGAGGTGGAGGAGGAGGCCAGGGTGATGGGCACCGCCAGGCTCAGGCAGGTTTTGAGGATCTGCCTGGTGCTGTCGGGCTGGTCGTTCCCCACCAGAGGGGACTTGGCCCGGGTGTGGAAGTGCTCAGCGGTCATATAAATCAGCGCCACCAGCTCGGAGACGGTCACGCCGACGATGGCCCCCGCCGCGCCGATGTGGTCGGGCTGGCCCAGCACCTTCAGCAGGTACCAGGCCAGGCTCAGGCCCACGATGAGCTTGAACAGCGCTTCGATGATTTGCGAGATGGAGGAGGGGGTCATGTGCTGGTGTCCCTGGCAGTAGCCCCGGTACACCGCCAGCCCCGACACCAGCATCACCGAGGGAGCCAGCGCCCGCATACAGTCGGCGGCCTTGGTGTCGCCCATCAGGGCGGCGAAGCCGTCCGCCCCCAGGAACATCACCGCCGAACACACTGCGCCAAAGGCGAAGAAGAACAGGAACGCTATCCGGAAGATTTTTTTGATTTGGTTGGGGCGGCCCTGGGTATTGGCCTCGGAGATCATTTTGGAGACCGCCACCGGGATGCCCGCCGTGGAGATCATCAGCAGGATGTTGAAGATGTTAAACGCCGCAGTGAAGTCGGTGTACCCCGCCCCCAGGATGTTGACCAGGGGCATTTTGTACACTGCGCTGATGACCTTGACGATTAAAATGCCTGCGGCCAGAATGGCCGCGCCGCCGAAAAAGGTGCTGCTGCTCTTCTGCTGCTTTTCTTCGGACATGAACGTTCCTCCTTGTGCAGAACGATTGCGTGCTTTTTGGTTATCCCTTTCACTCAGCCTTTTCGGTAATTCCAGCGAAAACCCCTCCACCATGCTTCGCATGGTCCCCCTCCCCTTTCAGGGGAGGCAAGAGGGGTGGTCGGTTATCGAATGGTGGTTTTCTGTAGAAACGGGCTGCCCTCTTTGATGGAATACTCGGTTCTGCTTCGTTATCCAAACATGGTGGGCAGGGCGTACCCCTCCACCTCGCTCTTGATTTTATCCAGGTCCAGGGTGAAAAAGACGCCGTTTTCATAGAGGACCTTGCCCCGGGCCATGGTCAGGCACACGTCGCCGCCCCGGGCGGCGTAGACCAGGTTCTCCACCACGTCGTGGCAGGGGATCAGGCTGGGCCGGGTAAAGTCCACCAAAATCAGATTCGCGTCGTACCCCGGCTGCACGCTGCCGGTGGTCCGGCCCAGGGCCTTGGCCCCGTTGACGGTGGCCATCTCCAGCGCCTGGAGGGGAGTGATCGTCTTGGCGTCCATGTTGACGCCGCAGGCCAGGATAGAGGCCAGCTTGACTTCCTCAAACATATCCTGGTTGTTGTTGCTGGAGGGGCCGTCGGTGCCCAGGGCCACGTTGACCCCTCGTTTCAGCAGCTCCGGCACCCGGGCCACGCCGTTGCCCAGCTTCAGGTTGGAGACGGGGTTGTGGACGGCGGTGATGTGCTTCTTCGCCATCAGCTCCATGTCCTCGTCGGACACCCAGACGCAGTGGGCGGCCACGCTGCGGCCGCAGTCCCACACACCATAGTCGTCCAGGGTCTGGAGGGGCGTTTTTCCGTGGCGGGTCAGGCACTCCTCGTGCTCCGACCAGGTCTCAGAGATGTGGACGTGCATCCCCAGGCCGTTGTCTGCGGCGTAGCGACCCAGATAGCTCCACAGATTGGGGGCCAGGAAGGAGGTGTACTCCCCGTGGATGGCAACATCCACCTTGATTTGTCCGTTGTTATAGCCGTTGTACCGCTCCGCCGTGGCCCGCAGCTCGCCGCAGGGCGGGTAGGCCGCCGGGTCGTCCAGGCTCTGGAAGCAGGTGATGCCCCGGGAGATGTTGGCGTTCAATCCCGCGGCCAGCACTTCCTCGATCATGTCGTCGCAGAAGTAGTACATATCTTCAATGCAGGTGACGCCTGCGGCGATCAGCTCCGCCATGCCCAGGGCGGTGCCCGCGTGGATGGTGCGGGAGTCCAGCCGATCCTCTGCGGGGAAGATGTAGTCGTTGAGCCAGGTGTGCAGGTCGTGGCCCCCGCCGTAGCCCCGGAGCAGCGTCATGGGGACATGGGTGTGGGCGTTGACCAGGCCGGGCATCAGCACCTTGCCCGCGCCGTCGATGACCCGGTCAAAGGTCCCCTTCGGCTTCTCGGCAGAGACGGCGGCGATTTTGTCCCCCTGGGTGGCCACATAGGCGCTTTTCAACACTTCCCGGCTGTCGTTCATGGTCACTACGGTGACGTTTTTGAATAATGTGTTCATAGTTTTCCTCGTTTTTGCGATTTTTCCAAGTCTTTTTGCGGAGTACCCCTTTTGGCCAGCCTTACCTGTGATTCCAGCGGAAACCCCTCCGTCGCGGCTTACGCCGCGCCACCTCCCCTTTCAGGGGAGGCAAGAGGGGTGGTCGGTTGCTGAAGAGCACTTCGTTATAGGTAAAGTTCTTCTATTGAGCAAATTATATTCCAAATTCTTTCTATTTTGGGATAAAAGCACAAACCAAATGACAAGCACTCGCCCCCT
>JAJPXY010000100.1:0-2192 GCA_021205205.1 Clostridiales bacterium
AAGCGTTTTTGTCTATTCTTTTGGGTTAAATTTAAATGCTGTTGCCCTGCCAAATCGTGAACCTATCTTGCTTTTGTCGAGGGATGGCGGTATAATAGACAAGTGGCAGGACCAATTCTGCCCCGGCAGGCCGGGGGGTCCCGCAGTTTACCATTGTTTTACTGACTGGGGACTTGCGGCCTTGCCCGAGACGCAGTATAATAACATGAAAGGCGGCCGAGGACCGCTTCTGCCTGGGAGCGCATCCGCCTGCGGCGCAGGTGCAAAGCTCCTTTTGACTAATGGAGGAAACAGGTTTGGACCAAAACAAAGAAAAACATCAGCCCAAACGGGCCAAGGGCGCCACACTGGGCCTGAAGACCCGGGGCAAGGTCATCCTGGCCGTCGTGGTGTTGGCGCTGCTGCTGGGCGGGTATACCGCCCTGTGCGCCGCCGTGAACACGGAGCAGATTCTGCCCAAGACCACGGCGAACGGCGTAGCCCTCAGCGGGATGACCGGGGAGGAGGCTTCCGCCGCGCTGGAGGCGGACTTCGAGACCCGCTACAGCGACAGCCAGATCACCGTGACGGCCAACGGCGAGGACTACACCGTCGCCGTGGGGGACGCCCTGACCATGGACACCGAGGCAACGGCGCAGGACGCCCTGACCCAACAGCCCTTCTTCGCCCGGGGGGCCTGTCTGGTGGAGGCGTACCTCTTCGGTTCCCACCGGACGGTGTTGCCCACCGTGGGGGACAGCGCCGCCCTGGCCCAGGCGGTGGAGGACAGCGGCCTGCTGGACATCAACACCACCGTACAGACCAGCTATGAGGTGAAGGACGGCCAGCTGGTGTTCACCATGGGTGTCACCGGCAGCAGCGTGGACGAGGCGGGGCTGCTGGAGCAGCTCACCGCTGCCGTCGCGGCGGGGGATTACGACACCGCCATCGACTGCCCCATGATCACCGGGGCGGTGGAGGCGGTGGACGTGGACGCGGTCTATGAGGCGCTTTACGTGGACGCGGCCAACGCCACCCTGGACCCGGACAACGACTACGCCATCGTGGCCTCCGTCACCGGCGTCAGCTTTGACCAGGACACGGTGCAGGCGGCGCTGGACGCCGCAGCGGAGGGGGAGACCGTGGCCATCGACCTGGACTACCAGGAGCCGGAGGTCACCACCCAGAAGCTGGAGGACAACCTGTTTGTCGATTATCTGGGGAGCTACACCACCAAGGTCAGCGGCACCAGCAACCGCATCTCCAACGTGAAGCTAGCGGCGGAGAAGATTAGCGGGACGATTTTGCTCAGCGGCCAGGTGTTCTCCTACAACGGCACCGTGGGGGAGCGGACAGCGGAAAACGGCTTCAAGGAGGCGGCAGCCTACCTGAACGGCGACACCGTCCAGGAGCTGGGCGGCGGCATCTGCCAGGTGTCCTCCACCCTCTACGCCGCCACCCTCTACGCCAATTTAGAGATCGTGGAGCGGCACAACCACACCTACGCCTCCAGCTACATCGACCTGGGACTGGACGCCACCGTCTCCTGGGAGGGGCCGGATTACCAGTTCTGCAACAACACGTCCTACCCCATCAAAATCGTGGCGGACTACTCCGACGGCTACGTGTCTGTCACCCTGCTGGGTACCAAGACCAACGACAACTATGTGAACATCGTCAGCGAGACGCGGGATACCATCTCCTACAGCACCATCGAGAAGGACGACTCCAGCCAGTACGTGGGGGAGTCCACCGTCACCCAGAAGGGCGAGAACGACTACAAGGTGCAGACCTACCGTCAAATCTATGACAGCGACGGCAACCTGCTCTCCGAGACGGAGGAGGCGTACAGCTCCTACTCCAAGCACGACGAGATCGTCTACGTGGGCACCAAGAAAAAGAAGAACAGCAAAAAAAGCTCCAAGAAGTCCAGCAGCTCCAGCTCCAGCAACAGCTCCTCGTCTGACTCGGACAGCACGTCGAGCGACAGTACGTCGAGCGACAGTACATCAAGCGACAGCACGTCGAGCAACAGTTCGTCAGGGAGCAGCACCACAGAGGACTCCACCACAACGGCCAGCAGCGACTGACCGCGCGCGGACGCAGAGGCGGCCCCGGCGAAACGCCGGGGCCGTTGTGATAAAAACAATAAAAAGGAAAAAAAACAAATTGTTTAAGATTAACAACCCCGACCAGTTGAATTATATTGGGGG
>JAJPXY010000100.1:2202-2717 GCA_021205205.1 Clostridiales bacterium
CCGTTGTGATACAGAGAATAACAGGAGAAATAAGCAATGTTTGAAGGATTCACAGACGAGACGATTTCCTTTCTATGGGGCATCCGCTTCAACAACCGGCGGGACTGGTTCCTGGAGCACAAGCCGGTCTACGAGCAAACGCTGTACCAGCCCACGAAGGAGCTGGCGGCTGAGGTGCAGGAGCAGTTGTTGGACAAACACAGAAATCTGGAGCTGAACGTGAAGGTGACGCGCATCTACCGGGACGCCCGGCGGGTGAAATACGGCGGGCTGTACAAAGACCACCTGTGGTTCACCCTGCGGCCCCCGGTGGAGGACTGGACGTGCTTCCCCTGCTTTTACTTCGAGGCCGGGCCGGAGGGCTACGGCTACGGCATGGGCTACTGGCGGGTCACACCCACCATGATGGAGCAGTACCGGCGGCGCATCCTGCGGGAACCGGAAAAGCTGGAGAAGCTGGCCCGGCGGCTGAACCGCCAGAAGGAGTTCGCCCTGGAGGGGGACGAGTACAAGCG
>JAJPXY010000100.1:2771-4758 GCA_021205205.1 Clostridiales bacterium
CCCCCCTGTTGCAGCCCTGGTTCAACCGAAAGAGCGTGGGTCTCCGCGCCGAGAAGGAGTACGAAGAAAACAGCCCCTTCTTCGGCCCGGAGCTGGTGGACCAGCTGGTGCGGGGGTTCGAGTGGCTGCTGCCGTACTATAAATACTTTAAGGAGTTGGAATTGGAGCCGCCGGTCAATTAGCAATTTGCAATGTGCAATGAGCAATGACAGGAAGGGAGCGTGAACATGGGAAAAACAGTGGTCATTCTGGTGCTGGGGGGCATTTTGATGATTCTCGCCGGGATAAATTTTAGCGGCAACATTTCCTCCATCCACTGGTATCACCGCCGGAAGGTGACACCGGAGGACGTGCCAAAATACGGCAGGACGATGGGCATTGGCACCGGTATCATCGGCCTTTGCGCCATCGTGACGGCGGCGCTGGAGGCCGTGACGAGCCGAAATATGGACGCGATTATCATTGCCGGCTGCGTGGTGGGCCTGGGCGTGATGCTGTACGCGCAAATCAAGTATAACCACGGGCTGTTTTGAGAAATTCTGCCATCCACATGTGTAGGGGCGGCCCGTGGCCGCCCGCAAGTTTCGCACTTCCCATCCGGGCGGCGGAGCGCCGCCCCTACAGGATGTGCGGATATAATTTCAACAAAACACTCCAAAATAAAACAACAGGGCGTAATCTCAAAGTTGAAGATTACACCCTGTTGTCATTTTTTTACGAATCAGCGGACCGAGAACTGATACTTTGTGACCTGGTGATACGTCTCCCCGGCCTTGACCACGGTGGAGGGGAAGGCGGACTGGTTGGGGGAATCCGGGAAATGCTGGGTCTCCAGACAGAAGGCTCCCCGCTGGACGTAGGCCGCGCCGCCCTTGCCCTGGCCCCGGCAGGGGTCGTCCTGGACGTAGTGGGCGTGGTAGCACTGGACGCCGGGCGGGGTGGTGTAGCAGTCCATGGCGATGCCGGTGACGGGGCTGTAGGCCGCGGCGAAGGGCTGGTTCATCCCAACGGTGTCCAGCACGTAGTTGTGGTCATAGCCGCCGGTCAGCGCCAGCTGGGGGTCGGACAGGTCCAGGTCCCGGCCGATGGGCTTGGGGGTGCGGAAGTCGAAGGGGGTGCCGGTCACGTCGAAGTGTTCCCCGGTGGGGATGCTCCCCTCCCCCACGGCGGTGACCTTGGAGGCGCGGATTTGCAGCAGCTGCTCCTGAGCGCTGCCGCTGTCGTGGCCGGAGAGGTTGAAGTAGCTGTGGTTGGTCAGGTTGACCACCGTGTCCCCGGCGGCGGCCTGATAGTCCATGATGAGGGCGTTGTCGTCGGTCAGGGTGTAGGTGACGGTGACTTCCAGCTGGCCGGGATAACCCTCCTCCCCGGCGGGGCTGGTGCGGCGCAGCACCAGGGAGTTCCCCTGGGGCTGGGCGTAGAAAAAGCTGCCGCAGTAGACGCCGTGGAGGTGGTTGGGGCCTTCGTTGGGGGTCAGTTGGACGGCCTCGCCGTTCAAAACGAAGCGGCTGCCGCCGATGCGGTTGGCGCAGCGGCCCACAAAGGCTCCGTAGAAGCAGGTGCCGACCTCGTAGGCGGCGACCGTGTCGTAGCCCAGGGCCACGTCCACGGGCTTGCCGTCCCTGTCCGGCACGACGATGGACTGGACGGTGCAGCCTCGGTCCAGCACCTTGACGGTCATGCCGCTGTCGTTGGTCATGGTGTAGCAGGTGACGGCCGCGCCGGAGGCGGTGACGCCGAAGGGAGAAGCGGTGATGGTCATAGGGAGTTCCTCCTGTTGAATCGAGTTGTCATGCTATGGTGCTATAATACCACAGGCGCGGGGGAATTTCCAGAGGGGGTTGAGCTTTTCGCCGTTCGCTGTTAGCCAGAAACTGCTCATTTTTCGGTTGTTATTTTACATCAGCCGCAGTAATTTTGTGCAGGTATTTTATTACATTTCTGTAGGGGCGGCCCGTGGCCGCCCGCAGGAGGCACCTGCTTATCC
>JAJPXY010000063.1 GCA_021205205.1 Clostridiales bacterium
GTTTGGCTCGTTTTTATCTATCTGCGACTTCAAATCTCGTAGGTCCAATACTCACTCTGGTCAGTGACACAGAACTCATCGGGCTTATACAGCAGTTCCGGGTTGCGGATGCTGACCCGCGTATGGGGCGGAACCGACTGGGTGATGAAGGCGTTGCCGCCGATGACACAGCCCTTGCCGATAACCGTTTCGCCGCCCAGAATGGATGCGTTGGAGTAGATGGTCACGTCGTCCTCGATGGTGGGGTGGCGCTTGACGTTGCGCAGGCCCTGGCCCGCCCGGGTGGACAGGCCGCCCAGAGTGACGCCCTGGTAGATCTTCACCCGGTCGCCAATGGTGGTGGTCTCCCCGATGACCACGCCGGTGCCGTGGTCGATGAAGAAGTACCGCCCAATGGTGGCCCCGGGGTGGATGTCGATGCCGGTCTGCCCATGGGCGTGCTCGGTCATGATGCGGGGAATCAGCGGCACCTTCAGCAGGTGCAGCTCGTGGGCCAGCCGGTTGACCATGATGGCGTAGAAGCCAGGGTAAGAGAAGATGATCTCGTCGGTGTTGAAGGCGGCGGGGTCCCCCTCAAAGCCCGCCTGGATGTCCATTTTCAGGTAGTCCCGCAGCCGGGGCAGGGTGTCCAGAAACTGCTCCGCCAGCCCGGCGGCCACCTGCTTGCGCTCCCGCTTGGGCAGGTCGGCGTATTCCTCGCTGTGGAGCAGCGCCAGGGTGATCTGGTCGGTCAGGTCGGAATAGACCTCCTCCACCAGCCCGCCCAGCTCGTACTTGACGGCAAACTCGCTGACCTTTTTGCTGCCGAAGTGAGCGGGAAAGAGGATGATTTGCAGCTTTTCCAGAATCCCGATGATGACCCGCTTGTCGGGCTGCAAATGGATGGACAGATTTTTCAACCGATGCTCTTGCTCCGCATCGGCCACGATGTAATCCACAATGCCTTTGATTTTGGACTCCATATCCGTGGACATAGGAACGACCTCCCCTGAACGGAACCAGGGAGCCGACACGCAGCTCCCTCTCCCGTGTGCTTTCTCATTGTTATGATTATATGCAGTTTTCCGTGCTTTGTCAACTGGTTTTACGAGTAGGTAAGTGGGTAATTGGCCTGTTTTCCGGACTGTTCCCTGAAATTTCTGCGCTCCCACTCATTTTAGGGGTTTACAATGGGCCGAAGACGGCGTATAATAATGCTCGTGAACGGAATAATTCTTCAGGGCAGGGTGCAAGTCCCTACCGGCGGTACAGCCCGCGAGCCGAAAGGCATGATCCGGTGGAACTCCGGGGCCGACAGTATAGTCTGGATGAAAGAAGAAAGAGGCCGCTTCCCCTTTGTCCGCGCAGTCAGGCGGGGCGGGAGGCAGACCGCGCTCTGGGATGGGATGCCATTTCAGATCTTTTTTGTTTCAGTAACGCAGTCGTAGCAGGAAAAAAGTTAGCCTGCGCGAACCAGCGCGCCCTGTGGAGTGTTCTACCCACGGGGCGCGTTTTTTGTGCGCCGATGGGGATACTAATGCAGTACCGCATGAATCGTGCGAGGCTGTTCCAAACGAGAGGCGGGCGAAACCATGACAGACCAGGATTTTATGCGCCGGGCCATTGAACTGGCCCGACGGGGCGTCGGCTGGACCAACCCCAACCCGCTGGTGGGGGCGGTCATCGTCAAAGATGGGAAAATCATCGGCGAGGGCTGGCACGCCAGATACGGCGGTCTCCACGCGGAGCGGAGCGCGCTGGCCTCCCTCCGGGAGAGCGCGGAGGGGGCGACCATGTATGTGACATTGGAGCCGTGCTGTCACTACGGGCGGCAACCCCCCTGCACCCAGGCGATTTTAGAGAGCGGCATTGCGCGGGTCTTTGTTGGCTCCCGGGACCCCAACCCGCTGGTGGCAGGCAAGGGCGTCCAAATTCTCCGGGAACACGGCGTCCAGGTGACGGAGGACTTCCTGCGGGAGGAGTGCGACCGGCTGAATCCGGTGTTTTTCCACTACATTACCACGAAAACCCCCTATGTGGTGATGAAATACGCCATGACGGCGGACGGCAAAATCGCCACCCGCACCGGGGCCTCTAAGTGGATCACAGGAGAATCGGCCCGGCAGAAGGTGCAGGAGCTGCGGGCCACTTATTCCGGCATCATGGCGGGCATTGGCACGGTCCTGGCGGACGACCCGCTGCTAAACGTGCGGCTGGAGGGCAAGCGCAGCCCGGTCCGCATTATCTGTGACAGCCGCCTGCGTATCCCGCTGGACAGCCGCATCTGCGCCACCGCCGGGCAGTACAAAACCATCGTGGCCTGCGGCGGCAGCCCCGACCCGGCGAAGCAGGCGGCGCTGGAAAAACTGGGGGGTGCAGGTACTCCCCTGCCCCGCCGACGACGGCAAAGTAAATCTGCCCGCGCTGATGGGGGCGCTGGGGGCTATGGGCATCGACAGCGTTTTGCTGGAGGGCGGCGGCACATTGAACGAGAGCGCCCTCCGGACGGGCATCGTCCGGGAGGTGAAAGCCTTTGTGGCCCCCAAGCTGTTCGGCGGAGGCGGCAAGTCCCCGGTGGAGGGGGCTGGCGTGGCCTTGCCAGACCAGGCGTGGCGGTTGGAGTTGGCGGAGGTCTCCCAAATCGGGGACGACCTGCTGCTGGACTACCGGGTAAAGGAGGACAGAGGATGTTTACAGGACTGATCGAGGAATTGGGCAGCGTCCGGCGGCTGACACTGACTGGCGTTTCCGGGCAGCTTTCCGTCCGGGCCAAAAAGGTGCTGGAGGGCACGAAGATCGGCGACAGCATCGCGGTGAACGGCGTGTGCCTGACGGTGATTGCTCTGGGGCCGGAGGGCTTCACAGCGGACATCATGGCCGAGACCGCACGCCGTAGCAGTTTAGGAGGCTGCCGCCCCGGCGACTTGGTGAATCTGGAGCGGGCTATGCCCGCCGATGGGCGCTTTGGCGGCCATATGGTGGCCGGACACATCGACGGCACCGGCGCCGTCGCTGCCCTGCGGCGGGAGGAAAACGCCGTCTGGGTCAAAATCCGCGCCGGGGCGGACATCCTGCGGCTGGTGGTGGAAAAAGGCTCCATCGCCATCGACGGCGTCAGCCTGACCGTGGCGGAGGTGACGGAGCGGGACTTTCAGGTGTCCATCATCCCCCACACCGGGGCGGAGACCACCCTCCTGGGGAAAAAGCCGGGAGACGTGGTCAACCTGGAGACAGACATCGTGGGAAAGTATGTGGAAAAGCTGCTGAACCGGCAGACAGCGGCTCCCCAGAGGGAAAGCGCGCTGACCATGGACTTTTTGAAAGAGTATGGATTCTAAGGAGGGAACCTTATGGAACAGGAATACAACACCATTGACCAGGCGCTGGACGACCTGCGCTCCGGGCGCATCATCGTCGTCATCGACGACCCGGACCGGGAAAACGAATGGGACATGATTTGCGCGGCGCAGTTCGCCACCACAGAGAACGTCAACTTCATGGCCGTCCACGCCAAGGGACTGATTTGCACCCCCATGAGCGCGGATGTGGCGGCCCGGCTGGGCCTGGAGCAGATGGTCAAGGTGAACACCGACAACCACTCCACCGCCTTCACCGTGTCCATCGACCATGTGGACACTACCACCGGCATCTCCGCCGCCGAGCGGGGGTATACCTGCCGCAGGTGCGTGGACCCGGCCACCCGGCCGGAGGACCTGCGCCGTCCCGGCCATGTGTTCCCGCTGGTGGCCCGGCGAGGCGGCGTGCTGACCCGCAGCGGCCACACCGAAGCCACAGTGGATTTGTGCCGCCTGGCGGGGCTGGAGGAATGCGGCCTCTGCTGCGAGATCATGCGGGAGGACGGCACCATGATGCGCACCACCGAGCTGCTGGCACTGGCAAAGGAACTGGGCTTGAAGGTCGTCACCATCCACGACCTCCAGGACTACCTGCGGGTCCACGAAAAGCACGTGGTTCGGGAGGCCTGCGCCCAGCTGCCCACCCAGTACGGGCAGTTCCAAATCTGCGGCTACGTCAACGACCTGACCGGAGAGCACCACCTGGCCCTGGTGAAGGGCGACCTGGGCGACGGGGAAAACGTCCTCTGCCGGGTCCACTCGGAATGTCTCACCGGGGACACCTTCGGCTCCCTCCGGTGCGACTGCGGCTTGCAGCTCCAGCAGGCCATGACCCAGGTGGAGCAGGAGGGCCTGGGCATCGTCCTCTATATGCGGCAGGAGGGCCGAGGCATCGGCCTCATCAACAAGCTGAAAGCCTACGAGCTACAGGAACAGGGGCTGGACACGGTGGAGGCCAACGTCCGTCTGGGCTTCGCCCCCGACCTGCGGGAGTACTGGGTGGGGGCGCAGATTTTGGCCGACCTGGGGGTGAAATCTCTGCGGCTGCTGACCAACAACCCGGATAAGGTCTACGGGCTGTCCGGCTTCGGGCTGGAGATCCGGGAGCGGGTGCCCATCGAGGTGCCGCCTCAGCGGTACGACTCCTTCTATCTGAAAACCAAGCAGAAGAAGATGGGGCATATTTTCACGCAGATCAAAGTGTGATTCAATTTGCAATTAGCAATGTACAATGTGCAATTATGGGAAACGCCTTCGCCGGCAATCGGCACTTCCGAAGCTGCGCTTCTCCCTGCGCCACCGCCTGCGGCGGCGGCACTCTCCTCTCTCAACCGACCGCCCCTCTCGCCTCCCCTGAAAGGGGAGGTGGCACGGCGTAAGCCGTGACG
>JAJPXY010000101.1 GCA_021205205.1 Clostridiales bacterium
AAATGGCTTTAAATATCTGGAAACACGGCGTCTGATTCGCAAACTTGATTTCCGTTCTGTTTCCGATTTCCTGCTTGCTTTTTCCTACACACTGTGGTAAAGTAGAAGAGAAAGGCTGTCTTATCCAGACAGTACGCTTTAGACGCGGGAAAAGCGATTCACAAGAGACAGAGGGTGAAACCATGACACAGGCGCCCAAGCGGGCCGCCGCCGTCCGGCGCAGGCGGAAAAAACAGACAGGCTCTATGATTTATGTGCTGATCGTGGCGCTGTTCCTGGCGCTGCTGGTCTTTTTCTACGCTCTGGCGGCCCGGTACTACACAGGCCGGTTCCCCAACAAGACCACCATCAACGGCGTGGACGTCAGCAACATGACCGAGGCCAACGCCGTGGCCGCCCTGAACCGCCAGGTGCAGGAGTACACCCTGACCATCGCGGAGCGGGACGGCGTCACCGAGGTCATCCGGGCCAGGGACATCGACCTGGCCTATGACGACACCGGCGACGTGGCCCGACTGCTGGAGCAGTACAACCCCACCCTGTGGATCACCTATTACTTCACCGAGGACGCGCTGACCGCCTCCGAGGACACGACTTACAGCCAGACCAAGGCGGAGCAGGAGATCGCCGACCTGAACTGCTTCAGCCCGGCCTGTGTGACCAAGGTGAAGGACGCCTCCCTCCAGAAAAACGACGAGGGGTTTTACATCCAGGCCGAGGTCCAGGGCACCCAGCTGGACGAGGAAAAGACCACCCAGCTGCTGCTGGACGCCCTCAGCAGCAATCAGGCAGAGGTGGACC
The DNA here is from genome assembly GCA_021205205.1 of Clostridiales bacterium. GTDB lineage: Bacteria > Bacillota > Clostridia > Oscillospirales > Oscillospiraceae > Onthomonas. The sequence continues at coordinate 802 of JAJPXY010000101.1, forward strand.
TGGACGCGGCGGGCTGCTACCTGGCCCCCACCGTCTATGAGGACGACGAGACGCTGAACCGGGAGCTGGAACGCATCAACGGCTGGCTCAAGGCGGAGATTACCTATGACTTCGAGGACGGGCGGCTGGAGGTAGCGGACAACACCGTCATCAAGGACTGGATCGTCCAGCAGGAGGACGGTACCTACGCCATCGACTACGACCTGGTCTTTGACTGGGTCAAGACCACCCTGGCCTACCAGTACGACACCTTCTGCCTGACCCATGTGGTCACCACCCACAGCGGCGAGACCCTGACCCTGACTGGCGGGGACTACGGCTGGTGCATCGACCGGCCCACCACCACCGAGGCCCTCATCGAGGCCGTGGAGGCGGGGACGGTGGGCGAGCTGGAGCCGGCCTATCTCTACACCGCCCAGGAGCGGGGCGTGGACGACATCGGCGGCACCTACGTGGAGGTCAGCATCGCCGACCAGACCATGTGGTGCTACAAGGACTATGAGGTGGTGGTGGAGACCCCCGTGGTCACCGGCAACCCCAACAAGGGCAACGCCACCCCCCAGCGGCAGCGTCTGGGCCTTCGACTGCCACAAAAGCCCCGCCACCCTGGGCAGCTACGTCACCATGGGCTACAGCTCCTACGTGAACTTCTGGATGTCCTTCACCGGCAACGTGGGCATCCACGACGCCAGCTGGCGCAGCAGCTACGGCGGGGACATCTACCTGACCAACGGCTCCCATGGCTGCGTCAATACCCCCTATGAGGCGGCGAAGAAGATCTACGAGACCGTCAACGTGGGCGTAGCGGTATTTGTGTATTGACAATTAGCAATTTGCAATGTGCAATGTGCAATTATGGGGGAATCCAGCCTTTTGCCGTCCCCCTTAGGCGGTAGCGGAGGGATTTTATGCACATGGCTAAAGATAACTGCATTCGCTGCTCGTCCGCAGCATCTGACTAACAGCTAAGAGCTAGCAGCTAACAGCTCTCTCATAACACATTCTGCCAGTTCAGCGCCTCGATCTCCGCCAAATGCTCCACCTGGGCCACCAACGCGCCGTTGGCGCTGTCGTACTCCGGGGCGGAGCGGTACTGGAGGAACCCCAGCACCTCCTGAAAGCCGGTGGTGACCTCATCGGTGTTCTCGTGGCAGAGGACGAAGGCCAGCCACGGCTCCGCCGCCGTCCACTGCTCCAGAGCCTGTTGGGTCAGTTCCTCCGCTGTGTCCCAGTCGTCCTCCGCCACGGCGGCCTCCGCCTGGTTCAGGGCGGCAGTCAGGGTGTCGGAGACCCGTGTCACCCGGGCGGTGTTCCACAGCGACCCCGCCAGCAGCAGCGCCAGCACCCCCAGGGCGATCCACAGCCGCTTCATGACAAGTCCTCCTTCGGGGCCAGATAGATGTTGTCCTGCTCGTCCAGCGTCATCAGGAACACCGAGCGGATGTCCGAATAGCCCCGCTTGCGGAGCATTTTTTTCAGCCAGGCGTCGGTCTTGCCCAGCTGCTCCAGGTTGTGGCGGATGAGCCGCCCGTCGTTGATGACCACCCGGGGCAGACCGTCCTCCTCCGGGGCCAGCCCCAGCTGCTCCGGCGTGGCGGGGGATTTTGCGCTGTAGAGGATGACCGACACCTGGCCGGAGTCCTCCAGCACGGCGTACTTCACCGAGGAGATGTCAGTGACGCCCTGCCGCCGCAGCTCCTCCAGCATCTCGTCCACCGTCAGGCGGTTGCGGTCCATGGCCTGCTGCACCAGCGTCCCGTGGTCCACGATGAGGCTGGGTCTGCCGCAGAGCAGCGCCCGGAAGTGGACGCTTTTCATGGTCAGCACCGAGAAGATCATGGTCAGACACAGCAAAATCAAAATGGGCAGCACCCCGAACAGCAGGGGGATGCCGAAGTCCTGCATGGGCACCGAGGCCAGGTCGGAGACCAGCATGGTCAGCACCAGCTCCGCCGGCTCCAGCTCCCCCACCTGCTTCTTGCCCATCAGCCGGATCGCGGTGATGAGCAGCAGATAGAGGATCACCGTGCGCGCAAAACAAACCGCCATGAACCCTCACCCGTCCTTCCTGTCCGCCGCCGGTGGGACCGGCGGCAGCTCCTTTTGCTGTCGTTATCTTGTCCAAACAGCCGCCGCGTTATGCCGCGGACTTTTGGTGGAAGTGAGAAAACAGCAAAATGTGTGTACGGAAACTTGCAAACCCGGGAGAATTGTGTCATAATACACCAAAACAACAAAGGGGGCAGTGCGCACACACATCCGGGTGAGGCGGCGGCCCTTTTTTTCAAACACGGGCAGTGTAAACGAAGACACGAGAAGGAGAAAGGCGGATTTTCAATCTATGAAGGCGATTTTGATCCTGGAAAACGGACAGGCCTTTGTGGGGGAGAGCATCGGCAGCACCAAAGACTGTGTGTGCGAGATGGTGTTCAACACCTCCATGGTTGGCTATCAGGAAATTCTCACCGACCCGTCCTACGCGGGACAGGGCGTGGTGATGACCTACCCCCTAATCGGCAACTACGGCGTCAACCACGAGGACAGCGAGAGCCGCCGCCCCTGGGCGGAAGCCCTCATCGTCCGGCACCTGGCCCCCCGGGGCAGCAACTTCCGCTGCGAGGACACGCTGGAACACTACCTGGTGGAGCATGACATCACCGGCATCCAGAACGTGGACACCCGCGCCATCACCCGCATCCTCCGCAAACAGGGCGTTATGAACGGCATGATCACCTGCGCGGAGCATTTTCATGTGGGCGAGTGCCTGGAGAAGATCCGCCGCTACCGGGTGGCCGGTACGGTGGAGCGGGTCACCATCCCCGAGGTGGAGCATTATCCCGGCCCCGGCTACAAGCTGGCCATGTACGACTACGGCCAAAAGACCAACATGATCAAGCGGCTGAACGACCGGGGGCTGGACATCACCCTCTACCCGGCCCACACCCCCGCCCAGGTGATCCTGGACGGCGGCTTTGACGCGGTCATGCTCTCCAACGGCCCCGGCGACCCCGCCGACTGCGGCGACATCATCGCCGAGGTCAAGAAGCTTTACGACTCCGACCTGCCCATCTTCGCCATCTGCCTGGGTCACCAGCTGATGGCCCTGGCCACCGGCGCGCAGACCCGGAAAATGCACTTCGGCCACCGGGGGGCCAACCACCCCGTCCGAGACCTGGCGCGGAACCGCTGCTTCATCACCAGCCAGAACCACGGCTACGTGGTCATGCGGGAGAGCATCGACCCGGACGTGGCCGAAATCAGCCACGTCAACGTCAACGACGGCAGCATCGAGGGCCTGCGGTACAAAAACAAGAACATCTTCACCGTCCAGTTCCACCCGGAGGCGTCCCCCGGCCCGGTGGACACGGATTACCTGTTTGACGAATTTCTGGACATGATCGAGCGCCACAAGAAAGGAGCGTGCTGACGTATGCCGAAGGATGCGAACATCAAAAAGGTACTGGTCATCGGCTCCGGCCCCATCATCATCGGCCAGGCCGCCGAGTTTGACTACGCCGGTACCCAGGCCTGCCGCGCCCTGAAGGAAGAGGGCGTGGAGGTGGTGCTGGTCAACTCCAACCCCGCCACCATCATGACCGACAAGGACATCGCCGACCACGTCTATATCGAGCCGCTGAACGTCTACACCCTCCAGGAGGTCATCGAGAAGGAACGGCCCGACGCGGTGCTGCCCACCTTGGGTGGCCAGGTGGGCCTGAACCTGGCCATGAACCTCTACGAGGACGGCACCCTGGACAAATACAACGTCAAGCTGCTGGGCACCTCCGCCGCCTCCATCCACAAGGCGGAGGACCGCCAGGGCTTTAAGGACACCATGGAGTCCATCCACCAGCCCTGCGTCACCTCCGAGGTGGTCCACGATGTGGAGTCCGCCATCGAGTTCACCAACTCCATCGGCTACCCCGTCATCGTCCGCCCGGCCTACACCCTGGGCGGCACCGGCGGCGGCATCGCCTACGACGAGTATATGCTGCGGGAGATCTGCGACCGGGGTCTGAACCTGTCCCGGGTCCACGAGGTCCTCATCGAGCGGTGCATCGCCGGTTGGAAGGAGATTGAGTTCGAGGTCATGCGGGACTCCGCTGGCAACGTCATCACCATCTGCGGCATGGAGAACCTGGACCCCGTGGGCGTCCACACCGGCGACTCCATCGTGGTGGCCCCCACCCAGACCCTGGCAAATAAGGAGTATCAGATGCTCCGCACCGCCGCCCTGGACATCATCTCCGCCCTGGAGATCGAAGGCGGCTGCAACTGCCAGTTCGCCCTGAACCCGGATTCCTACGAGTACGCGGTCATCGAGGTCAACCCCCGTGTGTCCCGTTCCTCCGCGCTGGCCTCCAAGGCCACCGGCTACCCCATCGCCAAGGTGGCCGCGAAGATTGCCCTGGGCTATACCCTGGACGAGATTCCCAACGCCGTCACCGGCAAGACCACCGCTTGCTTCGAGCCGACGCTGGACTACTGCGTGTTGAAAATTCCCCGCCTGCCCTTCGACAAGTTCACCACCGCCAGCCGCAAGCTGGGCACCCAGATGAAGGCCACCGGCGAGGTCATGGCCATCGGCAACTCCTTCGCCAGCGCCCTGATGAAGGCGGTGCGCAGCCTGGAGCAGAACGTCTACTCCCTGCGGATGCCCAAGATGGCGGAGATGTCCACCGAGCGCATCCGGGAACAGCTCAGCGTGGTGGACGACGAGCGCATCTTCGCCTGCGCCGAGGCCCTGCGCCGGGGCATCACCCCCGAGGAGATCAACCGCATCACCAAAATCGACCTCTGGTTCCTGGACCAGGTGGACATCATCATCCAGATGGAGAACGAGCTGAAACAGGGCATCCCCAACAGCGCCCGTCTCCGCTACGCCAAGGAGCTGGGCTTCGGCGACTCCCTCATCGCGGAGCTGTGCGGCGCCACCCGGAAGGAAATTCGCGACCTGCGCAAGCGCTACGGCATCCACCCCACCTACAAGATGGTGGACACCTGCGCCGCCGAGTTCGACGCGGAGACCCCCTACTACTATTCCACCTACGATGTGGAAAACGAAGCCATCGTGGACTTCAACGGCAAGAAGAAGGTGCTGGTGCTGGGCTCCGGCCCCATCCGCATCGGCCAGGGCATCGAGTTCGACTACTGCTCGGTCCACTCGGTCTGGGCGCTGAAACGCCAGGGCTTCGAGACGATTATCATCAACAACAACCCGGAGACCGTCTCCACCGACTTCGACATCGCGGACAAGCTGTACTTCGAGCCGCTGACCGCCGAGGACGTGGAGCACGTGGTGGAGCTGGAGCACCCCTGGGGCGCTGTGGTGCAGTTCGGCGGCCAGACCGCCATCAAGCTGGCCCAGGCTCTGGCGGACATGGGCGTGCCCATCCTGGGCACCTCCGCCGACGGCGTGGACGCCGCCGAGGACCGGGAGCGGTTCGACGAAATTCTCCGCAAGTGCGAAATTCCCCGGGCCGCAGGCCGGACGGTCTACACCACCGAGCAGGCCCTGGCCGCCGCCAACGAGATCGGCTACCCAGTGCTGGTGCGCCCCTCCTACGTGCTGGGCGGACAGGGCATGGAAATCGCCTACCGGGACGAGAACATCGTGGACTTCATGAAGATCATCAACATGACCGTCCAGGAGCACCCCATCCTCATCGACAAGTACCTGATGGGCCGGGAGGTCGAGGTGGACGGCGTGTTCGACGGGGAGGACATCCTCATCCCCGGCATCATGGAACACGTGGAGCGGGCCGGTATCCACTCCGGCGACTCCATCGCCGTCTACCCGCCCCTGCACATCGACGACAAGCACAAGCAGACCATCCTCCGCCATACCAAGAACCTGGCCAAGCACCTGGGGGTCATTGGCCTTATCAACGTGCAGTTCATCATCTACAACGACACGGTGTATATCATCGAGGCCAACCCCCGCTCCTCCCGCACCATCCCCTATATCTCCAAGGTGACCAACGTGCCCATCATCGACCTGGCCACCAAGGTCATGCTGGGCCAGAAGCTGAAGGATTTGGGCTACGGCACGGGCATCTACCCCGAGGCGGACTACTTCGCCGTGAAAATGCCGGTGTTCTCCTTCGAGAAGCTGACCGACGTGGACATCAACCTGGGGCCGGAGATGAAGTCCACCGGCGAGTGCCTGGGCGTGGCCGAGACCTTCCCCCAGGCGCTGCTGAAAGCCTTCAAGGGCGCCAACATGAAGGCGCCCAAGAAGGGCGGTCGTGTCATCATCACCGTCAAGGACGAGGACAAGGGCGAAGCCCTCAGCGTCGCCCGGGAGTTGGAGGACCTGGGCATCGAGCTGTACGCCACCCGGGGCACCTATGAGTTCCTGAGCAAAGCCGGGGTCACCGTCAAGATGGTCAACAAGATGGGCCAGGCCCACCCCAATATGCAGGACATGATCCAGTCCGGCACCATCGACATGATCGTCAACACCCCCAGCCGCAGCAAGCGGGAGGGCGGCGACGGCTGGAAGATCCGCCGCATGGCGGTGGAGCACTCCGTGCTGTGCCTGACCTCCATCGACACCGCCCACGCCATCCTGACCGCACGGGAGCGGGGCCGCAGCGAAAAGCTGGTGCCGGTGGACATCACCGCGATTTGATTCCCGCTACACAGCAAACGCAAAAAAGGGCAAGGCTGTCGCAAGCCTTGCCCCTTTTCGATTTGCAATGTGCAATTAGCAATGGCTGGGTTTCCAGCACACGGCTGGGCAAAATCACGAACCAAGCAGCAAGCACTGTCATTCCTCGCCGCAAGGCGACGGCAAACGCCGGGATTTCCCATAATTGCACATTGCACATTGCTAATTGCTAATTTTAATCAGCCACTCCTCCACAAGCTCCTGCACCGGCTCCCCGCCGGGGGCGTTGAGCAGCTCGTGCCGCAGGCCCTCCACCAGCCGGGTCTCCACCTGGGGGGACCCCAGCCCGGTGAACTGCTCCGCCGTTTTCAGCATCCCCCGGCCCTGGCCGTTGGTGGGGTCCTCCGCCCCGGAGAGCAGCAGCAGCGGCACGGGCGGGTGAGTATAGCCCTCGGCTTCCCCTTTGTGAAGGTACAGCAGTCCCTCGAAAAAGTCCTCAAACAGCCGCACTGTGGGGACAAACGAACACAGCAGATCCAGTTTCCCGTCCTCGGTCATGGCGTCGGCGGCGGGGTCGAAGTGCAGCACGTCGGTGAAGATCAGCGACGCCAGCTCCCGGCTCCGCCCGGCGGGGCCGACGCGGGCCTCCTCCTCCCGGCAGCGGGCCAGAAGGGCTTCCAGCGCGGAGACAGGCGGGCTGTTGGTGCCGGTGAACACGCACCCGTCGAAGGCGTCCGGGTGGTCGATGAGGCAGGTGCGGGCCAGCAGCGACCCCATGGAGTGGCCCACCACGAACCACTTTTTGCCGGGGTACCGCTCCCGCGCCCGGCTCCCCAGAGAATAGACCGCCTCGGCCATCAGCTGCCAGCCGCCGGAGGGGGCGGTGTAGCCCAGCTGCCGCGCCCGCCGGGCGCTTTTGCCCTGGCCCAGATGATCCTCCCCAAAGACCAGGAACCCCCGGTCCGCCAGCCGCCGGGCGAAGCCGTCGTAGCGGTCCACCCGGTCGTTCAGGCCGTGGACCAGCTGCACCAGGCCGATGACCTGGCCGTTTTCCGGCCGCCAGGCCCGGCCGTAGAGGGAAGGCCCGCCCTCCTGCGCCGAAAAGCGAAATTCTCTGGTATCTGCCATAGCCAAACGACCTCCTTTGTGGTAAAATAATGAGGTTGTCCCGTTGAAGGGGTGCAGCCTCTTTGCTGGGAAGTGTTTCCACTTTCATGTAGGGGCGGCCCTACACATTCCGGAAGTGAAAACAGGGAAACAAGGACTCTGGTATCTATTATTTTAGGCGGACGACTACCGCCCGTCAAGGAAGGAAAATCAAACGATGGACGTTTTGCAGCGTTTTTTGACCTATGTCTCCTACGACACCCAGTCGGCGGAGGCCAGCGACACCTTCCCCAGCACCGCCAAACAGCTGGCGCTGGGCGACCACCTCTGCGCTGAGCTGCGGGAGATGGGCCTGGAGGCCCGGCGGGACGAGTGGGGCTATGTGTATGCCCTGCTGCCCGCCACGGCTGGGTGTGAGGAGGTCACGCCCCTGGGCTTCATCGCCCATATGGACACCTCCCCCGACGCGCCGGGGGCCAACGCCAACCCCCGCATTGTCCCCTTCACCGGGGAGGACATCGTCCTGAACGAAGAAGCGGGCGTGGTCCTCTCCCCCGCCAGCTTCCCCAGCCTGAAAAATTACATGGGGCAGGAGCTGATCGTCACCGACGGAACCACCCTTCTTGGGGCGGACGACAAGGCCGGTGTGGCGGAGATCGTCAGCGCGGCGGAGTACCTGCTGGCCCACCCGGAGATTTCCCACGGCCCCCTGTGGCTGGCCTTCACCCCGGACGAGGAGATCGGCGCGGGGGTGGACCACTTCGACCTGGAGCACTTCGGCGCGGAATACGCCTACACTGTGGACGGCGGCGCGCTGGGAGAGCTGGAGTTCGAGAACTTCAACGCCGCTAACGCGGGGGTACTGTTCCGGGGCCAGAACATCCACCCCGGCGAGGGCAAGGACAAGATGGTCAACGCGGCGCTGATGGCCTGCGAGTTCGTCAGCCTGCTGCCCCCGGCGGAGGCCCCCGCCCACACCGAGGGCTACGAGGGCTTCTTCCACGTCTGCGACATCCGGGGCGACGAGACGAAGGCCATGGTGAGCCTGCTCATCCGGGACCACGACCGGCGGAAGTTCGAGCAGCGCAAGGAGCTGCTCCGCTCCATCGTGGACTACCTGAACCAGCGCTACGGCCCGGGCCGGGCGGAGCTGGGCATCCGGGATATGTATTACAATATGCGGGAGCAGATCGAGCCGGAGCATATGGAGCTGGTGCGTCGGGCGGGCGACGCCTACCGGGCGGCGGGCGTGGAGCCGAAGGTCGTTCCCATCCGGGGCGGCACCGACGGCGCGCGGCTGAGCTACATGGGCCTGCCATGCCCCAATCTCTCCACCGGCGGCGTCAACTTCCACGGCGTCCACGAATACCTGCCGGTGGACTCTCTGCGGAAGATGGTGGAGGTGCTGGTGGAGCTGGCCCGGGCGGAGAACTGGGCGTAGATGAAATCTCCATTAAAAATTTACAAATTGCTATTGCTTTTTTTGCCCGTATGCTTTATTGTGGTACAATGAAAGATGTAAACGGTCTTTTGGCCTGAAAAGTTGAATACAACAAGGACAAAAAGGAGAACTTTATGCGAAATCGAATCATTGCGTTTGTGCTGGCCCTGGGGATGACGCTTTCCCTGGCGGGGTGCGGCGGCTCCTCAGGCGGGGACAGCTCCGCCGACAGCGCCGACTCCACCGTGACCAAGACCTACGCCAGCGAGACCGCCATGGACGTATACGAGACCATCGAGGCGGTCCAGGCGTTGGACGACTTCACCTACACGCTGCAGGTCAACTCACTGGACGAGGAGACCGGCGAGGCCGCCTCCACCACCATGACTCTGGACGGGGCGTGGTACGCCAGCGCCAAGCAGGCGTCGCTGACCATGACCATGGCCAACGGCAAGACCCTGACCACCCTGCTTGTGGACAGGGACCAGCTCTATGTGGACGTGGTGACGGCGTCCAGCTACCTCTCCGAGCGGTTCAAGGACACCGATGAGGAGGACAGCGACTATTTCGTGGAGGAGACGGCCGACCTGGCGGAGCGCTTCCCCACGGACTACATCAGCATCCAGCTCCAGGAGGACCCCTGGGCCACCCTGGAGGGCGACGGCTTCGCGGCGGTGAAGGAGCTGCTGGAAAACGTCTATAACAGCGTCAAAAAGGCCACGGCGGACGAGGTCTCCACCAGCTCCAGCACCTGCACCCTGAGACTGGGGCTGGGCGACCTACAGACCCAGCTGCTGAAGGTCTACAAGAGCCTGGTGGAGGATAAGTCTACCTACCAGACCTTCCTGAGCGACTACATCAACGACAACTTCAGCGCCCTGTTGGACGCCTCTGGCTGGACCATGACCGACCTGATGGACACCCTCTGGTACGACTATGAGGAGACTTACGAGGACCTGACTGAGCTGGAAGCCTACGGCGACTGGAACGACTGGACCATGAAGCTGGTCACCTGCGGCGACGAAGCGTCCGGCTACACCCTGGATCTGACCGACCGCCGGGACGACAGCGTCAACTACTGCCTGAGCGTCTACCCCGTGGATTCCGATGCCGACCTGGCCATCGGTATGCCGGAGGAGGCCACCGAGTATTCCACCATGTCCGAGGACGTGTTCACCGTCTTTATGGACGCCATCATCTGCCGCAACTACCTGCAAGGCTTTGACGATGAGGAGGACACCGAGGAGGACGACGATGAAGAAGCGGATTACGACGACTTCTTTACCGACGACGAGGAGGAGACCGAGGCCTCTGACGAGCTGGTGACAACGGCCATCGAGGGCTATGACCGGCTGGTGGCCACCGAGATGGTCACCGACGACGGCGTCACTGCCACCATCCCCGTGATGAAGAAATACAACACCGTGGAGGTGGAGAGCGACTCCAACGGCGTGGTGGACATCTTCCTGTACACCTCCAACTACCAGATGGAGTACTCCAACATCGTCACCGACGGCCGCTCCCTCGAGGAGATCACCCAGGAGAACCTGGAGATTTTCTCTAGCACCTTCCAGGACGATTATGAATATGCGCTGACCCAGGAGGCCAGCGACGTGGTCTCGGCGGCGGACGGCTCCGCCTGCGTGGCCGGGCTGGCGTACTATGACGAGGACGAGGAGTGTGACGTCACCGTCCTCACCGGCAACATCGCGGTGGAGGGCAGCGACTATGTCATCGGCTTTGACCTGTTCGTCTACAACGACTCGCTGAGCAACAAGGAGAAAAACTCCATCACAGATTTCCTGACCTATCTGGGGCTGGAGGCCCCTGTCACCTATGGGGCCTGACCGGTTCCGGTGGCCTGTGTCGGGCAGAGCTTCCTACAAGAACGCAAATGAGGCAGGGATGCTATATGGAAAACAATAAGCGGAACAGAATGACCGCAATGATCGCCGCCCTGGTCATCATCATCGCCATCATCGTGGGGCTGTTGATTTTTGTGGCCGTCCGGCTGACGCTGGCCACCAACCGGGGCAAGACCTTTTATGAGGGGGCCACGGTGAACTCCGTGGACGTATCCGGACTGACCGCCGAGGAGGCGGAAGCCAAGATCGCCGACCTGGCGGAGGAATATGTGCTGACGGTGCAGTTCGCTGATTCCCAGCAGACTGTCACCGGAGAGGCCATCACACTGGAGGTCAGCTCCGGCAACCACCTGACCAAGCTGGTGCGCACCCAGAACAGGACCGACGCGGCGGAGTTGTCCGCCGCCGACCTGGAGCTGACGGACGAGTCGCTGCTGACCTATGACGAGGCGGCGCTGACCAGCCTGGTCGCCGCCTGGGACGAGCTGGACGCGCTGGCCGGGGTGACCCCGGTGGACGCGCAGCTGGTCTACAGTGAGACCATGGGCAAGTTCACCGTCGAGGAGGAGACCGTGGGCGGGACCGTGGACGCCGGGGAATTGGCCGAGGCCATCGCCCAGCAGACCGTTACCCTGGCGGAGACGCTGGACGTGGTGGAGAGCGGCCTTTACGGTACCGAGATCCGCACCGCCGAGGGCGAGGAGATGCAGCAGGCGCTGGAGGATGCCAACACCAAGCTGAATCTCAGCATTATCTACACCTATTCCGTGGAGAGCGCGGACATCTACGGCACCGAGGAGATCGGGTACGATTTGCTGAGCCAGTGGCTCTATGTGGACAGCGACGGCGTCTCCGTCGCCGTGAACGGGGACAAGCTCCAGGCCTATGTGACCCAGATGTACGAGACCTACAGCGTCCACGACAACTCCACCTCCCAGTTCGTCACCAGCACCGGCACCTTTGTGGAGGTCAGCGTCCCCGCCTCGGACGAGACGGTGGACACCGACGCACTGTACAACGACATCATCGACTGCGTGGACACCATGACCGACGGCCAGCGGGACGCCCCCTATGCCTCCACCTCGGTGGGCATCGAGGGCACCACCGACCTGGGCGGCAGCTATGTGGAGGTGGACCTGGACAGCCAGCACCTGTGGCTCTATAAGGACGGCGAGCTGATCGCGGAAGGGGACATCTGCTCCGGCGACGTGGCCACCGGCTGCTCCACCCCCACGGGCCTGTACACCATCGACTCCATGGAGACCGACCGCTGGTTCAACGGCGCGGATTACCACGACTGGGTCAGCTACTGGATGCCCTTTAACGGCGGCATCGGCCTCCACGACGCCACCTGGCGCTCCGAGGATGAGTTCGGCGGCGAGGTCTACCTGGAATCCGGCTCCCACGGGTGCATCAATATGCCTCTGGAGCTGGCCCAGCAGGTGTATGAGAACGTGGAGGTGGGGAGCTATGTGATCCTCTACGGCGGCGTGGCCTCCACGGCGGAACTGGCCCAGACCATCACCGGCACCTCCTCCTACACCAAGACGGTGGGCGACGGCTCCTTCTATCTGGATGCCAAGTCCACCGGCGACGGCGCGCTGGACTACGCCTCCAGCAACACCAACGTGGTCACGGTGGACGCCAACGGCAAGGTCACCATCGTAGGAGCGGGCAAGGCCACCATCAAGGTCACCGCCTTCGCCACCGACACCTACACCCAGGCCACCAAGAACATAACCATTACGGTCAAGTCCGCGTCCAGCGGCAGCTCCAGCTCGTCGAAGAAGTCGAGCGACAGCTCCACTTCGTCGGATAAGTCGTCCTCGGACAGCAGTTCCGGCTCGGACAGCTCCACTTCGTCCTCGTCCAACAGCGGTTCCAGCTCGTCCAGCAGCAGCTCCGGTTCGTCTGGCTCCAGCTCGTCCAGCAGCAGCTCCGGTTCGTCCAGCTCCGGCACGTCCAGCGGCAGCTCCGGTTCGTCCAGCTCGGGCTCCTCCTCCGGCGGCAGCTGCTCCGCCTCCTCTGGCAGCTCGTCCTCCGGCGGCACCTCAGGCACGTCCGGTTCCGGCTCGTCCGGCAGCGGCTCCGGCACGTCTACCGACACCTCCACCTCCACGGACAGCTCCAGCGGCTCCTCTTCTGGCGGCAGTTCCTCCGGGGAAAGCGGCTCCGGTTCTTCCTCCGGCGGGGATTCCGGTGATTCCGGTTCCGAAACCACCCCCGACGGAAGCGCCACGTAAACAGTAGCCTTTCTCTCCCCTGGCGAAGCCACCCTTTGCCAGGGGATTTCCATGACAAGCAACAAGGAGGTCAGCATGGAACACTACAGCGAAACCAGAGAGCGCCTTTGCGCCAACGCTCCCGCAGCGGTACAGGAACTCTTTGACCGGAAATCCGTCCGGGCCTTCCAGGACAAGCACATCGGCCCCCGGGAGAAGGAGCTGATTTTGTGCGCGGCGGCGGAGGCCCCCAGCGCCGGGTGTCAGCAGCTCTACACCGTGCTGGACATCACCGACCAGACTCTGAAGGAGCAGCTGGCGGTCACCTGCGACAACCAGCCCTTCATCGCCCGGGCGCCGCTGGTGCTGATTTTCTGTGCGGACTGCAAAAAGTGGCTGGACTGTTACCAGACGGCGGGGTGCGAGTACCGGCAGCCGGGGGTGGGCGACCTGCTGCTGGCGGTGGTAGACGCCTCTGTGGCGGCCCAGAACGCCGTCACCGCCGCCTGGAGCCTGGGCATTGGCTCCTGTTACATCGGGGACATCCTGGAGCAGTACTAGCAGCACCGGGCGCTGCTGGGCCTGCCGGACTACGTCCTCCCGGCGGCCATGGTGGTCTTTGGGTACCCGACCGAGCAGCAGCTCCAACGGCCCAAGCCCCTCCGGTTCGGCCAGAGCTATACCGTCTGCGAAAACACTTATCCCACGGAGCGGGACTGCGGGGGGATGCTGGACCAGCGTCGGGGGGAACTGCCTTTCGAGGACTGGACGACCCGGTTCTGTGACCGCAAGTACAACTCCGACTTCTCCCGGGAGATGACCCGCTCTGTGGAACAATACCTGGAGCAGTACCGCTGAGCGGGGAAAACGTCCTGCGCCGCCTGGCAAAACGCCGAACGTTGACATATTTTTGTGAGTTTTCAAAAAATTTATGGTTCCCTCTTTCCAAACAGGGGAAAATGGTTTAGAATAAGTTAGTCAAACTGTGCGGCGGGAGCCGCACGCCTTGTAAAAAGACGGAACCCAAATTACGATACTTGAGGAGCTGGTAATTATGGCAACACCCCAATACAAACGTGTCCTGCTGAAAATCAGCGGCGAGGCCCTGGCCGGGGACAAAAAACAGGGCTTGGATTTTGATGTAATTGGCGAGGTCTGCGACGCCATCAAGGAATGTGTGGCGCTGGGTGTCCAGGTGGGCGTGGTCGTCGGCGGCGGCAACTTCTGGCGGGGCAAGAAGGACGGCGGCGAGAACATGGTCCGCGTCCGGGCCGACCACATGGGGATGTTGGCCACCACCATCAACGCCCTGGCTGTGGCCGACGTGCTGGAGCAGAAGGAGGTCCCCGTCCGGGTGCAGACCGCCATCGAGATGCGGGCCATCGCCGAGCCTTATATCCGCTCCAAGGCCATCCGCCACCTGGAAAAGGGCCGTGTGGTCATCTTCGGCTGCGGCACCGGCAACCCCTTCTTCTCCACGGACACGGCGGCGGTGCTGCGGGCGGCGGAGATCGACGCGGACGTCATCCTGCTGGCCAAAAACGTGGACGGCGTCTACACCGCCGACCCCGTGGTGGACCCCACCGCTACCCGGTACGACTCCATCTCCTACGACGACGTGCTGTCCCAGCACCTGGGCGTGATGGACTACACCGCCACCTCCCTCTCCATGGACAACAACATCCCGGTGCTGCTCTTTGCCATGAAGGACCCCAAGAACATCGTCCGGGCGGTCATGGGCGAGAAAATCGGCACGGTGGTCAGCTGATTGATTGGATTTATATTGCATTTCAGCCAAAGGAGGCAGAACAATGAACGACTTTACAAAGGAATACGACGCCCGCATGGAAAAGACCATCCGCTCCGTGGAGGGCGACTTCGCCGCCGTCCGGGCGGGCCGGGCCAACGCCCAGGTGCTGGACCGCATCACCGTGGAGTACTACGGCACCCCCACCCCTCTGAACCAGGTGGCGTCCATCTCCTCTCCCGACCCCCGGCAGCTGCTCATCCAGCCCTGGGACCGCTCCCTGCTCAAGGCCATCGAGAAGGCCATCAACACCTCTGACCTGGGCATCAACCCCCAGAACGACGGCCGCGTCATCCGGCTGAACTTCCCCCAGCTGACCGAGGAGCGCCGTAAGGACCTGACCAAACAGGTCCGCAAGTACGGCGAAAACGGCAAGGTGGCCGTGCGCAACATCCGCCGGGACGCCATGGACAAGATCAAGGCTATGAAGAAGAAGTCCGAAATCACCGAGGACATGGCCAAGGACTACGAAAAAGAATTGCAGAACCTGACCGATAAGCGCTGTAAGGAGATCGACGGCCTGACCGCCGCCAAGGAAAAGGAACTGATGAGCGTTTAACGGGCGTTTGGCAAAACATACGCAAATCACACAAATATCAGCAGAGAGGACAGCGCGCCTCTCTGCTGATATTGGAGCATCACTATGGCACTATTCAAAAGCAAGGAAACAACCATTGAGGTCGATTTTGACCGCCTGCCCCGTCATGTGGCCATCATTATGGACGGCAACGGCCGCTGGGCCAAAAAGCGGGGCCTGCCCCGGACGGCGGGCCACGCCGTGGGCGCGGAGACCTTCCGCACCATCGCCACCTACGGCAAGGACATCGGCCTGGACTACCTGACGGTCTACGCCTACTCCACCGAGAACTGGAAGCGGCCTCTTGAGGAGGTCAACGCCATCATGGCGCTGCTGAAAAAGTACCTGGGAGAGGCCATCGAGACCATGGAGAAGGACCACATCAAGCTGAACTTCTTCGGCGACCTGACCCGACTCTCCCCGGAGCTGCAAACTCTCTGCGCCGAGACCCAGGAGATTTCCAAACGGTACGAGGGCTATCAGGTGAACGTCTGCCTGAACTACGGCGGCCGGGACGAGATCATCCGGGGCATGAAGGCGTGGCAGGCGGACTGCGCCGCGGGCCGGGCCGACCCGGCGGAGCTGACCGAGGCCAGCTTCTCCCAGTATCTCTACTCGAAGGACATCCCCGACCCGGACCTGATCATCCGGCCCAGCGGGGAAATTCGCACCTCCAACTTTTTGCTGTGGCAGTCGGCCTACGCCGAGTTCTATTTCACCGATGTGCTGTGGCCGGACTTCTCCAAGGACGACCTGTTGGCCGCCATCGCGTCTTACCAGAAGCGTTCCCGCCGGTATGGAGGTGTTTGACCTATGCTCAGTCGTATTTTGGTGGCCGTGGTCTGTATTCCGGTGCTGATCGCGGTGCTGTTGGTGTGTCCGCCGGTGTGTCTGCCCATCATCCTGGCGGTGATGTGCGCCATCACCGTCCACGAGTCTATGTACGCCACCGGCGAGGTGAAAAACAAGGGGCTGGTCGTCACCTCCATGGTGGTGGCAATGCTCATCCCCTTCTGGTTCTACTTCGGCGCGGAGCCTAACGTGGGCATCGCCCTGGCCTTCGGCTTTCTGGTGGCGGCGGGTTCCTTCGCCATTGCCAGCGACCGGCAGGTGACCTTTGGGCAAATCGGCATCGCCGGGTTCGCGGCGTTCGTCATCCCCTCGCTGCTGTCGGTGTTTGTGCTGATTGCGGACCTGGAGCATGAGAAGTTCTTTATCTTGCTGCCCTTTGTCTCCGCCTTCACCAGCGACGCCTTCGCCCTCTTTGTGGGCATGGCCTGCGGCAAACACAAGCTGGCCCCCAAGCTCTCCCACAAAAAGACGGTGGAGGGCAGCCTGGGCGGGTTTCTCGGCTCGGTGCTGTGCTGCGTGGTGTACGGTTTTATCGTGCAGTACTTCTGGGGCTACGTCCCCAACCTGCCGGTGCTGGTGTTGTACGGGCTGGTGGGCAGTCTGCTCTCCCAGCTGGGGGACCTGTTCTTCTCCTATATCAAGCGGGAGTCCGGCATCAAGGACTACGGCCATCTGCTGCCCGGCCACGGCGGCATCCTGGACCGGTTCGACAGCGTGGTTTTCTGCGCGCCGTTTACCTATCTCATGGTGACGGTGTTTCCCTTCTTTCAATTTTGAAAGGTGAGTGTATGAGAACCATTTCTTTGCTTGGCTCCACCGGCTCCATCGGGCGGCAGTCCCTGGACGTCATCGCCGCCTGCGGGATGTCGGTGGCTGCCCTGACCGCCAACCGCAGCGTGGACCTGCTGGAGCAGCAGGTCCGGCAGTTCCACCCCAAGCTGGCGGTCTGCTACGACCCCGCCGCCGCCGCAGAGCTGAAAATCCGCCTGGCGGATACCGACGTGCGGGTGGCCTCCGGCGTGGAGGGGCTGCTGGAGGCCGCCACCCTGCCGGAGGCGGACACCGTTCTCACCGCCGTGGTGGGCATGGTGGGCCTGCGGCCCACGCTGGCCGCCCTGCGGGAGAAAAAGCGCATCGCCCTGGCCAACAAGGAGACGCTGGTCTGCGCCGGGGAGCTGGTCATGCGCACCGCGAAGGAGTATGGCGCGGAGATCATCCCGGTGGACAGCGAACACTCCGCCCTGTTCCAGTGCCTCCAGGGCAGCCGGGACCACGGGGAGCTGAAACGGCTGATTTTGACCTGTTCCGGCGGCCCCTTCTTCGGCAAGAGCCGGGAGGAGCTGGCCCACTACACCCGGGCCGACGCCCTGAAACACCCCACCTGGAAGATGGGGGCCAAAATCACTATCGACTGCGCCACCCTGATGAACAAGGGGCTGGAGTTCATCGAGGCCATGCGGCTCTATCAGGTGGCCCCGGAGCAGATCACCATCGCCATCCACCGGCAGAGCATCGTTCACTCTCTGGTGGAGTTCCGGGACAACGCCATTCTCGCCCAGCTGGGCGTGCCGGATATGCGTCTGCCCATCCAGTACGCCCTGACCTACCCCGCCCGGACGGAGGGCGTGGCGAAGGAGCTGGACCTGTTCGACTGCCCGCCTCTGTCCTTCCAGAGGCCGGACCTGGAGACCTTCCAGTGTCTGAAGCTGGCGCTGGGCGCGGCCCGGAAGCCCGGCGTGGCCTGCGCCGTGCTCAACGGCGCCAATGAGGCGGCGGTGGGCCTGTTCTTGCAGGACAAAATCAAGTTCCTGGAGATCGGTGAGCTGGTGGCCCGGGCGCTGGAGGCGGTGCCGGACGGCCCCGCCGACACGTTAGACCAGATTTTAGAGGCCGACGCCGCCGCCCGGGAGGCGGTCTACGCCTGCCTCTGAGGGGATTTCCTTCATAACTGCAAAACCTTTTTATGAATTTGGGGCCAGGTGCTATACCTGACCCCAATCTTTATGATAGAACGCCAGCACGCCGGTCCGGGCCATAGACCCGGACCGGCGCGTAGCAGACGAGAGAGGGAAAAACACGGCTGCGCCGCCGCCATGAAACTGCCTCCCGGTTTTCGGTGCGGCAGATATTTGGCGTGACAAACGCGGGCCTCCTTACGACTTCTCTGCCTCCTCCAGAATCAGAACGCCCCAGTCGGGCAGGTGCAGCGCCTCCCCCTTCTGGCAGACGCGGCCTGTCAACAGCTCCACCCCGGAGCAGGGGCTGGGCAGCGCTGCCGGTTCGGAGGAATAGTTCAGCGCGAAGTGCAGGGCTTTCCCGCTCTGCCCGACGCCGCTGCGCAGGATGACCGGCCAGCGCTCGGTTGGCGGTTCGATCCCCGCGTCCGCCGCGGCGGCCAGCAGATACTGCTTCAAAGACTCCGGGGGCAGCATGGTCCCCAGATACCAGGCCGTACCGCGCCCATACCGGTTCCGGGTGACGGCGGCGTACTCCCCCCAATACTTGTGGCGGTACCGGCTGACCGCCTCTGCGGCAGAGGGGCGGAGCAGTTCCATCCAATGGCTGGCCTCGGACCCCTCTACGGTCACATTGACCGGCTGGGTCCACTGCTGATAGGTCATGCCGAACACATCGGTCAGACCGGCGGGGAGGGGCTCATGGGCGATTTTCACATTCTCATCGGCCACAAAGCTGCGGAAGGTGGCGAACACCGTGCCGCCCCGCTCCACGAACGCGCGCACCCGCTCCCGTAGCTCCCGGTGGGCGGTGTACAGCGCCGGGAACACGACCAGGTCGTACTGCTCCCAGTCCGTCTGCTGGACATAAATCACATCACATTCCAGGTTCAGGTCATAGAGGGCGTCGTAGACCCAGTGGACCACGTCGTTGTAGCCCACCTCCCGGTCTGTGGGGAACCAGTTCAGCGTGTGTACCGTGTCGGTGCTGACCACCAGGGCGATGCGGTTTCTCTTTTTCATGCCGGTCAGGGTGGGGGAGAGCCGCCGGAACTCCCGCCCGATTTGACACGCCTCCTCATAGGTGGGGTTGGGCAGCAGATCGTGGCTGAGCAGTCCCTTCCAGTAGGACTCCGGGCCGTTGTGGATGGAGTGCCAGTTCCAGTACATCACGCCGCAGGCCCCCGACGCCAGGTGGCTGTAGGCCATCAGGCGCAGCTGGCCCGGATAGGGCAGCCACTCCTTGAACGCCTGGGCCTGGCTCTCCAGCACCAGATAGTTGTCCTGCCGCAGGGAGCGCATAACGTCCCCGCCGAAGGCAATCTCCCGGCCGGTGAGCCTGTCCTGGGCGAAGCAGTAGATGTCCGTCCCGATGAGGGTCAGGGCTTTGGCCGCGTCCCACTGGTTGATGTCCGGCTGGACCCCCCAGGAGTAGCCGTTCTGCTGGCCGGGCGCGCCGAAGGGCTTCCAGTCGTAGTCAAAATTCTGGGTGATAAACTGGCCGGGCCGCAGGTACTCCTTGACGATGTTAGACTGCCACAGCAAAAACTCTGCCGCCAGCTGCCGCTGGAACCGGGCAAACGCGCAGGCGTAGCTGGCGTTGACCGCCCCCGTCGGGTCGGGCAGGTCATCGAACCGCGTGACGGAGTCGCTCCAGTAGGCCAGACCAAACGCCTGGTTGACGGCCTCGATGGTCTGGTATTGCTCCCGCATCCATCGCCGGAACAGGCGGAGCGCCCCCGCCCCGGCGGTTCCGTAGTGCTTGGTCTCGTTGTCGATCTGGTACCCGATGACGTTTTTCCGCCCGGCGGTGTGGGACACCAGCGCCCGGATGATACGCTCCGCGTAGGAACGATAGGTCGGGTTGGTGATGTCCATATTTTGCCGGGGGCCAAACCGGTTTTTGCCGCCCTTTGTGGTCGCCAGCACGTCCGGGTCCATCTGCACCAGCCAGTGGGGGACGGCGTAGGTGGGGGTGCCGACAATGACCTGGACCCCGTGCCGCTCCGCCGCGTCGATGACCCGGTCCACGTGGGAGAAGTCGAAGCAGCCGGGGGTCGGTTCCTCCGTGCTCCAGGTGGATTCGGCAATGCGGATGGTGTTCAATCCGGCGTCCGCCATCATCTGCATATCCTGTTCCAGGCGCTCGCAGGGCATATATTCCTCGTAATAGGCGGCCCCGAAAATCAGATATTTGACATCCTTCAAAGCAATCTCTCCGTTCTCATTTTGTATGAAAGCCCATTGCAAATGGAGTTGCAACAGGAAAAGAGCATCCACAGTGACGGATCAATGGCGGAATTGAGTTACCACGCAACAATTCAGAAAGGAGCTCCTCACTATGGACCATTTCCATTATAGCATTGCGCATCGAAATGGGCAACACCCGAGTTCCACGGAAATCAAGTTTGCGAATCAGACGCCGTGTTTCCAGATATTTAAAGCCATTTGAACTGCGCACAAGCGAAAAATCCGTTTTTTATTCACACGCCTGTAGGGGCGGCCCGTGGCCGCCCGGGAAACCCACGCGAAAGCTGCGGGCGGCCAAGGGCCGCCCCTACAAAAAAGTGTAATTTTTCCGCAAGCTTTGCAAACTTGATTGCCCAGTCCAGGAAATCAAGTTTGTGAATCAAATATCGGGTTTCCCGGGCGCAGTTCAAAATGAAATCCTGCGCGACAAAACAGCGCCTCCACGTCCGCTGGCCTTTGAATGCGCGCCGATGGCAGTCCGGCGCACAAGGGAAAAAGCCATAAAATCTGGATTCTTTTAATGTTATCATTGAAAAGCAATGAAAAACGCCGTATAATAGCACCAGAAAAGCAAAATCGACAAAACACGCCCGCCAGCGGCGGCCCCCCAACCGATTTCTCCCTGTTGCTTCGACTGGGCAGCGGGATTGCACAGGAAGTGAACCAACGCATGGAAATTCACCTGACCACCCGTGCCGCAGCAGAATATGACTGCCTCTCCTCCGGCGCGATGACGCCGAAAATGGCGGCGAAGTATCTCCAGGACGGCTGCGTGGAGCTGCGGACCTTTTCCGAGATGCTGCGCGACCAGTACCCCTATCCGGACATCCGCACCCGGCTGACCAACTTTTTCCAGGTCTATGAAACCAATACTGCCCCCACCTCCGTCGCCCGGAAGGTGCAGAACTGGCTGAACGGCAGGAACCAGCCCACCAACCGGGAGGACGTGTTCCGCATCGCCTTCGCCCTGGACCTGACAGAGGCCCAGGCCAGCCTGCTGCTGGGCCAGTGTACCGAGTACGGCATCCACTACCGGGACCCCAAGGACGTGATTTACGCCTGGTTCCTGCGCAACGACGGCAGCTACGAGGAGGCCCGCGCCTTTTATCAGTCCCTGCCCCCGGCGCCCCGGATGAAGGACTACCCGGATGCCAACGGGACCCACATCACCAGGGAGCTGCAAAGCGTCTTTCTCTCCGCCCACACCCGGGAGGAGCTGCGGCAGACCTTCCTGGACAACATCGACAAGTTCGGCCAGCTCCACGCCCGGGCCTACCGGTACTTCGAGAAATACATGAAGCAGCTCACCCACCCGGACAACGGCTGGGACGACGGCGACGAGCAGGACTACTCCATCGAAAAGGTCATGGAGCAATATCTCTCCCTCCATATGCCCTCCGGCCGCAACCGGACCCGCTACAGCGTGACCCAGAAGCTGCTCAAGCGCAACTGGCCCAACGCCACCGCCCTGAAGAACATCCTGGCGCACAAGGAGGACGTGACCCGAAAGCTGCTGCTGATTCTGTACATCGTCACGGAGAACGCGGTGGACGGCGAGTATAGCGAGCTGGACGAGGACTACCTCTCTCTCCAGGACCGGCTGGAGGACCACTGGTGGGTGCTCAACGCCATCCTCACCGACTGCGGTATGCCCACCCTGGACCCCCGCAACGCCACGGACTGGCTCGTCCTCTACGCGCTGACCGCCGGGGAGGACGAATCCATGAGCGAACGGATGACAGAGGTCATCGACCACCTGTTCTCGGACCTGCAAGAGTAAAATCTGCTGCGCAGATTTTAGCTGTTGGCTGTTAGCTCTTAGCCGTTAGCTTTGTGTCGTTGGTTTTTGAGGTGTTTTTTTGGAACCGACCCTATCAGTGTTTTCGGCGCGAAACCCCTCCGTCACGGCTTACGCCGTGCCACCTCCCCTTTCAGGGGAGGCAAGAGGGGTGGTCAGTTACAGAAAGGCACTACGTTTCGGGTAAGGTTCTTCTGATTAAGTGGATAACAGTCCAAATTTCTTCCGCCGTGAGAAAAAACGCAAATCAAATGACAAGCACTCTCCCCCCTTGCCTCCCCTGAAAGGGGAGGAGGGCCGCCGCCTTTAGGCGGTGGCGGAGGGGTTTCTGGCACAAGGCTGAGTAAACGGGATAACCAGATTAAACAAATATTTCCCGAGCAAACCGCTTAAAAAGATTGAAAAGGAACGAAAAAAGTGCCATAATAGCTGTTTTACAAATAAAGAATGTACTATATTGGGCGAAAACGCAGAACAACCGACAAGCGCTATCCCCTCTTGCCTCCGCCGTCAAGCGGCACTTCCGCTGCGCTCCTTGCCCTGAAAGGGGAGGTGGCACGGCGTAGCCGTGACGGAGGGGTTTCACGCTGGAATCACTGATAGGACTGATTCAAAGGGACCACCTCAAAAACCAACGAAACAAAGCTAACAGCCAACAGCTGCAAAAAAACGACCTGCTCAAAGAGCAGGCCGCTTTTTTTGCAAAAATCACTCCGGGTCGTTGCCGGAATAGATGCCGTCGTCCCGGAGAACGTCGGCCAACGTGGCGCCGTCCAGGTAGAACGTGCCCTGGTTGTTCAGGCTGCCGGAGATGAACAGACCATTATCATCGTCCGGCGAGTACTTGCCGTACAGGGTACCGTAGTTGGTCAGCGAACCGTTCAGGTTCACGTTCATATCCTGTGCCAGGTTCATTTCGCCGTAGTTGTTCACAGTGCCGTCCAGGTCGCAACAAAAGATCCAGTGGTTGTTGCGTACCTCAAAGCTGCCGTAGTTGGTCAGCGTGCTGTCCCCGCTCAGGGTGAAGCCGCCATACCCAGGGGTCATTTCGCTGTTCTCATCGATGGTCACGCTGCAGTTTTCAAGACCCAAACCCTTCCAAACGCGCATCACGCTGCTTTCCAGCGTGACCTCCGCGTTCGCCAGGTGAAGTTCATCATAGGCCACAAGTAAACTGTGATCCAGGGTCAGCGAGGCTTCAGACTCCCAAGATCCGGTATACACCGCGCTACCCTCCACGGTCAAGCTGCCGAGGGTGCAGTCATCGATATCCGCCACAGCGCCGTCCGAGACGGAGAGGCTGTCGGCATTGACCGCCCCAGAGAGGTGTGCGCCCTCGCCGGTCACGGTCAGGCTGCCCTCCACGGTCAGGGTGCTGTAAAGAATCAGCTGCTTGTTGACGGTCAGGTCGCCGGACACGGTGACGTCCTCGTTGTCCAAAACCACTCGGTACACCTCGTCGTCGGCCAGAGCGCTCTCCAGCTCCTCCGGATTGGAGACCCATGTGACCCCATCGCCGTCGCCCGAATCGTGGAACAGGGTCAACGCCTCGGAGATGTTTTCCGGCAACGTCAGCGCGTCCGCGTCAGTGTAAGTGATGAGACCCTCGCCGTCCAGTGAGCTGTCCGTTACGGCATTGATCTGGCCCTCGTTCATGTAGAGTCTCCCATCGTTTTTCAGGGTCGAGGAGGCTTCGGTCAGGTTGATGCTGCCGTAGTTGTCCATGTAGTTGTAGTTCTCCAGCTGGGCGTCGGCCCCAATTTCAAGGGTACCCCAGTTGACAAACCTGCCGGTGGAGGTGAGGAAGGCTTGCTCGCCGTCCGTCGTGTTCTGCCCCTCCAGCGTCCAGACGCCGAAGTTCATCAGACCGCTTTCCCGGAAGTCGAAGAAAATCTCCTCGCCCTCGCCGACGGCGTTGATCGTCCCCAGGTTGACCAGGTCGGTGCATTGCAGCATAAGCCCTCCGCACAGGTTCATCTGGCCCACGTTGAGGAACACGCTCCAGCTGCAACCCCACAGGTAGCCGCTCATGGTGCCGTAGTTGACGATGACGTTGCTCTCGCTGTCATCCAGGTACAGGTCACAGGTCAAGGTCCCCCGGTTGACCAGCACGGTGTCGAGCAGGAACCCTCCGCCGTCCTCTGCGGCTGTCAACACCGCGCCCTCCTCGATGAGAACGGGCGCCTGCGCGTCGAACCACTCGGACTCGGGCATGTTGATCTCGCTGCCGCTGGTGACTTTCACGGCCTGGGTGTTGCCGTTCTCCAGGGCGGCTTGCAGCTCGTCCCAGGTGGTGACGGGGGTGGCGTCGGCAAACAGCTCCTCCTCAGAGAGAGCGATGTACAGCATGGAATCAGCTTTTATCTCGTCCCACGAATCGTTTCCGTACACGTTGATGCTGGCTCCGTCCTCCAGGGTCAGGTCGTCCTCCTGCTCCACCCAGAGCTTCCAGGCGTCCACGCTGCCGCCGTCCCTCACGGTGATGCTGCCGCCGTCCTTGGTTTGAATCAGGCCGATTTCTGCGCAGAGGTTGCCGCCGCTGGCGATCTCGACGCTGCCGCCCTCGCCCACGACCACGGCCTGGAGGCTGAGCAGCCCCATATCGGTCGCAATATGTACGGCCTTGTTGATTTCCAGAACGCCGTTCTCGGTCTCCCAGGTGATGTTGCCCACCAGGTTGATAGAGGTGACGCTGTCGTCCTCCAGGGCGGCCTGGAAGTTGGACAGGTTGGCCACCGTGACCTTCGGGCCATCGAATGGTTCAGGTTCCGGTTCGGGTTCAGGTTCCACGCTGCTGTCCTCCGTTGACGTGGAGGCGTCGCCACCGGTGGTGTGGGTGTCCTCGGTGCTGCCGCCATTCGACACAAGGGAGATGGCGGCAATGGCGATCACCAGCGCCGCGGCCACGATTGCCGCCACGATGCGGCGCAGCTTGCCGTTGGTTGGCTTGTTGGGGCCGTCCGTTTCCGTTTTGGGGGCGGGTTCGTCTTTCGTTTCCGGCTCCAGCACCGTCACGGGGATGGGGTCTGGTTCAGGCTCAGGCACCGGCGCAGGTTCCGGCGGCTCCGGCTCCACAGGCTCCGGCTCGTCCACAGGAACCACGACCACCGGTTCCGGCTCCACCGGCTTCGGCTCGTCCACTATCACCGGCTCCGGCTCCTCGACGGGATGATACAGTCCGGCGTGCAGCTCCTCCACCGACTGATACCGGCGGCGGGGCTGGATGGCCATGCCCTTGAGCAGGGCCTTTTGCTGGCCCGGCGTCAGGTCCACCCCCAGGTCCCGGGGCGGCACCAGCTCGTCCTCCAGGATGCGGTCCAGCGACTGGGGCGGCACCCGCCCGGTCAGGCAGTAATAGATGGTGGCGGACAGGGCGTAGACGTCCGTCCAGGGGCCTTGCCCCTTCTGCTGGTACTGCTCGATGGGGGCGTAGCCCCGCTTCAGGGCGATGGTCATGGTCTCGTTGCGGGTGGCCTCTCTGGCGCAGCCGAAGTCCAGCAGCCGCACCGAGCCTTGCTCCAGCATCAGGTTGTCCGGGCTGATGTCCCGGTGGATCAGTCCCGCTTCGTGCAGGGCTTTCAGGGCGGAGAACAGCGGCTCGATGAGGGGCAGCAGCTCCTTTGCGGGGATGCGCCCGCCCTGCTGCTTCACCAGCTCCTGGAAGTTGGTGCCCTCCACGTATTCCATGACGATATAGGCGGTGTTGTTGGCCTCGAAGAAGTCCCGCACCGGAACGATTTGGGGCTGCTTCTCAATTTTGGCCATGACCCGGGCTTCCCGCAGGAACTTT
The DNA here is from genome assembly GCA_021205205.1 of Clostridiales bacterium. Taxonomy (GTDB): domain Bacteria; phylum Bacillota; class Clostridia; order Oscillospirales; family Oscillospiraceae; genus Onthomonas. Next base: position 27,079 of record JAJPXY010000101.1, read on the forward strand.
TCCAGCCCGTGCTCATAGCCCCGGCTGTTGTCCTCGGTCCGGACAAGAACCGAGATGGAGTTGGGCGAAAAGCGGGAGACCCGGTCCACCGGGAAGTATTCCTTGATGGCGACCTTCATCTCCAGACGCAGGTCACAGCCGATGTAGGTGATGCCGAAGCCGTCCTCTCCCAGCACCCGGCCCACCAGATAGCGTTTGGCCAGGACCGTGCCGGGGGGCAGGTGGTGGGGCGACGGGGTGTAGGTCCCCTGGGTCAGCCCGCA
>JAJPXY010000045.1 GCA_021205205.1 Clostridiales bacterium
TTGTAGAGGTGGCCCCGCCCGGCGCACCTCCCCCACCAACATCGGTCTGGCGCTGCTGGCCTGCCTGGCGGCGGCAGACCTGGGGGTCGCAGAGAAAAAGCGGGCGGTGGAGAAAATCGAGCGGCAGCTGGACACGCTGGAACAGCTGGACAAATGGCGGGGCCACCTCTACAACTGGTACGACACCGCCGCGGCCCGGCCCCTCTACCCCCGCTATGTCTCCACCGTGGACAGCGGCAACCTGTGCGGCGCGCTCATCGCCCTGAAACAGGGTTTGCTGGAGCTGGGAGAGCCGGTGCTGGCCCGGCGAGCGGCGGCGCTGGCGGACAATATGCAGTTTGAACACCTATACGACCCGGAGCGGGAGCTGTTCCGCATCGGCTACGACGCGGAACAGGGCGCGTTCACCGAGAGCTGGTACGACCTGCTGGCCAGCGAGGCCCGCCAGACCAGTTATCTGGCGGTGGCCCGGGGAGACGTGCCACCCCGCCACTGGGGGCGGCTGAGCCGGAGCATGACCTGCCTCAAAGGCCGGTTCGGTCTGGCCAGCTGGTCGGGGACCATGTTTGAATACTTCATGCCCCACCTGCTGCTCCCTGCGGAGAAAGGGAGCCTCCTGTGGGAGTCTCTGGCCCTCTGCGCCGGGGCGCAGAAGGCGTGGGGCGAGCGAAACGGCCTGCCCTGGGGCGTCTCCGAGTCCGCCTATGCCCGGCTCAACGGGGAGCTGAATTACCAGTACAAGGCCCACGGCGTCCCGCCACTGGGCCTCCAGCGGGGGCTGGAGCGGATGCGGGTGGTAGCCCCCTACGCCACGTTTTTGGCACTGGAGTTCCTGCCCCACAGCGCCGTCCAGAATCTGCGGCGGCTGGCCGACCTGGGGGCCGAGGGAGAGTACGGCTTCTATGAGGCGGTGGACTTCTCCGGGGAACAGCCGGTGGTGGTTCGCAGCTGGATGGTGCATCACCTGGGCATGAGCCTGCTGGCCATCGACAACGCCCTGAACGGCTCGGTCATGCGCCGCCGCTTCCTGGCAGAACCGGCCATGGCGGCCTATCGGGGGCTGCTCCAGGAGCGGATGCCCCTGGGACTGACCCCGCCCAAGCCCCTCCACATCACGGAAAAGAGGAAAACCATGAACCAAGACAAGGCATACTTGCGCGCCGGGCAGGGCTTTGACCCGGCGGCCCCGGCCTGCCACCTGCTCGCGGCGGAAACCCTGGCCCTGCCCCTGACCGCCGGGGGCGGCGGCGCTCTCTGCCGGGAGGGGCTGCTGCTGGCGGGACCCATCGAGGCCCGGTTCCGGGGCGCGGGGGAGCAGCTGCGGCTGTTCCCCACCGGCCCCGCCGGGAAGGATCTGCGCTGGCGGTTCGCAGTTGGCGGGGCGGAGCTGTCGGTACAGCGGGACGGCGTTGCCCTCCGTCGGCGGCTGACCCTGTCGGCGGGCGGGCTGCTGGAGGAGTGGACCGCGGAGACCCGCCGGACAGGGCTGCTGGAGGTGCGCGTCACGCCGGTTCTGGACGAGGCGGACGCTTACGAGGCCCACCGGGCCTTCTCCCGGCTGTCGCTGGAGCTGGAACCGGCGGAAGGCGGCGTCATCCTCACCCGGCGGCCCCGGGAGGGGAAACAAACCCCCGCGCTGGCCGTCCTCTGGGAGGGGGACTGCACGTTGGAGGACGCGGAGGACTGCGTCCTGCGACTGACCCTCCCCCTCCAGCCGGGGAAAACCGCCCTTCGGCTGGCCCTCGCCGCCGGGGAGGGTCAGTGGGCGTTCCACGCCGCGCAAGGCTTGCTGGCGGGGGCCAAGACCGGCGGCGAGGATCTGTTCTGCGCCCGCTCCGCCCACTACGGCCTGACGGGCGCGGCCCAGCGCCAGCTGGACCAGCTGACCTCCCGGCTGCTGTATCCCCGGGAGCGAAGCGGCGTCCCCAGGGGGCAGAGCGCCCTGTGGCCCTACGGCGTCTCCGGCGACCTGCCCCTGTGGGCGGTGCTGACCGCCGGGCAGGAGGAAAAACAGCTTGACCGCTGTATCCGCCAGTGGGCGGTCCTCCGGGGTTGCGGTCTGCCCTTCGACCTGGCGCTGCTGACGCCGGAGGAGGGGGACACGGCCCGGAAACTCACCGAACTGTGCAAGAATCTGCACTTAACGGAACATTTGGGAGAAAAAGGCGGCATCCATCTGGTTCCCGCCACAGGCGCGGCGGTGGAGGCCGTCACCGGCATGGCCGACCTGGTTGGCCCCGTTGTGGAGCCGGAGAACAAATTTCACTGTACCCCGCCCCTCGCCGTCCCCCTGCGCCCGGCGGGGGACCTCGCCTGGCGGTGGGAGGGGAACACCTTCGTTTTGGAGACCAACGGGGACCTCCTGCCCCGGCGGTGGAGCCACATCCTCACCAACGGCTCTTTTGGCTGGACGGCGGACGACTGCGGCACCGGCCACCTCTGGGCCGCCAACGCCCATGAGAACAAGCTGACCCCGTGGCGCAACGACCCCGCCGCCCACAAGGGGCCGGAACAGCTGTGGGTGGAGGACGGCGGGGAGGAGGCCTCCCTGTTCGCCGCTGCGGACGGCATTTCCACCGTCATCCGGTACGGCCCCGGCTTCGCCACCTGGGAGAAGCGCTGGGGGAACAAACGAATTTCCCTCACCGCCTTTGTGCCGCCCACCGGCGCGGCCCGGTTCTTCCTGGTGGAGTCCTCCGGCTTCGGGCCGGGGGCCATGCTCCGCTGGCGAGTGGAATTGCAGATGTCCCCCCCCCCGCGTTAGGGGGCGGAAGGATGTGGTCGTCACCCCCCACGAGGGGGAGCTTTGGGCGGAAAACCCCGCCAACACGGAGTTTCCCGGCGAGATTTTGCGCTTTTCCGCCAGCGGGCCGCTGGCGCTGGCCGGGCGGGAGAACAACTACACCTTCACCGCCCAAATCCCCTTAGAGCGGGAGCTGGTGCTGGCGGTGGGGCTGGAAACCCCGCTGCCCGTCGCCCCATCCGAGGTGCGGCGGCCGCTGGAGGAAACAAAGCAACATTGGGAGGAACAGGCCGGGTGCTTCACCCTCCGCTCCCCTGACCCGGCGCTAAACCACTATTTGAGCTTTTGGGGCCGGTATCAGGTCATTGCCTGCCGCCTGCTGGCCCGCTCCGCCCTGTACCAGTGCGGCGGCGCGTATGGGTTCCGGGACCAGTTGCAGGACGTGTGCGGTCTGCTGCCCAACGGCAGGGAGCTTGCGCGGGAACAGATCATGCGCTGCTGCCGCCACCAGTACCGGGAGGGGGACGCCCAGCACTGGTGGCACCCGCTGGCCCAGGGTGAGCGGGGGGTGCGCACCCGCATCAGCGACGACCTGCTGTGGCTGCCCTACAGCCTGTGCCGGTGGGTGTCCGTCACCGGAGATAGGTCACTTTTGGACGAAAAAGCTCCCTGGCTGGTCTCTCAGCCATTGCAAAAGGGCGAGGAACAGCGGTATGAGGAGGCCGCCCTCTCCGACGAGGCGGACATCGTTTTGGAGCATGGCATTCGGGCCATTGAGTGCTGTCTTGGGCGCGGCGTGGGAGAACACGGCCTGTGCCTGATGGGTCAGGGCGACTGGAACGACGGCATGGACCGGCTGGGCCGGGAGGGCCGGGGCGAGAGCGTCTGGCTGACCTGGTTCCTGTCGCTGGTGCTGGCGGAGTTCTCCGCCCTGTGCGGCGGGGAACGGCAAACGCGCTACCGCAGACTCTCCGCCCGCCTCGCCGCCAAGGCCGACGAAGCCTGGGACGGCGGCTGGTACCGTCGGGCCTACGACGACGCTGGCCAGCCCATCGGCAGCCGAGAGAGCCGGGAGTGCCGCATCGACTCCATCGCCCAGAGCTTTTCCGTCTTTGCCCCCAACCCCTCCCCGGAGCGGGGGCGGCAGGCGGTGCAGGCCGCCATTGACCGGCTCTATGACCGGGAACACCGCACCGTGGCCCTGTTGGACCCGCCCTTCCGGGCGGTAGACGCCGGGTATATCAGCGCCTACCCCGGCGGCGTCCGGGAAAACGGCGGGCAGTACACCCACGCCGCCGTGTGGCTGGCTATGGCCGCCCTCCAGCTGGGGGAGACGGAACAGGGCTGGGCGCTGCTGCAAACGCTGCTGCCCGAGGGCGCCGACCCAAAAATCTATCAAGGGGAGCCTTACGTGCTGGCGGGGGATGTCTCCACTGCCGAGGGACGGCGGGGCCGAGCCGGCTGGACCTGGTACACCGGGGCGGCGGCCTGGTTTTGCCGGGCGGCCACGGAGGAGCTGCTGGGCCTGCGGGTCCGGGATGGTCGGCTTTTCGTCCAGCCCCGACTGCCCCAAAGCTGGCGGGGCTATCAGGCCGACTGGCGGCTGGAGGGGAAGCTGCTGCACATTCGCGTCTCCCGGGGCACGGCGGAGGCCGTGACGGTCAATGGCGCGCCCGCCGGACAGGGGATGGCGTTGGAGGGGCTGCCGGAGGAATGTGAAATCGTTGTGGTGGTGAATAGCCATTAGCTCTTAGCTGTTGGCCGTTGGCCCTGTACTGCGAACTCGAAGCACAGCGCGTAAAACGAAAAGTCCGGTGAAATGCACGGAAATCAAGTTTGCAAATCAAATATCGGGTTTCCCAATATTTATAACCATTTGGACAGCATAAAAGCTAAAAATGCTGCCTATTTCATTCAAAAACCTGTAGGGGCGGCCCGTGGCCGCCCGG
>JAJPXY010000058.1 GCA_021205205.1 Clostridiales bacterium
TCATTTTGTCGGCGGGGCGCGCCGGCGGGGGCGGAGCTCGAGCCCTGGGGGCTGGGGTGCCGCGCCGCCCCCCCCGCCCCTGCAAAAAATGTAAATTTTAACCGCGTTTTCAATTTCCGCAAGACAAACTCACTGGGCCGCAGGCGGCGTCATGGGCAGGCGAATCTCCACCAGGCAGCCGCCGCCGGGGGCGTTGGAGATGTCCAGCGTGCCGCCCAGGTGGGTGATGATCTCGTCACAGACGGCCAGGCCGATGCCGTTGCCCCGGACCTTGGAGGAGCCTTTGTAGAACATCTCCTTGACGTGGGGCAGGTCCTTCTCCGGCACGCCGGGGCCGTGGTCCCGGATGCGGATGACCACCATCTCCTCCTCCCGGTCGGCGGACAGGTCCGCCTGGATCAGCTGGTTCTCGCCGCCGTGCTTGGCGGCGTTGTCCAGCACGTTGGAGAACACCTGACGCAGCCGCTCCGGGTCGCCGGGGATGGGGTCCAGCTCCCCGGCCCGGTCGGTGTACTCCAGCCGGATGTTCTGCTGGCGGTAGAACTGGCGGTAGGTGAACACAGCGTCCTCGAACTCCGCCTGGATGTCCACCGGCTCCACGTTCAGGGCGAACCGGCCGTCCTCGATGCGGGAGAACTCCAGCAGCTCCTCCACCATTTTGGAAAGGCGCTTGCCTTCGCTGACGATGATGGAGAGACCCTTGCGGACGCTCTCCTCATCGGTGATCTCGCCGGTCAGCAGCGTCTCGCTCCAGCCGTTGATGGCGGTCAGGGGGGTGCGCAGCTCGTGGGAGACGGAGGAGATGAACTCGGATTTCATGCGCTCGGTCTCGCTGATTTTGGTGGACATATTGTTGATGGCGTCGATGAGGGAGCCGATCTCATCGTTGTAATGCTTCTCGATTTGGATGCCGTAGCTGCCGCCGGCGATGGCCCGGGTGGTGTCGGTGATGCGGGAAATTGGCTCGATGATGGAGCGAATGAAGTAGATGTTGACGATATATACCAGGCACAGGATGACCGCCGCCACCGCCATGGCCAGAAGGACCATGACGATGATTTGCCGGTCCGCAATGGACAGACTTGTGACCAGCCGCATGACGCCCCGCACCTCTCCGTTGTAGATAATGGGGGAGGAGACGGCCATGATGCGTTCGTTGGTGTCCGGATTCCGGCCCACCCAACTGGAGACGGTCTGGTTGGTGATGGCGCTGTCGATGTCGTTGGTGCCGGGGGTGCCGCCGGCGGTCAGGCCGTAAGAGGACAGGATGATCTGCCCCCGGGTGTTGATGAATTGCAGATCCAGCTTGTCCCGGTCGTCGAAGTCGTTGATGTAGTAGTTGGCCATGCTCAGGTAGGTGCTCTCGTCGGTGGCGTAGCTGGAGAAAAAGTCGCTGGCGGACTTGGCCTTGCTCTCCAGGCCGGAGCGCATACTGGAGTAGCAGTAGCTGCTGTAGAGCATGGCGAGCGCCACCACCATGATGACCATGATGAGCAGGATAGCGGTCAGGCTGTTGATCATCCACCTGCGGCGCAGGCCCTGGTGGTCCAGGTTCAGCCAGGAGAGAAAGGGCAGCTCAAACCGCCGTTTGGGTCTGTGCTTGGGGAAGGAAGAGGCCAAGAGAGTTCACCAGCTTTCGCGTAAAGAGTCGTTGAGAGGACGGCGTCACAGCAGGAACCGCTCGATGGCCTCCGCCACGCCGTCGTGGTTGTTGTCGCGCCGGGTGACGTAGTTCCCGGCGGCTTTGACCTCCGCCGTGGCGTTGGCCATAGCCGCGCCCACATGGGCGGCCCGCAGCATGGGCAGGTCGTTGTCCGCGTCGCCTACGGCGATGGAGTTCTCGATGGGGATGCCCAGCAGCTCGCACATCTGCCGGATGGCGCTGCCCTTGTTCAGCCCCTTGCGGACGACTTCCAGGTAGTAGGGGGAGGAGAAGAAGGAGTCCAGCGCGCCGTCGGACCAGTCGATGACCCAGTCCCGGAAGTTCTCCAGCGGGGCGCGCCGCTCCAGGTCAATGAGCAGCAGCTTCACCGGCTCCTCCGTCACGGCCTCCACGCCGGGGATGACCTGGTACTCCATGTGGATGATGTTGCAGTAGCGGCGCACGGCGTAGTCGTCGCACCGGGGTTCCACCAATACGTCCCGGTCGTCGTAGGTCTGGATGTGGATCCCCCGCCGGTTGGCCTCGGCAAAGACCTGGCGCACCAGGTCCAGGGGAACCGTCTGCTGAAAGAGGACTTCCCGCCGCCCCATATCGTAGAGGATGCCGCCGTTGTAGGCGATGAGGTAGCAGCCCGGCGCGGTCAGGTCCAACCGTTCCGCCTGCTCCACGGCGCTGACCAGGGGGCGGCCCGTGGCGATGACCACCTTGTGTCCGGCGGCCAGGGCGCGGTCAACGGCGGCGCGGTTGCCGGGGGTGACGTCCTTTTGGTCGTTGAGCAGGGTGCCGTCCAGGTCGAGGAAGATAATTTTCTGGTTCATATCGGTTTTGTCCTTTGTGTCCATAATAAGTCCCCGTTATTATATCACACCTCGGCCCGATGAAGCAACCTTGCCCGGGGCAAAACGCGCGAAAAAAGTGACGGCGGCGGCGGAAACTCCTTCGGCAGCCGTTGAAACGCGCAAACGCACCAAAAAAGCGGACAAAGAAACGGAACGAACACTTGAAAACCGGGAAAATAGCCTGTATAATAGGACAAAAGCCCAAGCGGCAGAGCGGGAAACGAACGCTCCCCGCCAAAAGTGAACATAAAACCACAAGCCGCGCGGCCCCGCTGCGCCATCGAAAGGAAAGGGTACGCCATGGAGTTTGATTTTACACAGCTGTTCCTCTACATCCCCGGGGTCGTCATTTTCCTGGTGGGCAGCAACGGCATCCGGCAGGACCGGCGGATGAAGCGGCTGGGGGCCTGCACCGAGGCCACGGTGGTCAACTGCCCCCATGTGGTCAAGACGGACAAACAGGGCAACGAGGTCTATAACTATTACAACGTGGTGGTGGAGTACCCCAGCGCCCGGGGCGGCGCGGAGCGGCAGACGGTGAAGGCCCCCTCGGAGTACGCCGTAGGGCAGCAGGTGAAGCTGTTCAAAGACGGGGACAAATACACCCTGGTGGAGGACGAGGAGGAGTCCTGGTTCACCTCCTGGCCCACCGCTCTGGGCGGCGCGCTGATGATTCTGCTGGCCCTGTTCCAGAACCAGGGCCGGGAAATGCTGGCCGTGACCACGCTGACCGTGCTGCTGGTGGGGGCTGGCGCGGTGCTGCTGTACCGCTACTTCGGCCTGAAAAACCGGGGCCTGGTGAAAATCGAGGCGGAGATCATCGACCTATTCACCCGCCAGCTGTCCAAGGGCACTAAAATTCTAAGGGACTCCAAGTATACCTACTACCCCATCGTCCGCTACGAGCTGGACGGCAAAGAGAACATCCGTATGTGCAAAATCAACGCCAGCCGGGAAAAGGCGTTCCCTGTGGGGGGCACCATGACCCTGTACTACGACCCCAAAAACAAGCGGGTGCTGGAGCAGAGCGCCAAGGTCAGCGTGGCCATTGTGGGCGGCGTGCTGCTGGCCGTGGGGTTGCTGGCGGCGGTGAGCTTGCTTGTGGAGTTGATTGTGTAAATTCGCTTTTACGCGCGACAGCGCCGGAACCAATCGCGGTTCCGGCGCTGTTTTTTTGCACATTTTCGGTTTTCGCTAACGGGACCTTACTCCCCTCGTAGGCGTCGCCTACATAGGCGAAGAACAGCTCGTCGTCGTCCACCACCCCGCGAATTTCTTCGTACAGGTCCTGGGACTGTTCCTGCATATCCTCCCACAGCTCGTCGGAGATGGAGACGACCTGGCAGGCGCCGCTGTTGTTGATGGTCTCGATGCGCTGGTCGGCGCGCTCCACGGCCTGTTCCCGGGCGTAGTCCCGGGCGATGGCGGCGGCCTCGTCGATGATGGCCAGCAGCGTGGTCTGGTTGACGCCGCCCACCATGGCCCGCAGGACGTATACGCTGGAGACAGTGACGGTGGAGGAGAGCAGGCTGGGCAGCATACTGCCCACGGCCACGGCGATGCCCACCGGGACGGCCAGGCACAGCAGCACCACAAAGAGGATCATGACCAGAGCAGTCATGCTTCAACGCCCCCTTTCAGCGCCAGGCGGAGGCTTTCCACCCAAGCCTGACACGCCCGGAACAACAGCAGCAGGAAGACCACCAGGGGGGAGGACTGGATGCAGTACATGGGGATATGGAGGGCGGAGTTGTTGAACACCCGCCGGGAGATGACCTGGGCGCTCATAAAGACCACAATGCCGATGAGGAGCAGCACCATCAGCACTTCCTCCAGCTTGTCGTCGATCAATCTTAGAATTTTCATTTACATTCCCCCTTTCTCATAGGCAAAACCGATTGATTTATGAGATTTAATCTAACTATCGCCCCCAGTCTAACAAAAATTCACAATGTTGCAGGGGGATTCCTATTGGTTGAGCAAAAAAATTATTTTCACCTTAAGTTGCACAAAAAAACAGCGGAGACGCCCCAATGCTGGGGGTCT
>JAJPXY010000138.1 GCA_021205205.1 Clostridiales bacterium
ACCGCGGCCCCATCCGCCCAGACCCCACGGGCCGGGACGGAGACCGGGGGAACCGGGCTGGTAACAAGAGAAAAATCGAGAGCAGAGAGGAGGAACGTTCGTGGCTGTTCCCAAATTTGAAGAATTTTTCAGAGATTATTTAGACGCACTGGCAGATGGAGCCACCCACTCCAATTCCGATGTCAAAGAGCGCATCAGCGCCGCCAGAGAAATGTCGGCGGAGGACCTGCAACAGCTTTTACCAAGCGGCAGAGAAACCGTTTTTGCGAATCGGGTCAGCTGGGCGAGCATTTACCTGAATAAAGCGGGCCTGATTGAGCGGGTCGCAAGGGGAAAATACGCAATCACACCAGAGGGAAAAAGGTTGCAGGAAAATCCCGACATCGCCATCAACACCAACTATCTCCTGCGTTATCCCTCCTTTGCGGCCTTTCAGAATAAAACAGCCAGTGATACGGTATCCCCTTCACCTGTACCAATGGAAGCTCAGACAGATGAAGAAACCTCCACGCCCCAGGACACCATCAAAACCGCCTTTCAAAAAATCAACACCGCCTTAGCCGACGAACTGATGGATGAAATCATGTCTCAATCCCCCGATTTCTTTGAGCGATTGGTGGTGCAGCTGCTGCTGAAAATGGGCTACGGCGACCCATTTGAAGGAGCCGGTATCGTCACCCGAAGCACCGGCGACGGCGGCATTGACGGCATCATTCGGGAGGACAAGCTGGGATTCAGCCAAATCTATATCCAGGCCAAGCGCTGGAACCCCGACACCACGGTCAGCCGCCCGGAAATTCAGAAGTTTTCCGGAGCGCTGCGGGACGAAGGCGCGTCCAAAGGGCTATTCATTACCACCGCCCACTTCTCCAAGGGCGCAAAAGAATCTGCCGAACGCCAGCACATCGTTTTGGTGGACGGCGATAAGCTGACCAAGTTGATGATCGAATACGACATTGGCGTCTCTGTCTCTCAGACCTATTCTGTCAAAAAGCTGGATTCTGACTTTTTCAGCGATGACTGATAACAAATCTTTTATTACTCTCAACAAAAGCGAGGTAACAAACTATGGTTCAATCCCGCACCCACACCTGCGGCGAGCTGCGCGCCGCCGACGCAGGCAAGACCGTCACCCTCTGCGGGTGGATGGAAAACGTCCGTGAGGTGGGCAACAACTTTGCCTTCCTCGTCCTCCGGGACTTCTACGGCACCACCCAGGTGGTCATCGAGACGGCGGAGATGATGTCCGTCGTCAAGCCCCTGAACAAGGAGAGCACCCTCTCCGTCACCGGTACCGTCCGCATCCGGGAGATCAAAAACAAAAAAATCCCCACCGGCGAAATCGAGGTGGTCCCCAGCGAGATCAAGGTGCTGGGCCGCTGCCGCTACAACGAGCTGCCCTTCGAGATCAACCGCAGCCGGGAGGCTGACGAGAGCATCCGGCTGAAATACCGCTACCTGGACCTGCGGAACCCGGCGGTGAAGAACAACATCGTCCTGCGCTGCAACGTGGTCTCCGCACTGCGCCAGGCCATGACCGCGGAAGGGTTCCTGGAGATCACCACTCCCATCCTGACCGCCTCCTCCCCGGAGGGCGCGCGGGATTACCTGGTGCCCTCCCGGAAGCACCCCGGCAAGTTCTACGCCCTGCCCCAGGCTCCCCAGCAGTTCAAGCAGTTGCTGATGACCTCCGGCTTCGACAAATACTTCCAAATTGCCCCATGCTTCCGGGACGAGGACGCCCGTGGCGACCGCTCCCCCGGCGAGTTCTACCAGCTGGACATGGAGATGGCCTTCGCCACCCAGGACGACGTGTTCGCAGTTCTGGAGCGGGTGCTGCCCCCCATCTTTGCCAAATACGGCGTCTACAACACCGCCTCTGCCGCCCCCTTCCGGCGCATCCCCTTCCTGGAGGCCATGGAACACTACGGCACCGACAAGCCCGACCTGCGCATTGACCTGGAGGTGCAGGACGCCACCGACATCTGCTCCGCCACCGCCTTCGGCCCCTTCCAAGGCCAGAGCGTCAAGGCCGTGGTGGTCTCCGGCTGCAAACTGGCCCGGAAGGCCATCGACAAGCTGTGCGCTGAGGTGGAGGTACAGTCCGGCGGCAAGGTCTACTGGTGCAAGGTGGACGACAAGGGCCAGCTGACCGGCGGCGTCTCCAAGTTCCTGAAAGACAGCGCCGACGCTCTCACCGAAAAGCTGGGGCTGACCCCCGGCTGCTTCGTGGGCTTCACTGCCGGCAAGCTGACCGACGCCCAAAAGACTGCCGGTGTGCTGCGCAGCAAGCTGGGCGCCGCCTGCCCCGACCACATGGACCCGGAAAAGTACGAGTTCTGCTGGATTGTGGACTTCCCCATGTACGAAATCGGGGAGGAATCCGGTCAGCTGGAGTTCTGTCACAACCCCTTCTCCATGCCCAACGGCGGGTTGGAGACCCTGCTGAAAGCGGAGCGGGGCGAAATTGACCCCCTGGACATCACCGCCGACCAGTACGACCTGGTCTGCAACGGCGTGGAGCTGTCCTCCGGCGCGGTGCGGAACCACGACCCGGAGATCATGGTGAAAGCCTTCGAGATGGTCCGCCTGGGCGAGGATGACGTCAAGGCCAAGTTCCCCGCCATGTACAACGCCTTCTGCTACGGCGCGCCCCCTCACGCGGGCATCGCCCCCGGCGTGGACCGTATGGTCATGCTGTTGGCCGGAGAGGACTCCATCCGGGAGATCATCCCCTTCCCCATGAACAAAAACGCCCAGGACGTGATGATGGGCAGCCCCTCCCCGGTGGAGCAGAAGCAGCTGGACGAGGTGCATATCCAAATCGTGGGAGAGAAAGAGGAATAATTCCTGCAAAGAGAGACCTTTTATCCTCCATTCACAAAAAATTTTCTCTTTGTTTTTGTCCGCTTCCGGGGGCCTTCCGCCACAACACGTCTGCATTTTGTCCCAATTTACCCAAAAATCGTATCATTTGAGAACCATTTTCTCCCTCTAAGCCGATTTGGCACCTTTTCGAACAAAAGCAAAAAAAGGGCTTGTCAAATGTTTGACAATGGGGTAAAATAATAGGCGTAAATCCTTGTTTACCAAAATTTCAGGAGGTAATTTTATCATGGCAGTTAAAGTTGCAATTAACGGTTTCGGCCGCATTGGTCGTCTGGCCTTCCGTCAGATGTTCGGCGCTGAGGGTTACGAGGTTGTCGCCATCAACGACCTGACCTCCCCCAAGATGCTGGCTCATCTGCTGAAGTATGACTCCACTCAGGGCAAGTATGCTCTGGCCGACACCGTTTCCGCCACCGACAACTCCATCATCGTTGATGGTAAGGAGATCACCATCTATGCCAAGGCCAACGCCGCCGAGCTGCCCTGGGGCGAGCTGTGTGTTGACGTGGTTCTGGAGTGCACCGGCTTCTACACCAGCAAGGCCAAGGCCCAGGCTCATATCGACGCCGGCGCCCGCAAGGTCGTCATCTCTGCCCCCGCTGGCAACGACCTGCCCACCATCGTCTACAACGTCAACCACAACACCCTGAAGCCCGAGGACACCATCATCTCCGCCGCTTCCTGCACCACCAACTGCCTGGCTCCCATGGCGAAGGCTCTGAACGACTGCGCCCCCATCAAGGCTGGCATCATGTGCACCATCCACGCCTACACCGGCGACCAGATGACCCTGGACGGCCCCCAGCGTAAGGGCGACCTGCGCCGCTCCCGCGCTGCCGCTTGCAACATCGTTCCCAACAGCACCGGCGCTGCCAAGGCCATCGGCCTGGTCATCCCCGAGCTGAACGGCAAGCTCATCGGCGCTGCTCAGCGCGTTCCCACCCCCACCGGCTCCACCACCATCCTGACCGCCGTCGTCGAGGGCACTCCCTCCAAGGAAGACATCAACGCTCAGATGAAGGCTGAGGCCACCGAGTCCTTCGGCTACAACACCGATGAGATCGTCTCCTCCGACATCGTCGGTATGCGTTACGGCTCCCTGTTCGATGCCACTCAGACCATGGTCCTGGATCTGGGCAACGGCACCTCTGAGGTTCAGGTCGTCTCCTGGTATGACAACGAGAACTCCTACACCTCTCAGATGGTCCGTACCATCAAGTACTTCTCCGAGCTGGGCTAATTTCCTAGTTTCTTAGATTTACTTCTTACCACCGAGCAAGGTGCAGCCCCGCTTCTTCGGAAGCGGGGCTGTTTATCGCATTGGACTAAAAAACGTGCCACCAGCACGTTTTTTTACCCCAACCTCTCAGATGGTCCGTACCATCTCGTCGGAGCAGACTCCATATCCTTCGCTTCCGGCTAAAGCCGAAAGCTCATCCATTCCGTTGCTCCTCCTCTCCCAGCCGAACCCACTTCGTTGGGCTTCGGCTGGGTTCCCTTTCTCCGAGCTGGGCTAATTTCCTAGTTTCTTAGATTTACTTCTTACCACCGAGCAAGGTGCAGCCCCACGTCTTCGGACGTGGGGCTGTTTATTTACGGAAATAAGCCAATACAAAAACGAAACCC
>JAJPXY010000164.1 GCA_021205205.1 Clostridiales bacterium
AGTGTAGCCTCGAATTTTTGCTTTTCGAGTGTCTACTCTAAGGGGACTATATCAATTGCGGCGCGGGGGGATTTTCGCGTTCAGAATCGTTTCAGCAGCAGTTGGTCCGCAGCTTGGTGATGGGGTCGATGCCGCTGGCGTTGGCGGGCGGGAAAAAGTCGTTCACGGGGAAGTCCACCCGCTGGAACACCTCGCAGGGATCGTCCTCGTTCTTCTCCGAGCAGCAGCACTCCTTATCCGGCATACAGTAGTCGTAGACGGGCATCAGCAGGTGAGCGTCCCGCTCCAGCCGCAGGATGGAGAACTGGCCCAGGGTGAGGTAAATGCGCTTGCCGGGGCCATTATCGAACACAATTTCCTCGTCGAAGGCGGAGAGGATGCCCGCAGGCACCTCCGCCAGGGGCAACTCCCCGGCCTCGGGCCGCTCTGCGGCGTCGGCCAGCCGGGTGGCCAGCACAATGGGGTCCACCGCCTCGCAGACGGCCACGGGCAGGCTGCCGTCAAAGTCCAGGGAGGGCAGGCGCACCCGCTGCCCCGCTCCCCGGGAGGAGAAGGTCTTGGACGTGGCCTCGCTGCCAAAGAGCACCGCCCGCTTGTCAAAGACAGCCAGGCCGTCCACCAGGGCGGGGCGGCTGCACCCGCAGTTCACCTCCATGCTCATGCGGTAGAAAAACCGCGTGTCCACGGCGTAAAAGCCCCGGCCCATACCCACCGGCTGCACCTCGATGTAGACATAGAGCAGCTCCGCCCGCCCGGAGCGGACCGACAAGGCCTCGTCGATGGCCTTCTGGCCGGAGACGGTGGGGTAGAGCCGCAGGTCCTCCACGCAGTCCTTGGCCTGACAGGAGTCAAAAATTTTTCGGGTGTGAATACAGGTCGCCTCGGTGCGGCCCGCTTCCAGCGCGGTGGCTTCGGCTTCGATGTTGTCGGGCATGAAACATTCCTCCTTCACAAGTAAGCGGCGTTGTACAATTCGACAAGGGCGAATTGCGCAGAAAATTTTCGTCAGAACGAGGCGCGGAAACGCAGGAATCCTTTGTGGATTTCAAGTTTTCGCAACGAAGTTATGGCGGAAATTTGCCGCAAGGCGCCGCAGTCCTAATTGTGCGGCGCTGCCTAAAAGAAAGGCGGCTGCCCCTGTCCGATGCGGACAGTGAACAGCCGCCTTCTGCTTTCATACTACGTCAGGAGGGCCGATTCGGTGCGAAATTTGCCGCTCACCCCACGAAGGAGGCCATCTTCTTCACGTTGGAGCTGTCCCGGGTGACACTGATGCTGTGGACAAAGACCACGTCGTCCACGTCGCAGTCCTCCGCCAGCTCGGACAGCTTCCGGCTGTCCACGTCGGCGATGTAGCGGAAATCCACCACGTAGACGTACTGGTAATTTTCCACCAGGAAGGGGACGAAGCAGTTGCCGTAGGACTCTTTGATGACCATGACGGCGCTGCCGTCGGTCAGGTCCGGGTTTTCGATGACGGAGAAGGGATTGTCCCCGCCGATGAAGCTGAGATACTTGTTGCTGGCGGAGAGGGTGTCCCCGTCGGAGATGATGCTATAGGAGAGATGGCTGCCGTCGTCCTGGGTGAGGAGGATGCTGTTGGTGGAGGCGGGGCCGTAGGCGTAAACGGTGTCCGGGTTGGCCAGCATGGCGGCGGACTCTGTCTCCCGGTAAAAGCTGCCGGTGAAGCCCTCGAAGGTGTACGCCTGGTAGTCCTCCAGTGCAGCGGCCTCCTTCCCCGCCGCCTCGGCAAAGGCGGTGTAGGCGTAGTAGGCGCCCAGCGCCGTCCAGTGGTGGTCGGTGCGGAAGTAGAGGCATTCACCTGCCGCCTCGTGTTCGCTGAGCAGGTCGTATACATTGACCGTCTGCACCTGGTTGGACATACTGGAGTAGAGGTAGTTCAACGCGGCCTGCTGGTCGGAGGTGTTGATGCCGCTGCGGATCTTCTCGGAGACGCAGATGTCCATGCTGTTGGGGACCACCAGGTCGTAGACGGTGGACTGGCCCTCCAGCAGCGCCGCCGCCCGGTTGACCAGGTCGATGTAGTCGTCCGCCGTGTCCTGGACAAAGTTATAGTACTCATAGGCTGCGTCCTTGATGACCAGCAGCGCCCCCAGGGTCTGCACGTCGGCGGCGGTGATGTCGTCGTCATCCGTCACCGGCTCCTCCGCTGCCGGTTCTTCTTCCGCTGGTTCCTCCTCCTCCGCGCCGGAGGAGGCGTCCGCTTCTTCTGTGACAGAGGCGTTTTCAGCGGCGGAGGTGTCCGCTGCCGGTTCTGTGTCCTCGCTCTGGGAGACGTCGGTGTCCGTTCTGGCCGTCTCGGGGATGGCGTCCCCCTCGGCCACATCGCCCACCACCTTGTGGCTCTGGAAGCCATAGAGGGACTCTACCGTGTTCTGGACCCCCAAAAACCGCTCCCGCAGAGGGAAGGTGTCGGCAAACCAGGTGTTGATGTCGTCAAAAAATTCGCCGCTCAGCACCCCTGTCACCGTGGGCGTGGGAAATTCCGTCAGGGTGCGGTTTTCCAGGTCGGACCAGGTGGGCCGGATGGGCAGCCACAGGGCCAGCACCGTCATCACCGTCAGGAACAGCAGGAACAGGGTGACGGTCAGCCGCTCGGTGCTGACCTTGCGCTTTTTGACCAAGTGTTCGCTGGGGGGCGGCACCGCGTCGGAGGCGGCCTTGTATTTTTCCGCCTGGTCCCCCACCCAGTCCACCACCGGGGCGATCCAGTCCAGGAAGTCCAGCAGCCTGTCCTCCAGCCGCTGGACGAAGGCCGGTTTGGGGAGGGAGCGGAGCCAGTGTTTGCGCTTGTTGGGTTTCATCTGCCGCGCCTCCTTTCCATCAGAAGCGGAAGTACAGGAAGGGGTTGTAGCTGTCGCCCACCAGGGCGGCGGTGGAGAGCAGCGTCAGCAGGATGGGGGAGAGCATCTGAATGCCCTGGTATAGCCGCATCCAGCCCTTTTTTCGCTCGGCCCGCGCCGCCAGCTTTTTGCCCTGGTTGACGAGGAAGGGGGTGCAGGCCACCGCCGCCGCAATGAGGAAGAACAGGTTGCTGCGGAGGGTCAGGTTGGTCTCGTAGCTGGAGAAGCCGTTGCCGTTCAGGCCAAAGAGGCCCCGCAGCGCCGTCCAAAAGACGCTCATGTCCTCACAGCGGAACAGCAGCCAGCCCAGCCCCACAATGCCCAGCACATACACCCGGTTCAGCCAGTGGGGCAGCTTCTCCGGCAGGCCCCGGAGGACGTACCGCTCCAGCACCAGGAACACGAAGTAGTACAGCCCCCAGAACACGTAGTTCCAGCTGGCCCCGTGCCACAGGCCGGTCAGCGCCCAGACGATGAGCAGGTTCAGGATGACCCGCGGGACGCTGCGGCGGTTGCCGCCCAGGGGGATATAGACGTAATCCCGGAAGAAGGAGCTGAGGGAGATGTGCCACCGCCGCCAGTAGTCCCGGATGGAGCGGGCGCAGTAGGGGTAGTTGAAGTTCTCGTCGTAGTGGAAACCGATCATCTGGCCCATGCCGATGGCCATGTCGGAATAGGCGGAGAAGTCCAGGTAGATTTGCAGCGTGTAGCAGAATACCCCCAGCCAGATGGACAGGGCGGGCCGGGCGGTGATGGCCGCCAGCTGGCCCTCGGCGGAGGTGGAGACCAGGAAGGTGTCCGCCAGCTCGCCGCAGTAGTTGGCAAAGAGCGCCTTTTTCGCCAGGCCGACAGTGAAGCGGCGGATGCCCCCCGCCATATCGGACCGGCGGAACCTGCGGCCGGTCAGCTCCTGCTCGATGGTCTCGTACCGGACGATGGGGCCGGCGATGCACTGGTGGAACAGGGAGACGTAGAGCAGCAGCACCTTGAAATCCTTCTGGGCCGGGACCTGGCCCCGGTAGACGTCCACCATGTAGCTGATGAGCTGGAAGGTGTAGAAGGAGATGCCAATGGGCAGGGCAATCTGCGGCACCCAGGGGAACCCCCACCAGTCGTGGAAGTTCTGGAGAATGAAGGTCGGGTATTTGAAGATGCACAGCAGCCCCAGGTTGACAGCGCAGCCCCGGAAGAGCATTTTTTTGCGGGTGTTTTTCCGCTTCGCCGCGTCGATCCACAGGGCGGCGAGGTAGTCGGCGTAGGTCATGCCCACCAGCAGCAGCACATACAGCGGCCCCGCCCAGGCGTAGAACACCAGGGAGAACACCAGCATGACCCAGTTCTTGGCCTTGATGTCCGGCGCGAACCGGTAGGCCAGCATATTCAGCGGGAAAAACGCATATAAAAACAGTAAGCTGGAAAATACCACGGATTCCACCCTCCCCGGAGGCGCTTTGACCAGAAAACCATCTTTTTGTATTATACCATAGAAAGAATTGCCACGCAACGAAAAAGATGGAAAGAACACGGAAATCAATTTTGTAGCCAACGCTTGTGAAAGGTGCTAAAATAGCAGTA
>JAJPXY010000010.1 GCA_021205205.1 Clostridiales bacterium
AATAAGGAGCATTTTCGACTTTTATGCCGTCAAAATGGTTATAAATATTGGGAAAGCCGATATATGATTTGCAAACTTGATTTCCGTGTCCCGTGCGCACAGCCCCTTGACAATTTCCCGCCGCAGGGGTATACTAAGAATCAGAAAAGGGCGCTGCCCGGCAACGGTCAGCCCTCCAAACTGTTACAGAAGTAACCGCACTGTTGAGCTGGGGCGGTTACTTCTTTTTATTGTACAACTTGATACACAGGTTGCAAGCGCCGATGATCACAAGGAAAAGTGTCAAGACTTCCATCGTACTCATTTGACAGCCACCCCCTTTCTTTCGAACGGGGGCAAAAGAAGCTGCCCCCGCAGAGGGGCCAACCGCACCGTATTGGGAAACGCCCTGGTCCTCCAAGGAGAACCATTTACAGGATAGCACAAATCTTGACAGAACGCAACAAAAACAGCAGCGTTTCCACAAAAAACGTTTCAGAATTGATTCCCGTGCGCACAGCCCCTTGACAATTTCCCGCCGCAGGGGTATACTAAGAATCAGAAAAGGGCGCTGCCCGGCAACGGTCAGCCCCCCTGTGTTAGGTTACAGAAGTAACCGCCCGCTTAGCAGGCAGGGGCGGTTACTTCTTTTTGTTGTTCATCCACTGGATAAACAGGTTGCAGACGCCGATGATGACGAGGCAAAGTGTTAAGACTTCTATCGTACTCATTGGACAGCCACCCCCTCTCGTCAAGACAGGGGGCAAAAGAAGCTGCCCCCTGAAGGGGGCCAACCGCACCGGAAAGGGAACCCTGCCAAAGCCTCCCCGCTGGGGATTCCCTGCGGTCACAGCAAGCGGGTTTGGCAGGGAGAGGAGCCGCAGTGGAATGAGTGACCTTTCGCGCTTGCGCGGAAGGGAACGATATGGAACTTGTGGCGACGAAGTGCCCTGGCTCTCCCAAAAGAACCACAAACAGGATACCACAGTTTTTGATAGAACGCAAGCGAAACAAACATTTTTCTACAAAAGCCGCTTTCGTTCAGCTGTAAGCCAGAAACTTCTCTGTCGTCGAAATTTTTAGCACTCATCTATTGAGACTGCTAAAAATTCATCTTTTGTTCATGATTAAGTCACACTTCCCGGCTATACTAAGGGCAAATCAAAAGACGACCCCGCCCCCCTTTGGGCCATGGGGTCAGGAAGGGAAGTTGGACCAGTTATGACAAATAAACAGTTGACACAGAAATCCCAGGAAGCCGTCCAGGCCGCCCAGACCGTGGCCCTGGAGTACGGCAGTCCCCAGGCGGAGCAGGCCCACCTGCTCTACGCCCTGTTGGACCAGGAAAACGGGCTGATCCCCCAGCTCATCGCGGGCATCGGCCCCGACCCCGCCAGCCTGAAAGCCGCCGTCCGGGCGGAAATCGAGAAGCTGCCCAAGGTCTCCGGCTCCGGCCGGGAGCCGGGCAAGGTCTACATCTCTCAGGACATGGACAAGGCCCTGACCGCCGCCGACCGGGCCGCGGACCAGATGAAGGACGAGTACCTCTCGGTGGAGCACCTGCTGCTGGGTCTCATCGACGCGCCGGACCGGACGCTGAAAGGGCTGTTCCAGCAGTATCAGCTGACCCGCGAGAAGGTGCTGACCGCCCTGAGCAGCGTCCGGGGCAGCCAGCGCGTCACCTCCGACAACCCGGAGGAGACCTACGACGCCCTGAAAAAGTACGGCACTGACCTGGTGGAGCGGGCCAGGAACAACCAACTGGACCCGGTCATCGGCCGGGACGATGAGATCCGCAACGTCATCCGCATTTTGTCCCGGAAAACGAAAAATAACCCCGTTCTCATCGGGGAGCCGGGCGTGGGTAAGACCGCCGTGGTGGAGGGCCTGGCCCAGCGCATCGTCCGGGGCGACGTGCCCAAGTCCCTCCAGGACAAAACCATCTTCTCCCTGGATATGGGTGCGCTGATTGCAGGCGCGAAGTACCGGGGCGAGTTCGAGGAGCGGCTGAAAGCCGTCCTCAACGAGGTCAAGAAGTCCGACGGGCGCATCCTGCTCTTTATCGACGAGCTGCACACCATCGTCGGCGCGGGCAAGACCGAAGGCTCCATGGACGCGGGCAACCTGCTCAAGCCCATGCTGGCCCGGGGCGAGCTGCACTGCATCGGCGCCACCACCTTAAACGAGTACCGCCAGTATATCGAGAAGGACGCCGCCCTGGAGCGGCGGTTCCAGCCCGTCATGGTGAACGAGCCGACGGTGGAGGACACCATCGCCATCCTCCGGGGGCTGAAAGAGCGGTACGAGGTCTACCACGGCGTCAAAATCCAGGACAGCGCCATCATCGCCGCCGCCACCCTCTCCAACCGGTATATCACCGACCGGTTCCTGCCCGACAAGGCCATAGACCTGATTGACGAGGCCTGCGCCCTCATCCGCACTGAGATGGACTCCATGCCCACCGAGCTGGACAAAATCTCCCGGAAAATCACCCAGCACGAGATCGAGGAGGCCGCCCTGCAAAAGGAGACGGACAAGCTCTCTCAGGACCGGCTGGCCACCATTCAGCAGGAGCTGGCCGACCTGCGGGGCGACTTCAACGCCCGGAAGGCCCAGTGGGACAACGAGAAAAACGCCATTGGCCGGGTGCAGAAGCTCCGGGAGGACATCGAGTCCGCCAAGGGCGAACTGGAGCTGGCCCAGCGGAACCAGGACTACGGCAAGGCCGGTGAGATCCAATACGGTCGCCTGCCTGCCCTGCAAAAATCCCTGGAGGAAGAGGAGGCCATCGCCAACGAGGGCAAGGAGCGTTCCCTGCTCCGGGACAAGGTCACGGAGGCGGAAATTTCCCGCATCATCGAGCGGTGGACGGGCATCCCCGTCTCCAAGCTGATGGAGAGCGAGCGGGAGAAGCTGCTGCACCTGGATGACACGCTGCACAAGCGGGTCATCGGCCAGGACGAGGCCGTCCAGCGGGTGACGGAGGCCATCCTCCGCAGCCGCGCCGGCATCCAGGACCCCAACCGGCCCATCGGCTCCTTCCTGTTCCTCGGCCCCACCGGCGTGGGCAAGACCGAGCTGGCCAAGGCCCTTAGCGAGGCCCTGTTCGACAGCGAAAAGAACATGGTCCGCATCGACATGAGCGAATATATGGAGAAATACTCCGTCTCCCGGCTCATCGGCGCGCCTCCCGGCTACGTAGGCTACGAGGAGGGCGGCCAGCTGACCGAGGCCGTCCGGCGCAAGCCCTATTCCGTGGTGCTGTTCGACGAGGTGGAAAAGGCCCACCCCGACGTGTTCAACGTGCTGCTCCAGGTGCTGGACGACGGCCGTATCACCGACAGCCAGGGCTGCACCGTGGACTTCAAGAATACCATCATCATCCTGACCTCCAACCTGGGCAGCCAGTACCTGTTGGACGGCATCGACCAGAACGGCGAGATCTCCGACACCGCCCGGGCGCAGGTGGAGGAGCTGCTGAAACGCTCCTTCCGCCCGGAGTTCCTGAACCGGCTGGACGAAATCGTCTTTTACAAGCCCCTGACCCGGGAGAACATCTCCGGCATCGTGGACCTGCTGGTGGACGACCTGAACCGCCGCCTGGCGGACAAACAGCTCACCGTCCGCCTGACCGACCAGGCCAAGGCCACGGTGGTGGATGAGAGCTACGACCCCGCCTTCGGCGCGCGGCCTCTGCGCCGGTACGTGCAGCACAGCGTGGAGACCTTGCTGGGCCGCAAGATCATCGCCGACGACGTGGCCCCCGGCACCGAGCTGGTGGTGGACGCCGACGAGAACGGGCTGTTTGTGGCGGAGTGAGCGCCCACCAAGTTCGAACCTTTGAAGTTCAGTAAGCACAGATTTCCCGAACCGCCAATTCAAACCAACAGACAAGGGAGCGTTGCAAAACAGAAAAACTGCAACGCTCCCGTTTTTTGCGCATAGTTGGAAAGCAAAGAGAAAAAGCAGCCCCAAATACGCTCTGACAGCTAGTTTTGGGCATAACAATCCTGACCCTGGCCGAAGGAGCTGGGCCTTTATGGAAAAGATTCAATTTTCCCGCGCTAAGCAGTCATTTTTTCGGATGCACGGGTTTTCAGCCTGCCGTGTTCCCGCTTCATCCATAGCTTTTTCAGGTCAAAGGCCAGCGCGAGCAGATATAGTTCTGTGCAAATGTTTTCTTTGCCCTTTGTCAGAAAACGCCGAAACCCAAAGTCATGTTTCAGCAAAGCAAAGGCACCCTCCGCTTGAATGGAGCGACATACGCGCAGATGGATCCCTCGCTCTGAGGTAATGTTCTCCGTTGCCTGAGCGCGTTTTTCCCAGAAGGCCTTTTGAAATTTCAGCTCCTTCGGTTTGTTGACATCTTTGGCCCGGCAGCATTGGCTGCGGCAGGGACATTCTGTGCAATTCTCGCAGCGATACCATGCAGTTGTCACAAAT
>JAJPXY010000034.1 GCA_021205205.1 Clostridiales bacterium
TAGAAATCCTTTTTCGTTTTTTCACTGTCTACTTGACAGGAGGCACATCAGATGCCGGAGGGCGGGAATTGCTTGGGTATTGCTCATTTGGGGGCCTGACCGCTCTCCTCCAGTGTCCAGCGCTTGAAGGTGCCGGGGGAGACGTGGAGCATCTGGGACGCGGCCCGGGCGCTGATCTCTCCCGCCTGATACATAGCGTAGACCGACTGGAACTTGCGGGGGCGCTTGGCGGGCGGGCGGCCCAGGCGCACGCCCCGTTCCCGGGCGTTTTTCAGGCCCTCGCTCTGGCGGCGGACCAGGTCGGCGTGACGCATGGCCTCGTCCTCCCGGATGACAGCGAGGACTTGTTCGCTCAAAGCGTCGTCGCCCAGCAGGTCGCGGAGCTTGGCTTCGTTTTCGGATAACATGGGGGTCCTCCAATCATGCGGAGTCGCGGAGACACCGCGCTAAAAGCTTTATGATGATTATATGGAATCATGCGGAAAAAGTCAACATAACGAACAGCAAAAAATCCCTGTTTTTACAGACCCTTTTCTGTCAAAAACGATTAAACCTGTGCACAAATCCGCCTTGCAAACTTCTTGTAAAACACGTTTGATGTTTCTTTTGCCGTTCTCACGCCCGGGACCACTGGACCCCCTGCCGGGAGTCCTTCAGGACGACGCCCTGTTCCTTGAGCTGGTCCCGAATTTCGTCCGACCTGGCCCAGTTTTTGTTCTTCCGGGCCTCGGCCCGCTCCAGCAGCAGAGCGCGGACCTGTTCGGCCTCCTCGGGGGCGGCGTCAGCGGGGCCGGTGATGGTGTAATCCGCCGCTTCGGCGTGGGCCTCGGTCTTGGCGGCGGCCCGGAGCTTCGCGGCCCCGGCCAGCAGGTCCAGGGACAGCACCCGGTCAAAGTCGTTCAGCAAATAGAGCCTGGTGGCGTCGTCCAGCCCCTTGCCCTTGAGCACGTCGTAGACGCAGGTGATGGCCAGAGAGGTGTTCAGGTCGTTGTCCAGCGCCTTCTGGAACTTGGCCTGGTAGGGCTTGGCGGCCTCTTTGTCCGGCTCTGCGCCGGTATTCGGGTCCAGGGCGGCGATGCGGCCCAGCAGCTTGTTGTAGGTGACAGCGGCGTTATCCAGGTTCTCCCAGGTGAACACCAGCCCCTTGCGGTAGTGGGACTGGAGGCAGAACAGCCGATAGACCAGCGGGTCATAGCCCTTCTGCTCCAGCAGGGAGACGGTGAGGAACTCGCCCGTGGACTTGCTCATCTTGCCGCTGGTGGTGTTCAGGTGATGGACGTGGAACCAGTAGTGGCACCACTCGTGGCCCAGGGAGGATTCGCTCTGGGCGATCTCGTTGGTGTGGTGGGGGAAGATGTTGTCGATGCCGCCGCAGTGGATGTCCAGGTACTCGCCCAGGTGCTTTTTGCTGATGCAGGAGCATTCGATGTGCCAGCCGGGGTAGCCCACGCCCCAGGGGGAGTCCCATTTCAGGGCCTGGTCTTCGAACTTGGACTTGGTGAACCACAGGACGAAGTCCGCCTTGTGGCGCTTGTTGGCGTCCTCCTCCACGTCCTCCCGGACGCCCACGGCCAGGTCGTCCTCCTCGTGGTCGTTAAAGACGTAGTATTTCTCCAGCTTGGAGGTGTCGAAATAGATGTTGCCACCGGCGGCGTAGGCGTAGCCCTTGTCCAGCAGGACGGTGATCATGTCGATATAGTCGTCGATGCAGTTGGTGGCCGGTTCCACTACGTCGGGGGTCTTGATGTTCAGCTTGGCGCAGTCGGCAAAGAAGGCGTCGGTGTAGAACTGGGCGATCTCCAGCACGGTCTTGTGCTCCCGGCGGGCGCCCTTGAGCATTTTGTCCTCGCCGGTGTCGGCGTCGCTGGCCAGGTGGCCCACGTCGGTGATGTTCATCACCCGCTTCACGTCGTAGCCCTCGTACCGCAGGGCCTTTTCCAGCACATCCTCCATGATGTAGCTGCGCAGGTTGCCGATGTGGGCGTAGTGGTAGACGGTGGGGCCGCAGGTGTACATACTCACCTTGTTTTCAAACCGGGGGGTGAAGATCTCCTTCCGGCGGGTCAGGGAATTATACAGCTTCATATCATCGAACTCCTTGCATCGTTTGGGTCTTTTTCCGTTATTTAGAATCCTCTCATCCCTGTTTTACACAAAACGCACTTGTAGGGGCGGCCCTTGGCCGCCCGGGAAAAGCTGTGCGCTGCTGCGGGCGGCCTCGGGCCGCCCCTACAGGGCATAAGGATACACAACACGTTCACAAAGGCTTATTCCGTCTCAAAATAATCCAGCACCATCTCCAGCGCGGCCTCTACCGCGCCCCGGCGAATTTCCTCCCGGGTGCTGCCCAGGTCAGCGGGCTGGCGGACGGCGGTGGTCTCCCCGTCGGTCAGGGCCAGGTACACCAGCCCCACCGGGTTGCCCCGCTCGTCCCGGTCCGGCCCGGCCACGCCGGTGACGGAGAGGGACAGGTCGCTGCCGGTCAGGGCGCGGACGCCCTGGGCCATCTCCCGGGCGGTCTGGAGGGACACCGCGCCGTAGGCGTCCAGCGTCTCCTGAGAGACGCCCAGAATTTTGTGCTTCAGCTCCGTCCAGTAGGACACCACGCCCCCCACGAACACGGCGGAGGACCCGCCCAGGTCGGTGAGGGCGGCGGCAATCATGCCGCCGGTGCAGCTCTCCGCAGTGGAGACAGTCAGACCGTGCGCTTTTAAGGTGCGCAGCACCTGCTCCCGCCGGTCCACCGTCAGCTCCTGGCCCGGATGCGGACCCGCTCGATGCCGTCAAACGCCTGCTGGCACAGCCCGGCGAAGTCGTAGCCCTGCTCGATCTCGTCCAGCTCATCCGGCTTGGGGGCGGTATTGGGGTGCCGGGGGGTGACCACGGTGCAGCAGTCATCGTAGGGGAGGATGGAGGTCTCGAAGGTGCCGATCTTCCGGGCGATGGAGATGATTTCCTCCTTGTCCATGCCCACCACCGGGCGGAACACGGGCATATGCACCGCCGCCTCGGTGCAGGCGATGGCCCCCATGGTCTGGCTGGCCACCTGGCCCAGGCTCTCGCCGGTGACCAGGGCCTGCGCGCCCACGTCCTGGGCCACCATCTCGGAAATGCGCATCATGAACCGGCGCATGGCCAGGGTGAAGTACGGCTCGGGGCAGCTCCGGCGCAGCTCCTCCTGAATGGCGGTGAAGGGGACGATATGCACCGTCACCCGCCCGCAGTAGGGGGCGATCAGCGTGGCCAGCTCCAGCACCTTGTCCTTGGCCTCGTTGGAGGTGTAGGGGTAGGAGAAGAAGTGGACCATCTCCAGCGCCACGCCCCGCTTTGCCATCATGTAGCAAGCCACAGGGGAGTCGATGCCGCCGGAGAGCAGAGCCACCGCCTTGCCCCCCACGCCCACGGGCAGGCCGCCGGGGCCGGGTTCCGGCGCGGCGTGGACGTAGCCGGAGAAGTCCCGCACCTCCAGCCGCACCGTCAGTTCGGGATCGTGAACGTCCACCGTCAGGTGGGGGTACAGCTGGTGCAATTTGCTGCCCACGTACTGGCTCAGCTGGATGGAGGTCATGGGGAAGGACTTGTCCGCCCGCTTGGACTCCACCTTGAAGGACTTGGCGGCCAGCAGCTGGTCGCCCAGATACGCCTGCGCCGCCTCCACAAAGGCGTCCGGCTCCTTGGCGCAGCCCCTGGCCCGGCTCATAGCCACGATGCCGAAGACCTTTTTCAGCGCGTCCCAGGCCCCGTCCAGGTCACATTCCTCGTTCATCGGCTCCACGTAGACGGTAGACTGCCGGGCGTAGACCCGGAACCTGCCGTAGGGGTGCAGGCGGCGGGTGACGTTGGCCATCAGCCGGTCCTCGAACCGGCGGCGGTTCAGCCCTTTCAGCACGATTTCTCCCATTTTCAGGAGAAAAATTTCGTTTTCCATTTCTCTCTCCTCAACTGCCTGTCCACTCAGAGAGCGGCGGCCTCGGCCGGGGAGGAATCTCCCTGGGCCGCGGTGGTCTCGCTGTCGGTGTCGGTGTCGCCGTCGGTGGCGTCGTCCCCGCCGGTGTTGCTGTCGCCGGCAGTGGTGTCGTCGTTGGTGTCATCAGTGGTGGTGTCGTTACCGGTGGTGTCGTCCCCGCCGGCGGTGTCCCCGGTGTTGCTGTCGCCGGTGGTGGTGTCGTCACCCGTGTTGGTGTCGCCGCCGGTGGCGGTGTCGCCGGTGGTGGTATTCCCACCGGTGGTGTTCCCGGTAGTGGTATTCCCGGTGGTTGCGTTCCCGGTAGTGGTATTCCCGGTGGTGGTATCGCCGGTGGTTGTGTCACCGTTGTGTTGATGGGTCGGGTTGGTGGTATTCGCGAGGGTGGTCTAGTCATTGGTCTATTT
>JAJPXY010000102.1 GCA_021205205.1 Clostridiales bacterium
GTCCGCTGGCGGCAGCCCCGGAACCCCCGCAGCACCCAGCCCAGCGCCGCCAGCAGCAGGTCAAAGCCCAGCGCAACCAGCGCCAGTCCCCCGCCCAGCCGCCCGGGGGCGGTCTGCGTCAGCGCCCAGACCAGAAGCAGCGCCGTCACCGCCGCCGGGAGCAGGCTCCGGCGCAGGTTGTCCAGCAGCTTCCACCGGTCGATGGGGGTGAGCGGGTTGGGGATGCGCTCCCCCGCCTGGTTGGGCACCCGGCCCGCCAGCCAGCGGGCGGCCTGCCAGTCTCCCCGCACCCACCGGTGCTGGCGGCGGAAATAGCTCTCCACTGTGGGCGGGAAACCGTCGGCCAGCTCCACTTCTCCGCAGAAGCCCGCCCGGAGGACGCAGCCCTCCAACAGGTCGTGGGAGAGAATACGGTCCTCTGGGAACCGCCCGGTCAGACACCGTTCCGCCGCCGCCACGTCCAAAATGCCCTTGCCGCAGTAGCTGGCCCGGTCAAAGAGGTCGTGGTACAGGTTCGCCGCCCCCGCTGTGTAGGGGTCGCTGCCGCTGGGGCCGCAGAACAGGGCGGCGAAGGGGGTGGCGTTGGCGCCCTCCAGGTCGGTGGTCAGCCGGGGCTGGAGCAGTCCGTAGCCCCGGACGACGACGCGCCGCTTTTCGTCCACCACGGGCCGGTTCAGCGGGTGGAGCATGGCTCCCGCCAGCCGCCGCACCGCGTCCGGCCCCAGCCGGGTGTCGCTGTCCAGCGTCAGCAGATAGGCGGTGTTTTGCAGCCCCGCCCGGTCCCCGGCGCGCACCTCCAGCGGGGCGGATTTGCCCCGCAGCAGGGCCAGCAGCTCCAGCAGCGCCCCCCGCTTGCGCTCCCAGCCACGATAGCAGTTGTCCCGCTGCACATAGGTCTGTTCCCGGGTGAACAGGTAGAGCCGCCCGCCGTAAAGGCCGTTCAGCCGGTCGATGTGCCGCCGGGCCGCCTGGAGGCGGGTCTCGCCGCCCGCCCTCTGGGGGAATCGGGCGTCGGGCAGGTCGGCCAGCAGACCGTGGTTCACCTGCGCCCCGGCGGAGCGGTTGGCCAGATAATACTGCTCCAGCCGGGCGGACAGCTGCTCCGCCGTGTCGTCCCCGGTCAGCACCGCGCAGATGACGCAGAGGGTCTTGCCCTCCGGCGGGACGCCGTCCTCCAGCGCCAGCCGGAACACCGGCCGGGGCCGGGTCAGCCGCAGGGCGGCGAAGTCCACGCTCTTCTTTGCCAGCTCCGACACCGGCAGCAGCGCCGCCGCCGCCAGCCACCACGTCCCACTGAGCCAACCCATGAACACGGACAGCGCCAGGGACAGCAGCCCCAGCAGCCAGGGATACCACCGGCCCTTCCCCGCCGGGGGAAAGAGCAGGAACCCGACGTGTCGCCCCTCTGCCTGGGCCTGTTCCAGGTATTTCTGCGCAACAATACGTTCATCCTCGCCCGCCCGGCGGGCCAGCTTCGCCAGCCGTGCCCGGTAGCGCTGCCGCCCCTGGCGGCTGGTGCGGAGGTAAATGTCGTCCTGGGCGAAAACAGCGTGAATTTGGCTCAATTCCTCCAGAAAATCAGAGAAATCCCTGCCGGTGAACAGCCCCAGGGCGGCGAAGCAGGCTTGCAGCTCCTCCAACCCGCCGTCCTCCTCCAGATGGGCGGCGGCCTCCCGCACCCGATGGACAACGCCCAGAACCAGGCAGGGGAGCAGGGCGCACAGCTCGCTCTCCCACAGCGGCGCGGCGGACTGGACGCCCCGGAGCCAGTCCAGCAGCGCGTCCACCGTCCACGCTCCCGCCTCCCGGGCCGCAAGCTCTCCCAGCAGCTGCACCCGGGCGCAGCGCCCGTGGAGCCGCACCGCCGGGAGCCGTCCCAGACCCCGGAGCTTCGCCGCGGCCTCGTCCCCCTCCCGGCGCAGCAGCCACAGCTGGTCCAGCAGGAGCTGGGCCGCGGGGTGTTCGTCCCTAGGCACGTCCAGCCTGCGGCACAGGGCGCACAGGGCGGCCAAATCGTCTTTGCCCCGGCGCCGGGCGGCCCCGGCGGAGACGGCGCCGTCCAGCAGCCACTGTCCGGCCGCGCGCTTTCCCTGTTCCATCACGTCGTCTTGTCTCATCTCTGGGTCCTCCACGCTTGGAAATGGTTTTGCAAAGATACAGTGTTCCCAAACCAAAGGAAAAGTATGCTTTCCGGCAAAAATGTGACCAGATGGGGACGCATGGGGAAAAGTGTGAGAAAGCGCTTGAAAATTCCCGGGGCATCGGTTATAATAGGTACGGTTCAATTTCCGGGTGTTGCGCAGTTGGTAGCGCGCCTGCTTTGGGAGCAGGAGGCCGGGCGTTCAAGTCGCCCCACTCGGACCACCTTTATCCGGACGCAGGCGCACAAACAGGCAATGCGTTCGGATAATTCATTTTCAGGCGAAAAACGCAAAACAGGGGGAACGACCCATGAAATATACCTCTTTAGAGAGCGCAGTCACAGCCGTTTTTGGCGAGGGCGTGCGCGTAGCGGACCGCCAGCCGGTGTACGGCGGGGACATCAACCGGGCCTACCGGCTGACCCTGACGGACGGGAGCAGCGTCTTTTTGAAGTGCAACGGCGTGAAGAACGTGGCCTTCTTCCGGGCGGAGGAGGCGGGGCTGCTGGCCCTGCGCCGCCCCGGTGTCATCGGGACGCCCCAGCCCCTGGCCGTGGGCGTGGACGAGCCGAAGGGCATCGCCTTTTTGCTGATGGACTACCTGGAGGCCGCGCCGAAGCGCAGCGACTACTGGGAGACCCTCGGGCGAGAGTTGGCCCTGCTCCACCGGGCGGAGACGGCGGGCCTGGCCGCAGAGGATGGATCGCTGCGGTTCGGCTTCCGGGAGGACAACTTCATCGGGGCCACCCGCCAGTGGAATACCCCCAAGGCCAGCTGGGTGGAGTTTTTCCGGGACTGCCGCCTGCGGCCCCAAATTCAGATGGCGGAGCGGAGTCTGGACGCCGGGATGCGGGCCAGGTGCGAGCGTCTGCTGGACCGGCTGGACACCTACCTGCCGGAGCCGGAGTTCCCCTCGCTGCTCCACGGGGACCTGTGGAGCGGCAACGCCTCCTGCGGGCCGGACGGCAAGGCGTGGATCTTCGACCCGGCGGCCTATGTGGGCCATTACGAGGCAGAGCTGGCCATGACGGAGCTGTTCGGCCGGAACCCCGCCGCCTTTTACGACGCCTACCATGAGGTCAACCCCATCGACCGGGGCTATGAGGGCCGGAAGGACCTCTACAATCTCTACCATCTGTTCAACCACCTGAACCTGTTCGGCAGCTCTTACCTCAGCTCGGTGCGGCGGGTGCTGAGCCGCTATGCGTGAAACAATTCGGACAAAAACCGCCCCCAAGATTCACAAAAAGTTCCCAAATGGGAGGGGTTCTTTGCTTGACAGCACAGGTTGGAATAGGGTACAATGATAGTGGAGAAATTCCGGCCCATTTTTGGTAAAATTGCTACCGTCCAGAGGTGAACAGCATGAAGAAAACAGTGACCACCCGGAACGCCGCGCCGGTCTACGCCATCGCGGTGGTCTGGCTGATAGGGACGTTCTTGGTAGGCGTCCACAGCATCGCCGGGTATCTGGTGCTGGCGGCGCTCTCCGCCGCGGCCTTCCTGGTGGGGCGGAAGATTTGGCCGGACACGGTGGAGGAGGTCGAGGTCCCCGAGCCGGAGCCTGCCGACCCGGAGCTGGCCGCCCTGAAAAAGGAGCGGGACCGGGCCATCAGCGAGATCCGCCGCCTGAACGACAACATCGCCGACCCCGGCATCAGCCGCCAAATCGACCACATCGAGTCCACCACCCGGAAGATTTTCGATTATATCCTGGAAAAACCCGAGAAAAAGGGCCAGGTGCGCACCTTTTTGAACTACTACCTGCCCACCACCATCAAGCTGCTGAACGAGTATGACCGGATGGACAACCTGGGCGTCTCCGGCGAGAACATCGACAGCGCCAAGCGCAAGATCGCGGGGATGCTGGACAGCGTCTGCGCCGCCTTCGATAAGCAGCTGGACGCCCTGTTTTCCGACACGGCCATGGACGTCTCCGCCGAAATCACCGTGCTGGAGCAGATGATGCAGCAGCAGGGCCTCTCCGGCGGCATGGGCGGGGTGTAACGACCTGCCAGCGTGTAGGAGCGTGAGCGTGGCCGCCTGGGGAACCGCTGGGTGGTAACAGTTCGGAGTAAAGTTGTTGGCGCTGATGGGAAGGACTCATCAGCTTTGCCTGTCATGAGACTTGAGAAAAACTGAGAAAAACGGAGGAACCAACCATGAGTGAGTACACCATGCCCAGCCTGACCCTGACCCCGGAGGAGGACGCGGCCCAGG
>JAJPXY010000035.1 GCA_021205205.1 Clostridiales bacterium
AGTGTAGCCTCGAATTTTTGCTTTTCGAGTGTCTACTCTAAGGGGACTATATCACGCTGTGGATGGGGGCGTTTTTTGGCTAATATGGTGGAAAAGTCACGTTTTCGCTTTGCTATTGGCTCGATGGAGTTCTATACTCCGAACGGCAGCCGAGGCCGCAGCCCCGGACTGCCGCCGGAAAAAACAAAAAGCGCCGGGCAGAGAATTTCTTCCATACACGGCGCACAGACACATCGGTCAGGAGGTGCGTTTGGGGCAACAAACCATCTGTACCCAACCCATACAAGCACAATTCACCACTTGCGAAAAGGGCGGATTACACCTATAATGAGTAAGGTGCGATGCGGCTTTGCCGTTGTGTACGGTGGTAGGTTCACCTGCATAGGCTGCTGGGTGTTGCAGCACCCAACAGCTGTCGCACTATTTTGTTTTTCCACCGCTTAGTATAGCAGAATGTGGGAGAATTGACAAGCCCCTTTCTTTGTGATTTTATCCGATGTTTTGCCCAGACCCGCGGCTGCGGGTCCGGGCAATTTTTCGTGAAAGGGCCGTTTCCTAAAGTACCGCCTCCTGCCCATAGCACCGGGCGGGCAGCACTCCGCTCAGCTCGGTGAGGACCTGATTGTAGTTCTGGGCCGGGTCGAAGATGCCCTTGTCCTGGAGCAGACAGCACTGGGAGGCTGAACAAATGGGCAGGGACAGGGTGACTGCCGTCCCCTTCCCGGCGGGGGCCAGCAGCAGCGCCCCGCCGAAGAAGCGGGCGATGCGGCGGCAGATGGGCAGCCCCAGCCCGAAGCCCTCCGACGGGACACCGGACAGCGGTCGGTCCGCCTCCGGCGTGAAAACGCGCTCCAGCCGCTCCGGAGGGATGCCGCCGGCGCTGTCCTCCAGCGTCAGCACCGCCCGGGACCCCTGTACGCGCAGGGTCAGCACCAGTTCCCCCTCCTGACGGAGGGCGTTGGCGGTCAGGTTGTAAATCAGCCTGCGCAGCAGGTACTCATTGGCCCACACCATTGCGGTGGCCGTCTGCTCCCGGTAGGTGACGCGGCAGCCGATTTGCCGCACCAGGCCGTTCAGCAGCGGCTCCAGCTCCCGGCAAAGGCCCGCCAGGTCCAGCGGGCCGCAGGGATAGAGGATGGCCAGGTCGTTGTCGCCCAGGCTGTAAAAGTCCAGGTTCTCCACCAGCCGGAGCAGCTTGTGCTGGCTGTGGTTCAGGTAGGCGATCCACTTCGCGTTGCGGCATTGCTCGGTCTCCACCAGGGCGCTTTGCAGCGCCTCGATGGAGGCGTTCAGCGGCCCCAGCAGCTGCCGCAGCTGGACGGCCAGCTCCTGCACCCGCTGAGGGGAAAGGCCGCCGTCCCCGGTCCGCTCCAGCAGATAAAGGACGCCGCCGTTTTCCACGGCCCGGCTGCGCACCGCCCAGCGTTCCCCGCCCAGGGTCAGCTCCGCCGCCGCGCTGTCCTCTGTGGGCA
Organism: Clostridiales bacterium; assembly: GCA_021205205.1. GTDB lineage: Bacteria > Bacillota > Clostridia > Oscillospirales > Oscillospiraceae > Onthomonas. The sequence goes on from JAJPXY010000035.1 coordinate 1,473, forward strand.
GCGCCACAGGGAGCGGCTCTCCCTCCGCCAGGGGGAAGCCGCAGGCGCGGAACAGGGCCTGGGCCGCTGGGTTGTAATATTTGATTTTTTTGTCTGCTGCCAGCAGCACCGGCTGGGAGACGCCGTCAAAATAGACGCTCCCGGACAGGGTAAACTCGCCCATACTTCTCTCCACCTATTATGCTCAACTCTGTGGGGCCGACGCCGACTGCACGGGGCCGTCGAACCTGCTGTAGCTTGCCCCAAAAGACGCCGGGCGCTCCCTTTTTCACTAGTATACCAAAACATGGCGCGGCAAACAAGAAGTTTGTCGAAAACGGTTGGTTCAATTTTGTGAAAAAAATAACAAAGTCCCTCTTCCCATTTCCCGCCGTCTGCGTTATAATGGAATGGACGACAACGGGTTGGAGCCGCGCCGTGGTATTCTATGACGCAGCGGCCCCGCCGGTCACCGGCCAAAACAGAACATCACCATCAGCAGGAGGTTTCCCTTATGGACTATCAGGCACTTTATCAGAGTAAGCTGACCACGGCGGACGAGGCGGTCAAGTGCGTCCGCAGCGGCGACTGGGTGGACTACGGCTGGACGGTCACCACCCCCGTGGCGCTGGACAGGGCCATGGCCAAACGCATGGACCAGCTGGAGGACATCAACTTCCGGGGCGGCATCCTCATGTGGGAGCCGGAAATTTTCAAAATCGACGACCCCGCCAGCCGCCTGACCTGGAACAGCTGGCACATGGGCGGTATCGAGCGCAAGGCGGTCAACAAGGGCTTCGCCTTCTATGCCCCCATCCGCTACTCCGAGCTGCCCCGCTACAACCGGGAGATCGACTGCCCCAGCCGGGTGGCCATGTTCCAGGTCTCCCCCATGGACCAGCACGGCTATTTCAGCTTCGGCCCCAGCGCCTCCCACATGGCGGCGGTCTGTGAGCGGGCGGAGGTCATCATCGTGGAGGTCAACCAGAATATGCCCCGCTGCCTGGGCGGGTTCCAGGAGGGCATCCACATCTCCCAGGTCAGCATGGTGGTCGAGGGGGACAACCCTCCCATCGCTGAGATGGGCGCCGCCGCCGCCACCCCCGTGGACGAGGCCGTGGCCAAGCTCATCGTCAACGAGATCCCCGACGGGGCCTGCCTCCAGCTGGGCATCGGCGGTATGCCCAACGCCGTGGGGTCCATCATCGCCCAGTCCGACCTGAAGGACCTGGGTGTCCACACCGAGATGTATGTGGACGGCTTTGTGGACATCGCGAAAGCGGGCAAGATCACCGGCGCGCGCAAGTCCATCGACAGGGGCCGCCAGGTCTACGCCTTCGGCGCGGGCACCAAGAAGCTCTATGACTACCTAGACAACAACCCCACCTGTATGTCCGCCCCGGTGGACTACACCAACGACGTGCGCACCATCTCCTCCATCGACAACTTCATCAGCATCAACAACGCCGTGGACATCGACCTCTACGGCCAGGTGAACGCCGAGTCCGCCGGCATCAAGCCCATCTCCGGCGCGGGCGGCCAGCTGGACTTCGTGCTGGGCGCGTACCTCTCCAAGGGGGGCAAGAGCTTCACCTGTATGTCCTCCACCTTCAAGAGCCGGGACGGCGTGCTCCACAGCCGCATCAAGCCCACCCTGGACAACGGCTCCATCGTCACCGACACCCGGGCCAACACCATGTATGTGGTCACGGAGTACGGCCTGGTCAACCTGAAGGGCCTGTCCTCCTGGCAGCGGGCCGAGGCGCTGATCTCCATCGCCCACCCCGACTTCCGGGACGAGCTGATCGCCAGCGCGGAGAAAATGCACATCTGGAAGCGCAGCAACCGCCGCTGAGCTTCTGCCGCCCAGTTTACGAGGGGGACGCGCCCGGCGTGTCCCCCTTTTCGCGGCGTTTTTTGGCCTGCGCTTCGCGGAACGCCCGGTGTTTTCGTTGACAATCCGGCCGTTCTATCGTAAAATATTGCCTGTGAAAAACACTTGCACCCAGGAGGTCTCGCCGTGAAAGGAATCATTCTCGCCGGTGGCGCGGGGACCCGGCTCTATCCGCTGACGCTGGTCACATCCAAGCAGCTGCTGCCGGTCTACGACAAACCCATGATTTTCTACCCCCTGTCCACCCTGATGATGGCGGGCATCCGGGACATCCTCATCATCTCCACCCCCAAGGACCTGCCCAACTTCCAGCGTCTGCTGGGGGACGGCAACCAGTACGGCCTCCGGCTGAGCTACAAGGAGCAGCCCTCCCCGGACGGCCTGGCCCAGGCGTTCCTGCTGGGGGAGGAGTTTATCCAGGGGGAGCCCTGCGCCCTGATTTTGGGGGACAACATCTTCTACGGCGCGGGCATGGGCCGTATGCTCAAGTGGGCGGTGGCCAACGCCCAGCGGGGCGAGGCCAGCATTTTCGGCTACTACGTCAGCGACCCCCAGCGGTTCGGCATCGTGGAGTTTGACCGGATGGGCAAGGTCATCTCCGTGGAGGAAAAGCCGGAGCATCCCAAGAGCAACTACTGCATCACCGGCCTGTACTTCTACGACGACCGGGTGGTGGACTTCGCCAAGCAGGTGCGCCCATCCCCCCGGGGAGAACTGGAGATTACCGACCTGAACCGGCTCTACTTAATGGACAACACCCTGAACGTGAAGATTTTGGGCCGGGGCTACGCCTGGCTGGACACCGGCACCATGGACTCCCTGGCCCAGGCCACCGACTTTGTCCGCACCGTCCAGACCTGGCAGGGCGTTGAAATCTCCGCCCCGGAGGAAATCGCCTACACCAACCGCTGGATCACCAAGGCCCAGCTGCTGGAGGCGGCGGAGAAATACGGCAAATCCCCCTACGGCAAGCACCTGCGCCATGTGGCGGCGGGCAAAATTCAGTACGAGGCCATTATCGAGGACTGACAGAGCCATTATTGAGGAACGGAGCGTTATTTATGACCACCAAAACCATCATTGTCACCGGCGGCGCGGGCTTCATCGGCGGCAACTTTGTCCACTATATGCTGAAAACTCACCTGGACTACCGCATCGTCTGCCTGGACTGCCTGACCTACGCGGGGAATCTGGAGACCTTGGCCCCCGTGATGGATGACCCCAACTTCCGCTTTGTCAAGGACTCCATCACCGACCGGGCGGCGGTGTACCGCCTGTTTGAGGAGGAGCATCCCGACGTGGTGGTGAACTTCGCCGCCGAGAGCCATGTGGACCGCTCCATCGAGAACCCCTCCGTCTTTTTGGAGACCAACGTCATCGGCACCGGCGTCCTGCTGGACGCCTGCAACAAGTACGGCATTGGCCGCTACCACCAGGTCTCCACCGACGAGGTCTACGGCGACCTGCCCCTGGACCGCCCCGACCTGTTCTTCACCGAGGAGACGCCGCTGCACACCTCCAGCCCTTATTCCGCCTCCAAGGCGTCGGCGGACCTGCTGGTCATGGCCTACCACCGCACCTACGGTCTGCCTGTGACCATCAGCCGCTGCTCCAACAACTACGGGCCGTACCACTTCCCCGAGAAGCTCATCCCCCTGATGATCGCCAACGCCCTGAACGACAAGCCCCTGCCCGTCTACGGCGAGGGCCAGAACGTCCGGGACTGGCTCTATGTGGAGGACCACTGCCGGGCCATCGACCTGATCATCCACAACGGCAGGGTGGGCGAGGTCTACAACGTGGGCGGTCACAACGAAATGCGGAACATCGACATCGTCAAGCTCATCTGCAAGGCCCTGGACAAGCCGGAGAGCCTCATCGTCCATGTGGAGGACCGGAAGGGCCACGATATGCGCTACGCCATCGACCCCACCAAAATCCACAAGGAGCTGGGCTGGCTGCCGGAGACGAAGTTCGCCGATGGCATCCAAAAGACCATTCAGTGGTACCTGGACAACCGGCCCTGGTGGGAGCATATCCTCTCCGGAGATTATCAGCGGTACTATGAGGAGATGTACGGGGAGCGGCTGAAAAAAATTAGCAATTAGCAATGTGCAATGTGCAATTCTGCGAGGGCGGAGGCGCTATGCCCCCTGCGCAGCGCACAGTCAACCCCTGCGAAATCACTTATTAAAGCACAAAAACAAGGCGTCCTGTGGAAAATCCCACGGGACACCTCATTTTACCTGTTTTGAAAGGGGTTCACTGGTGTGAACTGTGCGTTGCAAAGAGAGCGACAAGCGTTCCCGCCTGTTTCATTGCACATTGCTAATTGCACATTGCAAATTAATAAGCGACGCCCCAGACCACCATCTTCTTGGCGGGCTTGCCGCAGACGGGGCAGACCTCCCCCAAATTCTCCTGCTCGAAGGGGATGCACCGGCTGGACACGCCCGCCAGCTCCTTCATGGCGATCTCGCAGGCCTCGTCGCCGCACCACATGGTCTTGGCGAAGCAGGTGTGCTTCTCCATGGCGGCCTTCACGTCCTCCACCTTGGTGAAGGCGAAGGTGTTCTCCTCCAGCCGCTGTTTGGCGGACTCGTACAGGTTGTCGTGGACCTCCACCAGCAGGGCTTGTACCTTCTCCTCCAGCTGCTCCAGGGGGACAAAGTACTTCTCGCCGGTGTCCCGCCGGGCGATGACGCACTGGTTCTTCTCCATGTCCTTGGGGCCGATCTCCACCCGCAGGGGGACGCCCTTCATCTCGTACTCGGCGTACTTCCAACCGTTGGACTGGTCGGAGTCGTCGGTTTTCACCCGCAGGCCCAGGGCCTTGATGCGCTGCTCCAGGGCATAGGCGGCGTCCAGCACGCCCTCCTTGTGCTGGGCAACAGGGATGACCACCACCTGAATGGGGGCGACGGCGGGGGGCAGCACCAGGCCGTTGTCGTCGCCGTGGGTCATGATGACCGCGCCGATGAGCCGGGTGGACGCGCCCCAGGAGGTCTGGTAGGGGTATTGCAGGGTGTTGTCCCGCCCGGTGAAGGTCACGTCATAGGCCCGGGAGAACTTGTCCCCGAAGTAGTGGCTGGTGCCGGACTGGAGGGCCTTGCCGTCCTTCATCATGGCCTCGATGGTGTAGGTGGCCTCTGCCCCGGCGAACTTCTCCTTGTCCGTCTTGCGTCCCTTCAGCACGGGCATAGCCAGAGCGTCCCGGCAGAAGTCGGCGTAGCAGTTCAGCTGCTGCTCGGTCTCGGCCTCGGCCTCGGCGGCAGTCTCGTGGATGGTGTGGCCCTCCTGCCACCAGAACTCCCGGGAGCGCAGGAAGGGACGGGTGCTCTTCTCCCAGCGCACCACGCTGCACCACTGGTTATAGAGCATGGGCAGCTCCCGCCAGGAGTGGAGGGTATGCGCCCAGTGGTCGCAGAACATGGTCTCGGAGGTAGGGCGAATGGCCATCCGCTCCTCCAGCTTGTCGCTGCCGCCCATGGTGACCCAGGCGGCCTCCGGCGCGAAGCCCTCCACCAGCTCGCCCTCTTTTTTCAGCAGGCTCTCGGGGATCAGCACCGGCATGGCCACGTTCTGGTGGCCGGTCTTTTTGAACATCCCGTCCAGGATGTTGGTCATGTTCTCCCAGATGGCGTAGCCGTAGGGCCGCAGGATCATAAAACCCTTGACGCTGGCGTAGTCCACCAGCTCCGCCTTCAGGCAGATGTCCGTATACCACTGGGCGAAGTCCTCGCTCATGGAGGTGATCGCCTTCACCTGCTTCTTGTTTTTCGCCATATCTCGTTCATCCTTTCCTCTGGTTCCCTATCCTGTAGGGAGTCGGGGCAACAAAACGGGGCATCCTCTCCGTCCCCGAAGGACGGGAGCGAATGCCCCGCGGTACCACCTTGCGTTTGCCCCCGCCTCGCGGTGGGAGCCTTAACGGGTAAAAAGCCTGTCGGCTTTTTAGCTCTTAGCCGTTAGCTATTCGCTGTTAGTGCCTGGCTTTTTGCTGACAGCTCATCGAATGGGCTGATACAAAGGACAACCAATAAAGCTCTTTACCCTCGCGCTGTAACGGGCGCGCCCGGCGCGGCTTCCGGGCGGTGTGCCCCTGTGCCGCGCGGATCGGAAGTGGGTTCGGCGTCCCCTTGGAGGGCCTCGCACCGCCCGGCCCCTCTCTTTGCCGCAGGAAAACGCCTACTGTTCTTCGTCACAGCCTGTCGCATATTGAAGTTATTATATCGGGTTTTGGGAGCGGTGTCAACCGGTGGTTTTGGGGGAAACGGGGAAACCGCGCCCCAGAAACCGCCTCACTTCATCTCCAGTGCCATCTGCACCTCGCCCTTGTCCTCCGGCTTGAGCAGCGCGCCTGCGGCGGGGATTTTTCTGGCCCGGTAGCGGGCCAGGTTGACGATGCCGCTCTCCGCCGCGGGCAGGACCCTGCTGAGCTGGTACTTGTGCTTGAGCGTCAGCACGGCCACGCCCTGGGTGGTGCGGGTGGCCTTGGGGGTCAGGGCGGCGGTGTTGAACAGCAGCGCCCGGTTCTCGGTGGAGAACACCGCCAGCTCTGCGTCCTCTTGCAGCAAAAATGCCGCTTTCAGGGGGGATTTGTCGGAGTAAGCGCCGGTCAGCCGCCGCCGGTTGGTGACGGTGCGGTATTTTTCCAGCTCCACCCGGGCGGCCTTGCCGTTCTCGAAGAAGAAGAGCAGGCTGCCGGAGTAGTCCCCCGGCAGGCAGGCCCACACCACGTTTTCCCCCTCGTCCATACTCAGGCGGGAGGGCAGATAGTCTCCCAGCACGCTGGCCTTGCTGTCGGGGAAGTCGTTGAGTCGGGCCTTGTAGCACTGCTGTCGGTCGGTGAAGAACATGATCTCCTGGCTGCTGGTGGTCTCCCAGTACTGGCTGGGGCCGTCCCCCTCCTTGTACTTCTGCTCGCCGGACATCCGCAGGGACTGGGGGGTGATTTTCTTAAAGTACCCCTGCTGGGACAGGAACACATGGACCGGGTTGTCCGGTACGTCCTCTGTCTCCTCTGGCACGTCCTCCTGGTAGTCGTAGACGATTTCCGTCCGCCGGGGCACGGCGTACTTCTTTTTGACCGCTTGCAGCTCGCCGGTGATGATTTTCTTCACCCGCTGGGGGTTGTCCACCACGTCCTGGAGGTCATCGATCTCCTGCTGGAGCTGGTCCACTTCGTTGGTGCGGCGGAGGATATACTCCTGGTTGATGTTGCGCAGCTTGATCTCCGCCACGAACTCCGCCTGTATCTGGTCGATGCCGAAGCCGATCATCAAATTGGGGATGACCTCCGCCTCGGTGGGGGTCTCCCGGATGATTTGGATGGCCTTGTCGATGTCCAGCAAAATCTTTCGCAGGCCCAGCAGCAGGTGGAGCTTTTCCCGCTTTTTGGCCATGTCGTAGCTGGCCCGGCGGCGGACGCACTCCATCCGCCAGGCGATCCACTCGTCCAAAATCTCCCCCACGCCCATGACCCGGGGATTGCCGTTGATGAGGATGTTGAAGTTGCAGGGGTAGGCGTCTTGGAAGGGGGTCAGCTTGCACAGCTTGGCCATCAGCTTTTCCGGGTCCACGCCCCGTTTCAGGTCGATGGCCAGCTTCAGGCCGGAGAGGTCCGTCTCGTCCCGCATATCGGTGATTTCCCGGATTTTCCCGGCCTTCACCAGGTCGGCCACCTTGTCCATAATGGCCTCGATGGTGGTGGAGTAGGGCACCTCGTAAATCTCAATGAGGTTTTCCGCCTTGACGTAGCGCCAGCGGCCCCGCACCTTCAGCGACCCCCGCCCGGTGCGGTAGACCTGCTCCAGCGCCTTCTGGTCGTAGAGCAGCTGACCGCCGGTGGGGAAGTCCGGGGCTTTGAGGGTGGCGAACAGGTCGGATTTGGGGTTTTTCATCCGGGCGATGGCGGCGTCGCAGACCTCCCCCAAATTGAACCCGCAGATGTTGGAGGCCATGCCCACGGCGATGCCCTGGTTGGCGGAGACCAGCACGTTGGGGAAGGTGGTGGGCAGCAGCGTTGGCTCTTTCAGCTGGCCGTCGTAGTTGTCCACAAAGTCCACGGTGTCCTTGTCGATGTCCCGGAAAAACTCCTGGCAGATGGGGTCCAGCCGGACCTCGGTGTAACGGGAGGCGGCGTAGGCCATGTCCCGGGAGAACACCTTGCCGAAGTTGCCCTTGGAGTCCACCGGCGGGTGGAGCAGCGCCCCGTAGCCCCGGGACAGGCGCACCATCGTCTCGTAGATGGCGGCGTCGCCGTGGGGGTTCAGCTTCATGGTGGAACCCACCACGTTGGCGGACTTAGTGCGGTTGCCCCCCAGCAGGTGCATCTGGTACATGGTGTACAGCAGCTTCCGGTGGCTGGGCTTGAAGCCGTCGATCTCGGGAATGGCCCGGCTGATGATGACGCTCATGGCGTAGGGCATATAGTTGATTTCCAGCGTCTCGGTGATGGGCTGCTCCAGCACCTCGGCGTGGAGACCCTTGACGTTTTCGTTATTTGTGGGTTTGGGTGCGGTGTCTTTTTTGCGTCTTGCCATAACTTACCTCAGCTCTGCAACAATCTGGCTGCCCTGTTGTATCCGCTTCACGCCTGGCTTGTAGGGGCGGCCCGCGGCCGCCCGCATCCAGAGATTCGTTCACCGGGCGGCCAAGGGCCGCCCCTACACATCCGATGACAAGGAATAACCAGATACTTCTTTCTTATCTTCTTCAAATTCATCACAGTATACCACACCCACGCCAGAGCCGCAAGACAAAAACACAGCGCGGAGCGTCCGAAAACCTCCGCGCTGTAATTAAGCTGTTAGCTATTAGCCGTTAGCTGTTGCCGTCAAGCGGCACTTCCGAAGCTGCGCTTCTCCCTGTAGTCAGGTACTGCCGATCTAAAGCGAACAGCCGTTTCCAAAGTCATTCAAACGGTAAGCGTAGCACATAATGCCAGGCGCCACAAAGCTAATAGCTAAGGAAGCGCTGATTAAATGGCCTTGGATGGCTGGGCGAGCAGATTTTGTGCAAATCGAGGCGCAGAATCGCAGGAATACTTTGTGTATTTCAAGATTCTGCAACGAAGAGTTGCGCGAAATATGCCGTCCAGACGCCGGGAGTTATTTAATCAGAGGTTCCCTAACAGCTAAAAGCCAATGGCTCCGTTACAGGCTGGCCTTGGCGACCTGCACCAGCTGGGTGAAGGCGGCCTTGTCGTTGACGGCCATCTCAGAGAGCATCTTGCGGTCGATGTTGACGTTGGCCAGCTTCAGGCCGTGCATAAAGGTGGAGTAGTTGATGCCGTTCTGCTTGCAGGCGGCGCTGATGCGGGTGATCCACAGGCGGCGGAAGTCGCGCTTTTTCAGGCGGCGGCCGGTGTAGGCGTAGGTCAGGGACTTCATGACGGCCTGGTTGGCCATCTTGTAGTGCTTGCTCTTGGCGCCCCAGTAGCCCTTGGCCATCTTCAGGACCTTATTTCTTCTTTTGCGCGTCATCATTGCGCGTTTGACTCTTGCCATTTCAGTTGCCTCCTATCGACTTATTTGTAAGGGATCATCTTGCGGATGGTATCGCTGTTGGTCACGTCCGCATAGGCGCCCTTGCGGAGGCCTCTCTTACGCTTGGTGGTTTTCTTGGTGAGGATGTGGCTGGCGTAGGCGTGGGAACGCTTGACCTTGCCGTTTTTGGTGAGATTGAATCTCTTTTTCGCACCGCTGTGCGTTTTCATCTTAGGCATGGTGGAAGACTCCTTTCGTTGGTGGCAGCTGCGTTATTTTTTCTCGGGCGGGCGGCGGTTGTCGCGCCGGGGCGCGCCCTTGGAGGCGGCGTCCTTGGACGCCTTGGGGGAGAGCAGCATGGTCATATGGCGGCCATCCAGGACGGGCTTGCGGTCCATCACGGCGATCTCCTCGCTCTCCGCGGCGAAGCGGCGCAGCAGCTTCTCGCCGATGTCGGTGTGGGCCATTTCGCGGCCCCGGAAGCGGACTGTGACCTTGACGCGGTTGCCCTCGCCCAGGAACTTGTGGGCGTTGCGGAGCTTGGTGTTGAAGTCGCCCACGTCGATGCTGGGGGACATCCGGATCTCCTTGATTTCAACCACGTGCTGGTTCTTTTTCGCTTCTTTTTCCCGCTTGGACTGCTCGAAGCGGAACTTGCCGTAGTCCATGATTTTGCACACGGGGGGGACGGCCTTGGGAGAGATCTTGACCAGGTCCAGACCGGCCTTCTGCGCCTCCTGCAACGCGGCGCGGGAGGACATGATACCCATCTGCTGGCCGGTAGAGGAAATCAGGCGAACCTCTTTGTCGCGGATCTCCTCGTTGATCTGATGAGACATACTGCTAATACGAAAACACCTCCAGAATAAAATCAAAACGGATACCGAAACGGTATCCGCACAAACCACACCCGCCCGGACCCGGCCGGACGAGAGTTAAGCGCTATTGACCACTGCGCCCAGGCGCAGAAGGTGAGGAACCGTTCCTGCTTTGTTTTGCGGGGATTATTATACCAGCGAACAGTTCGCCTGTCAAGGGGAATTTTTCAGGCTTTTTGCACTGCCAGTCAAATCGCAGACCCCCTCTGCCGGACCGGGAGCCGACAGAGGGGGCAAAGACGGAGCGGAGGTCACACGGATTTCACATACCGCCGCTCGTACTTATAAATCAGCTTGATGCCGATGATGGACACCAGAAGCCCGATCACCGTCCAGACCAGCAGCCAGCTTGTAAGGGGAGCCTTGTTATAGAGCATGGTGTTGCGCAGCTGGGTGATGATAAAGCAGGTGGGATTCAGGCGGATCATAGCGTACTGGGCCAGACCCTCCAGCTGTGTTTCCGGGTTGTAGAAGATGCCGGACAGATAGAACATCAGACGCAGTACCACGCGAATGATGTTGGACAGGTCCTCCATATAGACGCCGCCGTGGAGCAGGATGCAGCTGAGCCCAAAGGACAGCAGAAACAGCAGCAGCAGATAGGGGAAAATCCACAGCATTTTAAGTGTCCACGGCACCCGGTAGAGCAGCATGGTGACGATCACCAGGCCAAAGCCAATCAGCAGCTTGAACCCGTACACCATCATGTTGGACAAAATCAGGATAAACTTGGGCAAATAAACCTTCGACAACACAGACTGATACTGCTTAACCAGCTTGACGCTCCCGTTGACGCAGCGGTTAAAGAACTGCCATGTGGTGTAACCAATGAAGATGAAGGCGCACAGATAGTCCTGGCTCCTGCCAAAGACGATGGTGTAAACAAAGGTGTAGACCAGCATAAACAGCAGCGGGTCCAAAATCCACCACAGCCAGTTCAGGAAGGAACCGGCCACCTCGTCCTTCAGCTGGGCGCGGGCCGAGTAGAGAATATAGCGCCAATATTTTTGTATGTCTTTCAGAAACCGAATCATAGCTTCGCTCCCTTACCGGCGTCACCGCCGTATTGTGTTCCGCAAAATAACAGTATACCACAGAACGGTGTCACCGTCAAATCATTGCAGCTTCCCGCTGCTGGCTGGCCCGAACGTTGGGCTTTTCCCCCAGGATGATCTCCAGCGCCCGCTGGCTGGCGTGGCCGTCGTCGAAGGGACTGAACTTCTGGCAGAAATCCTCGTAACGCTGGTCCCACTGGCTGCTGTCGGCCAGCTGGGTGGGAATGGCCCGGAGCAGCTCGTCCTCTGTCTCCACGATGGGGCCGGGCAGCTCGTCCAGGCCGATATAAAAGCCCCGGATGTCGTCCCGGTAAGCGGCCAGGTCGTACATATAAAACAGCATGGGCTTGCGGAGGTTGGCGTAGTCGAAGAACACCGAGGAATAGTCGGTGATGAGCAGGTCGGCGGCCAGATACAGGTGGTTGATGTCTGGGTAGCTGGAGACGTTGTAGACAAAGCCCTCATAGGCGGCGAAGTCGAACTGGCTGGCCACCAGGTAGTGGGCGCGGAACAGTACCACAATGTCCTCCCCCAGGGCCTGGCGCAGCCGCTGGAAGTCTAACCCCAGTTTGTAGCTGTAGCCGTTGGCGTAGTCGTGCTGGTTGTCCCGCCAGGTTGGGGCGTAGAGGACGATTTTTCTCCCGCCGATCTCCTCTGGGGTGATGTGGAGCCGGGCCTTGATGTCGTCCACGTCGGCCTGGGTGTGATTCAGCAAAAAGTCGTTCCGGGGATAGCCCTGCTCCAGAATGGTGTCCTCCTTGCCGGTGGCGGTCAGGTTCCAGGCGGAGGCGAACTTCTCCGAGCAGTAGGGGGAGGGGGAGATGAGGTATTTGAACTTGGCGGAGTCCAGGTCGTACTTCCGCTGGATCTCCTTGGACGTGTTCATCACGTTGCCCCCGGCGGTGATGTCGTAGCCCAGCCGTTTCAGCGGTGTGCCGTGCCAGCACTCCACATAGGTCTGGTCCTCCTTAGGCCAGACGTGGTCGCTGACCCGGTAGTTGAAAATCCAGTATCCGGCGGAGGCCATGGCCCGCTCGTACTCCTTGGAGGCCCAGCGCACGACGGTGGTGTCGCGGTTTTCCTCCAGCCAGCGGAAGTTTTCCGGCTCCCGGAAGATCCAGACGAAGCGGTAGTCGCTGTACTTCTCCTCCGTGAGCATATATTCGTAAATGGCCTTGGGGCTGTCGGAATAGCCCTTGCCGGAGAAGGTGCAGAACACCACCAGCTTTTTGTCCACCGTCAGCCCCCGGGTGTGGACCCAGTAGTGGAAATGGCGGTAGGCGAACAAACAGCGGCGGTACACCCGCCGCAGCGGGGGACAGACCTTGGCCACGTTGTAGGCAAAGGTCTTGATGGCTTTCTTTATGTTCATAGTGTCTCACCCTGTATTTTTTGCTTGATTGTCCCTTCCACGCGATGCGGTCACGCTGCCGCTTTGCCCCTCTGTCAGGTACAGCGGAAATGTGCAATGTGCAGTTAGCAATTTGCAATTATTTCTCTTTCAACGGCATTTTCTGCCGAACCATTGCAAACGCTGCCTGCCCATTTATACCGCAGAACCGGCTTCCCTGTCATTGCACATTGCACATTGCTAATTGCTCGTTTTGCAGATGGTCAAATGTAAGAGAAAACTGCGGGCGATATGCACCGCTTCAAACCTTCTCCGGTTCCTCGGCCTGCCGCGGCGCGGCGGGAATATGCTCCAGCAGGAACGCAGCGATGTCGACGGTGTTGTCCCGGTCGGCAGTCTGGATGTACTTGGCCCGGAACCGCTCCAGTGCGTCCAGGTCGTAGTCTCCGGCACGAATTTTCTCCATCATGCTGGCGGCGTCCACCGAGACGGCCCCCGGCAGCTCCAGGTTGGGGTCGATGTTCAGCCCCTGGTTGTACTTGTACGCCTCGTAGTCAAAGAGGTAGAAGTAAACCGGCTTGTGGAGCAGGCTGGCCTCCAGCGAGGCGGCGGAGTAGTCGGTGATGACGCCGTCGCAGACCTTCATCAGGTCGTAGGTGGACCAGCCTTGGCCGGGCCGGTTGCCCCGGGGAACGTGGAAGTTGGAGAGGGGGTGGGGCTTGACCAGCAGCGCCAGCTCGTCCATCCCGGCGGCGGCGTGGAGCAGCTTCTCGGTGCCCTCGTCCACCCCGTCCCGGAAGGTGGGCAGGTAGAGCATCAGCTTTTTGCCCCGCAGGTCGGGCCGCTCGGCCAAAAACCTCTCCCGCAGGCCGGGGGCGGGGCGCTGGATGTAGTCCACACGGGGCATCCCCAGCACCAGGATCTTCTCCGGCGCGGTGTGGAACGCCTCCACATAGATGGCTTTGGTGGCCTGAGAGGTGCAGAGGATGTAGTCGTAATTTTTGTGCATACACATCCGCTCCGCCATCTGGCTGGTGCGGCCGTTGGGGGTGTCCAGGCTCTGGTAGCTGAACTGCTTCACCGCGCCGATGGCGTGCCAGATCTGCACCACCGTCTGGCCCTTCTTGTGGGGCAGGACACACAGCTGGATGGAATAGGTATCCGTCACAGCCACGGAGGCGGTGGCGATGTGGTAGAGGCTCCGCAGCGTCATCCAGCAGTAGGAGGGGATGTTGACCTGCTTGGTCATTTTGCGGCAGAAGTAGACCACCTCTGTCTCCGGGGAGCGGCGCTTGATCTCCCGCTCCAGCAGGCGGAAATCCACCGGCGGGGTGTCCGACTCCCGGGAGAGCATGACCACCTTGTTCTTCGGTTTCAGGGGCAAAAAAAACAGATAGAGAAAACGCAGGCCCCATCTTGCAATCAGCAGAAAAAATCCCATCGGTTCCCATCCTTTCCCCTGTTTTTGCGGTTGGCTTCTTTGCCGGAATGCTTTCTATTTTTATACCATACAAACACCGGTTTTTCAATATGATTTCATTGGAAAAACGGCGAAAAGCGCCGCCCTGCCTCTGACAGGGCGGCGGTGGATGTTTACTTCGCCCAGTTGCCGGTGGCCTCGGCGGTCAGGTAGGCGTTGATAAACCCGTCCAGGTCGCCGTCCATGACGGCGTTGATGTTGCTGGTCTCGTAGGCGGTGCGCATATCCTTGACCATCTGGTAGGGCATAAAGACGTAGGAACGGATCTGGCTGCCCCACTCGATCTTCATCTGCACGCCTTTCAGGTCGGAAATTTTCTCCGCATGGGCCTGCATTTGCAGCTGCACCAGCTTATCCCGGAGCATCCGGTAGCAGGTATCCTTGTTCTGGAACTGGGAGCGCTCCTGCTGGCTGGAGACCACAATGCCTGTGGGCTTGTGGATGAGCCGGACGGCGGAGGAGGTCTTGTTGATGTGCTGGCCGCCTGCGCCGGAGCTGCGGAACACCTGCATTTCCACGTCCTCGGGGCGGATGTCCACCTCCACGTCGTCGGGCAGGTCGGGCATGACCTCCACCGCGGCGAAGGAGGTCTGCCGCCGGGCGTTGGAGTCGAAGGGGGAGATGCGCACCAGCCGGTGAACGCCGTGTTCGCTGCGGAGGTAGCCGTAGGCGTTCTCGCCGGAGATCATCAGGGTGGCGGTCTTGATGCCCGCCTCGTCGCCGTCCTCGTAGTCCAGCGTCTCGCATTTGAAGCCCCGGCGGTCCGCCCAGCGCTGGTACATCCGGAACAGCATGGCGGCCCAGTCCTGGGCCTCGGTGCCGCCGGCCCCCGCGTGGATGGAGAGCATACAGTCGTTGTGGTCATATTCCCCCCGGAACAGAGTGGACAGCCGGGCGGACTCGATGTCCGCCTCCAGCGCGGCATAGGTGGACTCCAGCTCGTCCAGCAGCTCGTCGTCGTCCTCCTCCATGCCCATTTCGCACAGGACCAGCAGGTCCTCCACGGTGGAGAGGCGCTTGTTCTGGGCCTCGATTTTGTCCTGGAGGTTCTTGATGCGCTGGGAGACCTTCTGGGCCTTTTCCATGTTGGACCAGAAATCCTCCGCCGCACTCTGGGCCTGGAGCAGGTCCAACTCCTGCTCGGCGGCCTCCAGCCCCAGGGACTTGCCCAGGTCCTCCAGCACAGGGGACAAATTGTGGAGCTTGACCCGATATTCATCAAACTTGATGGATGCCATACTTTTCCCTCACCTTTATTACTTCTTTGCTTTTTGCCGTTTATCATCCGCTGTGATGTTATTTTATGACGGCTCATTGATTATTTATAATCTTATCATCTCTCCCGCTCAAAGTCTATGGCAAAAGAGAACAAATTAAACTTTTTCGTGCGGATTTTCCAAGTGCATGAAAAAACAGGAAACAGTCTTGTTTTCTTTTGGGGAGCAGGTTATAATAATCCTGTTGAATCGTCACACACTAAATAAACCGAAAGGCAGGGCAGGACGCTATGGTCTACGACTGCATTATCATCGGCGGCGGCCCGGCGGGCCTCAGCGCCGCCATCACCCTCCGCCGCCGGAACCGCACCGCCCTGGTGCTCTCCAACCCCGCCGCCCGGAACCCCCTCGCCAAAGCGGAGCGGGTGGACAACTACCTGGGGCTGCCGGGACTGACGGGGCAGGAGCTGATGGACAGATTCCTGGACCACGCCCAGAGCGCAGGGGTGGAGCTGCGGACTGGCAAGGTCCTCTCCGCCATGCCCTTCGACGGCTGGATGCTCACCGTGGGCAGCGAGGTGTTCCAGGCCAAAGCGCTGATCATCGCCGCCGGGGTCGCCCGGGGGCAGAAATACCCCGGCGAGCAGCGGCTGCTGGGCCGTGGGGTCAGCTACTGCGCCACCTGCGACGGGATGCTCTATCGAAACAAGCCGGTCATCGTGGTGGGCCGCAGCGCCGACGCAACCCTGGAGGCCAATTATCTGGCGGACACCGGCTGTCAGGTGACCTACGTCAGTCCCTCCAAGCCGGAGGGCCTGTCCCCGTCCATCCCCTTCGTGCGGGCGAACCGGCTGGAGGTGTTGGGCGAGAACGCGGTGGAGGGCCTGCTGGCCGACGGGGCCAAACTGCCCTGCGCCGGGGTGTTCATCCTCCGGGAGGCGGTGGCCCCCACCGACCTGCTGCCCGACCTGGCCACAGAGGACGGCTACATTTCGGTCAACCGCCGGATGGAGGCGAATCTGCCCGGTGTGTTCGCCGCCGGGGACTGCACCGGCAAGCCCCTCCAGGTGGCGAAGGCCGTTGGCGAAGGCCAGGTCGCGGCGGAGTCCGCCGACCGGTGGCTGGAAAACCAATAAACCCCATTACAGACAGAAAAGGAGCATTTTACCATGGCAGATATTATTCATTTTTCCGAAGAAGGCTTCAACAACGCGCTGAAACAGCCCGGCGTCATGCTGGTGGACTTCTGGGCCACCTGGTGCGGTCCCTGCCGCATGATCGCCCCGGCCATTGAGCAGCTGGCGGCGGAGTATGACGGCAAGGTGTTGGTAGGCAAGGTGGACGTGGACCAGGAGCCGGGCCTTGCCGCAGAATACGGCGTGATGAGTATCCCCAACGTGGTCATCTTCAAGGACGGCGACCAGGTGGACCGCAAGGTGGGGGCCATGCCCAAGGACGCCTACGCCGCCGCCCTGGACGAAGCCCTGGCTCTGTGACGGAACAGGACGTTCCCCAGGAGGAACTGGAACAGGTCTTTTCGGGCCGGTATGAGATCACCCACCGCCTGGGACAGGGCGGCCAAAGTATGGTCTATTGCGCCCGGCGGCGGGCGGACGGCGCCCTCTGCACCGTCAAGCAGGTGCGCCCGGAGGCCATTCCCGATTTGGAGCAGAACCTCCGCATCCTCCGGCGGCTGGACCACCCCCAGTTGCCCCGGTTCCGCGAGCTGGGGCAGGGGGATGGGGTGCTTTACATCGTGCAGGACTACCTCCCCGGCGTCAGCCTGAAACAGATTTTGGAGAGCAACCGGCGCATGGGCGTTCCCGCCCGCTGGCCCAAGGTGCTGGGGTGGATGCGCTCCGCCTGTGAGCCGCTGGCGTATCTCCACGAGAGCCAGCCGCCTATCCTCCACTGCGACCTCAAGCCCGCCAACCTGATTTTGCGGCAGGACGGGGCGGTCTGTCTGGCGGACTTTGATATTTCACGGGAGTTGACCGGCCAGTGCGTCCCCATCCTGGCCATGTCCATGGCCTACGCCTCCCCGGAGCAGAAGCAATTCCTCCCCCTGGACCCGCGGACGGACGTGTACTCCCTGGGGGTCACGGCGTTCCAGCTCCTCACCCACGAGCTGCCGGGGGAGCGCCTGTTCCATCGCCCTCTGCCCCGCCGGGTGGAGCGGCTGTTGAGCCGCTGCCTGGCGGCGCACCCGGACCGGGGGGTTCAGTCGGGTGGGGAATTGCGGGAAGAATTAGACGAGATTTTGAGCTGCGAAAGGAGCCAACTGTCTTGAGCGTCTGTACTTTCTTGGCGGCAAATGTCTTCTTGCCGGAGATCCTCCCAAAAGGTGACGAGGACGATTCCTTTTTCCTGTTTCCCTTCGATGAGGCGGGACTTTATACTAACCAAAAGTGCGCCCTGTTGCTGGAATGGAATTGCACAGAGGAGCAGAGTCGTCAACTGACTCAGTATCTCCGGGAGGCGCTTCGCAGCGCTGAAACGGTGGAGCTTTGGCACGTGTGGCTGGTGGACGGCTGGGACTACGAGGACAGACCGGTTTTCCGCCGCGCTGCCGCTACCATTGACGACCTGTTGCCGGAACACCTCCGGGAACTGGACGATAAAGAGGTGTTGGACGGGATGGGCCGCTCCACGGCTTATTGCCTGAGCATCAAAAGAAAACCGGATACCGACCGGTAAACGGCGCGGCCCCTTGACGGGGCCGCGCATTTCTCTGTATAATGAACCTATCAAGTCGGCGGCCTGTGGCCGCGGCAGTCGGAGAAAGGATGGTCACAGTTATGAAATCCATTCAAATCAGGGACCTCTACGACCTAAACCACACCCTGGCGGGGGACTACCTGCGCCAGTTCACCTACCCCTGGGAGGCGCTGGACGGCATCGGCGGGCTGATCGCCGCCATTGGCCCCCAGTTGGACCCGGCGGAGTACCAACAGGTATCCGAGGGCGTGTGGGTGGCCCGCAGCGCCACCGTCGCCCCCACCGCCTACCTGGGCAAAAACTGCATCATCGGCCCAAATACCGAAGTGCGTCACGGGGCCTTCGTCCGGGGCAACGCCTTGGTGGGAGAGGACTGCGTGGTGGGCAACTCCGTGGAGCTGAAAAACGTCATCCTCTTTGACCACGTCCAGACCCCCCATTACAACTACGTAGGGGACAGCATCCTGGGCTATTACTCCCACATGGGGGCCGGGTCCATCACCAGCAACGTGAAGAGCGACAAGACCCTGGTGGTGGTCAAGGCCGGGGAGCAGCGCTGGGAGACCGGTCGGAAGAAGTTCGGCGCCATGCTGGGCGACCACGTAGAGGTGGGGTGCAACTCGGTGTTGAACCCCGGCACGGTCATCGGCCGGGGCAGCCATATCTACCCCTTGTCTTGCGTCCGGGGTGTGGTACCGCCTCAGAGCATCTACAAGACCGGCGGCGTGGTGGTCCCCCAGCGGTAAGGCCGCAAACCCCGCAAAAAAATCCCCGGAGGCAGTCCCTCCGGGGAAATAAGCGGCGATTCCAACGATCACATCTCGTCCAGGGCCTCCTGGCCCTGGAGAGTCAGGGCGGCGCTGCCCGGCTCCAGCTGGGGTTCTGTCCCCGGCGCGGCGGCGGCCTGGGCGAACTGCCGGTAGAGGGCGGAGCGCTCCCAGGCTGTGTAGTCGAAGCCGGTGAGGGGAACGCCGTAATCCAGCGTTACAAACCCCCGCCGCTGGAGCTGGAGCAGGGCGGTCCCCGCTGTGCGCAGCTCCTGCTGGGTGGCCTCCGGCCGGTCGAGGTAGACCGGCGCGGACATGACAAAGGACAGCTCCGGGTCTTCCGGGCTGCGCAGCAGGAACCGGGCCACCGGGAGAAAGGCGTTTTGCGCCAGCAGGTCCAGCATCCGGCGCTCCGGCTCGGTCAGGGGCGCGGGCTTGCCGCACCCGCCGCAGTTGGGACAGGGCATAAAACGCCTCCTATCAAAACAAATTCACTTACGCCGTGGCCTGGCTGTGGATGACTCCCCGCAGGTACCAGCCGTTGTCCCGCCAGAGGAACACCAGCTTCAGCGCCGACCAGTCCAGGTTGTCCTCCCCCTGGCCGGGTAGGTAGCAGTCCACAAAGCGGCAATCGGGGTACGCCTCGGTCACATTCTCCTGGGCGTTGCCGGTATAGAGGACGGTGTCCACCCCAAAGGAGGGACAGGCGGTGTAATCCGCGTCCCACAGGAAACCGTAGAGGAACTCTGCCGCAGTCATTTTGATGGGTTCCCCGTCCCCCGGGGTGACGCCCCAAACGTAGCTGTCGCTGGCGGAGCCGATGTTTTTCAGGTCCTTGGCGGTGAGGGTCACGTCGGTGGAAAAGTCCACCGTGGAGTAGGGGGGTAAAGGTCACGCCCACGTCCGGGTCCGCCCAGTTGGAAAGAGTGTCATAATCCTGGCTGCTCAGGGCGTCCAGCACATCCATAGCGGCGGCGACCAGCGCGGTGCTGCTGCCGCTGCCGGTTTCGCTGGAGTCGGACTGGAACGCCGAGAGAGACGTCCCCGCGCTGTCGGGGGAGAGCGTTTCCCACAAAACACAACCGGCGGCCAGCCCGATAATAAGCGCAACGATCACTGCAAAAATTGCGGCGCGCCGTGTCATGCAAATCAGCTCCCTTCTCAGGCCATAACCATAGATAAAACTATTTTACACGGTGCGGCAGCGGTATGCAACAACAAATGGTTACAAACAAAAACAAATTGATAACAAATTGACCGTTTCCCGCTTTTTGTGCGTTGTTTCAAAGGAAAGGATGCGTTTTTTTATGGCAGACAACCAGTTGGACCGCCTGGCGGCGGCCATGCTCGCCTACTATGCCGGCGACCCATTGCGTATTCAGCATTTTTTGAAGGTCCACGCCTTCAGTCGGCTCATTGGCCGGGCGGAAGGGCTGGACGAGGCTGCGCTCTTCACGCTGGAGGCCGCCGCCTACGTCCACGACATCGGCATCAAGCCCGCCGAGGCCCAATACGGCAGCTCCGCCGGGCCATACCAGGAGGCGCTCGGCCCCGCCGAGGCGGAGAAGCTGCTGGGGGAGCTGGGCTTCGAGGAGCCGGTCATCCGCCGGGTGTGCTACCTGGTGGGCCACCACCACACCTATACCAACATCGACGGCCTGGACTATCAGATTTTGGTGGAGGCGGACTTCCTGGTGAACCTGTTTGAGGACAGCGCCTCCAAAGCCGCCGCGGAGACGGCTTACGCGAAGATCTTCCGCACGGAGACAGGAAAGACCTTCTGCCGGGAGATGTTCGGGCTGTGACCCACAGACCCGCACCCAAAGCCGGGCGCACCCGCCCGCTCTGGTCACTCCAGCACGATGCCGGTCACGGCAGCGTCCACGGGGCAGCGGCCCCCCAGCGCCGCCTGCGCCGCCTCCCCCTGGCAGACCAGCACATGGCTGCCCACGGCAGCCCCCAACGGGTCCACCGCCACCAGGGTGCCGCCGCCGGGGATTTGGGCCAGCACGAGGGCCGCGCCGTCCAGGGCGGGAATATGAGCAGGTGCGGTGACGAGGCCCGTCACTTTACAAATCATCATAAGGAAACTCCCTTCCGCGCGCACCGCGGCCTGCGTGATGCGCCGGGATTTTGACATTAGTATGCCGGGAACGGCGGAAATTATGAGGCGCGGGGCGCGTCCGCTGGAAAAAGACGGGGCAGCGCCCGATATGCCCCTGACGGCCCTCCCTGCCGGGCTGATGGAGCCGCTGGTTCCGGATTTCGCCGCGCCGCGAGGGGCTGGACAACCTGTGTACAAATCGGATTTGCCATGGTATAATAGGCGCGGAAAATCACAAAAGCGCGCGCCGACCGGCGCAGGAAAGGATAGGAAACTATGGCAGACGAACTTGTACGGGTCATCACCACCGACGGGGCGGTGATGGCCGCCGCCGTCTCCGGCCGGGAGATGGTGGCTCAGGCCCAGCGCATCCACGGGACCTCCTCCGTGGCCACGGCGGCCCTGGGGCGAACGCTGCTGGCGGCGTCCATGATGGGCAACCAGATGAAGGGGGCGGACAACTCCGTCAGCATTCAAATCCGGGGCGGCGGCCCCATCGGGCAGATCACCTGCGTCGCCGGTGCGGACGGGTATGTCCGGGGCTGCGTCAGCAACCCCCTGGTGTGCCTGCCCCCCAAAGAGGACGGCAAGCTGGACGTGGGCGTTGACGGCAGCCTCACCGTCATCAAGGACCTGGGCATGAAGGAGCCTTACGTCGGCTCCGTCCCCCTGGTCAGCGGGGAAATCGCCGAGGACGTCACCGCCTATTACGCCGCCAGCGAACAGACCCCCACCGCCTGCGCCCTGGGGGTTCTGGTGGATTCCCGGGACCAGCAGGTCTACGCCGCCGGGGGCTTCCTGGTGCAGATGCTGCCCGGCGCGGACGACGCGGCCATCGACAAGGTGGAGCGGGGCATCGCCAAACTGGGCTACGTGACCCGCCACTTCGAGGAGGGGGAGACCCCGCTGGAGCTGGTGCGGGAGGCCCTGAGCGAGTTCGACATCGAGGTGCTGGAAACCATCCCCGTGGGCTACCGGTGTACGTGCAGCCGGGAGCGGTTTGGCCGGGCGCTGGTTTCCCTGGGCCGGGACGAGCTGGAGAGCATGGCCGCCGAGCAGGGCGGCGCGGAGATCAAATGCCGCTTCTGCAACGAGACTTACCGGTTCTCCAAGGAGGAACTGGAGGAGATGATCGCGGGGCTGTGACCCGGCAAATAGGTTCCCTACCACAAAATTTCTCCCGAAATTTCCCCAGCTTCTTGCAAAGGGAGAGAGAATTTGCTAAGATGGGGACAGAACGAGATTAGGAGGCCCATTATGTTTGAAGTAAACCAGAATTACGCAAAACTGCCTGGCAGCTACCTGTTCGCCAACATCGGCCGAAAGGTCAGCGCATATACCGCCGCCAACCCCGACAAGAAGATCATCCGCCTGGGCATTGGCGACGTGACCCAGCCCCTGACCCCCACCGTGGTCCAGGCGCTGAAGGACGCCTCGGAGGAGATGGCCCACGCCGAGACCTTCCACGGCTACCCAGACTACGAGGGCGCGGCCTTCCTGCGCAAGGCCATCGTGGAGAGGGACTTCCAGCCTCTGGGCGTGGACATCGGCATGGATGAGATCTTCGTCAACGACGGCGCGAAAAGCGACAGCTCCGACCTGAGCGACATTTTCAGCCTGAACAACAAGGTGGCGGTCTGCGACCCGGTATATCCCGTCTATGTGAACACCAACGCCATGTGCGGCCGCGCCGGGGACTACGACCCGGCCACCGAGCGGTGGAGCAACGTCATCTATATGCCCTGCACCGAGGGGAACGGCTTCCTGCCGGAGCTGCCCCGCGAGACGCCGGACATCATCTATCTGTGCTTCCCCAACAACCCCACCGGCATGGCCATCACCCGGGACCAGCTCCAGGTCTGGGTGGACTACGCCCGCAAGGTGGGTGCGGTCATCATCTATGACAACGCCTACGAGGCCTATATCACCGAGGACGACGTCCCCCACTCCATCTATGAGTGCCCCGGCGCCCAGGAGTGCGCCATCGAGATGCGCAGCTTCTCCAAGAACGCCGGGTTCACCGGCGTCCGCCTGGGCTACACCGTGGTTCCCAAGGCCCTCAAGAGCAGCGACGGCGTCTCCCTGAACAGTATGTGGGCCACCCACCAGGAGATGAAGTTCAACGGCGTCTCCTATATTATCCAGAAGGCCGGCGAGGCCGTCTACACCCCCCAGGGCCGGGCCGAGACCCGCCAGCTGGTGGCCTTCTACCAGAAGAACGCCGCCGCCATCCTCAGCGGCCTGACCGAGGCCGGTTACACCTGTTACGGTGGCGTCAACTCCCCCTATATCTGGCTGAAAACCCCCAACGGCATGGGCAGCTGGGAGTTCTTCGACTTCCTGCTGAACACCGCCAACGTGGTGGGCACCCCCGGCTCCGGCTTCGGCCCCAGCGGCGAGGGCTTCTTCCGCCTGACCGCCTTCGGCAGCTACGAGAACATTCTGGAGGCCCTGGACCGCATCAAGAAAATTTAAGGAGCCTCCCTCTTTCACCTGAAAACAGCCCCCTCCGGGCAGCCTCGAATGTTGCTTTTCGAGCGTCTGCCGGGAGGGGGCTTTCTTGCGGGGATTTGGGCGGTTTTCGGCATTTGTTCAGGGGAATATCACAGCTGGTCTACATACTGCTTCGCTTCCAGCAGTTCCATGGCGGTGGCGGCGCGGATGACCTTCACCGCCGCCACCATTTTGCCGTCGGCTTTCAGCCGGGCGGCCTGCTCCGCCGTCTCTGGGGAGACGTAATGGGAGCACAGCTCCGGGTGGCCCGTCTGCCGACACAACTCGTCCAACTGCGCCTGCTGGCGCTTGATTTGAGCGTTCCGCTCCGCTTCCTGGGAGGAAATGCCGATGAGCGCAACGATAACAACAATGGCGAGCAGGATTTGGTACAGCATGGGGGTTCCTCCGGGGTGGTGTTTTTTTACTCAGCCGTGTGCCAGGAACCCCTCCGCCACCGCCTAAAGGCGGCGGCCCTCCTCCCCTTTCA
>JAJPXY010000048.1 GCA_021205205.1 Clostridiales bacterium
CTAAAGGCGGCGGCCCTCCTCCCCTTTCAGGGGAGGCAAGAGGGGATAGTGCTTGTCGTCTGGTGTCAGTAATGTTCAACAGACGTAGAATTTTCAGCAGAAATGCCCTCGTTCTAGCCACTAATCACTAGCCACTAAAAAAACACGGCTGATTCAAAGGGATAGTCAGTAAATATAATTCTTACAAAATTCTTTCGAAATTGATTTCCGTGGGTGAAATGGTTCCTCTCTTGCAAAACGGTTGCCTGTCCTGTATAATAATCCTCAACAAAAGAGAAGCTGTCAGCAATGAGCCGATAGCCATTGGTCAGGTGCTGCATACCATAGGCGTAGCGCTTAAAAGGCAGCACGACTTAGCTAACAGCGAAAAGCCAACAGCTAACACGGAGGTGAGACGTATGCAGGAGGTTCACCGCACCGAGCTGATGCCGGGGGTCCATCTGACCTGCGTTCAGACGAAAAAATTCAAGAGCAGCTATTGGGCGCTGCGGCTGGTGACGCCGCTGAAGGCGGAGACCGCCGCCCTCAACGCTCTGATGCCCCAGGTGCTGTGCCGGGGGACGGCCCGCTGGCCTGACCGGCAGCAGCTGGCGGCGGCGCTGGAGGAGCTTTACGGCGGCGTACTGGAACCCACCGTTACCAAGCGGGGGGAGAGCCAGTGCTTCGGCTTCGCGGCCACCTTTTTGGACGACGGCCTGACCCCGGAACAGACGCCTCTGCTGGACCGGGAGGCCGAGCTGCTGGGGGACCTGCTGCTGCGGCCCGCCACTCGCAACGGGCGGTTCCGGGCGGAATATGTGACCGGTGAGCGGGCCAACCTGATGGACGACATCAAAAGCGCCGTCAACGACAAGCGCCAGTACGCCCTGCGGCGGCTGGTGGAGGAGATGTGCGCCGGGGAGGACTTCGGCGTCAGCCGCCTGGGGTCCCTGGCGGCGGCGGAGAAAATCAACGTGACCCGGCTGGATCGGCACTATCGGCAGGTGCTGCCCACCGCCCAAGTGGAGCTTTACTACTGCGGCTCCGCCAGCCCCCGGCGGATGGAGCTGGTCTGGCGAGAGGCCCTGCGGGACCTGCCCCGCCAGGGGCGGCCCGAGCCGCCCCTGACCCGCTGGCAGGCAGAACCGAGGGAACGGCGGACTGTCACCGAGCGCATGGACGTGGCTCAGGGCAAGCTGGTACTGGGGTTCCGCACGGGCTGCACCCTCAGCGGCCGGGGCTACCCCGCTCTGGTGGTGGCCAACGCCCTGTTCGGCGGCACCCCCACCTCCAAGCTGTTCCTCAACGTGCGGGAGCGGCTGTCTCTGTGCTACTACGCCAGCTCCGGCCTGGACAAGCACAAGGGTCTGCTGTACGTGCAGTGCGGCGTGGCCTTTGAGAATCTCGCCCGGGCGGAGGAGGAGATTTTGCGCCAGCTGGAAGCGGTGCAGGCGGGAGACTTCACCGATGGGGAACTGGACGCCGCCCGGCGGGCCATGGTCCGGGCTTACCGCTCCATGGCCGACAGCCAGAACGCCCAGGCGGACTACTGGCTCAGCCAGTCGCTCTCTGAGCTGTGGCTGCCCCCCCAGGAGCTGGCCCAGCTGCTGGAGGACGTGACCCGGGAGGAAGTTATTCAGGCGGCCCAAAAGCTGCGGCTGGACACGGTCTATACCCTGCGCGGCCCGGAGGGAGAGGAGGCACAGCCATGATGGAGCGGACCCAGTTCCCCCGGCTGGGGGAGACCTGTTACTTTGAGCGGCTGGAAAACGGCCTTCCCATCTACGTGGTGACCCGGCCGGGCTTTGAGAAACGTTACGCCTTTTTCGCCGCCAACTACGGCGGCATGGATATGCGCTATCAGGTGGACGGCCAATGGCGGGAGACGCCCGCCGGGGTGGCCCACTATTTGGAACACAAAATGTTCGACACGCCCCAGGGCAACGCCTTACAGATGCTCTCCGCCAACGGCGCGTCCCCCAACGCCTTCACCGGCCCGGCCATGACGGGGTATTACTTCGAGTGTACCGACCGCTTCACCGCCAACCTGCGGATGCTGCTCTCCTTTGTCTCCACCCCCTACTTCACCCGGGAGTCGGTGGAGAAGGAGCGGGGCATCATCGGCCAGGAAATTCAGATGGTGGAGGACGACCCCGGCTGGCGGCTGTACCACAACCTGCTGGAGGGGCTTTATCGCACCCATCCCCTGCGGGTGTCGGTGGCGGGCAGTCTGGACTCTATCAAGGAGATCACGGCGGAAACGCTGGATGACTGCCACAGGGCTTTTTACCGCCCCGGCAACATGGCGCTGTGCGTGGCGGGAGACGTGGACCCGGAGCAGGTGGCAGCGGTGGCCCGGATGGCCCTGCCCGCCGGACAGGGCGAGGAGAAGGAGCCGCCGGTGAAGGACTACGGCCCCGCCGAGGATTTATCCGCGGCCCAGTCGTCCGTCAAAACCCGGATGGCGGTGTCCGCCCCCAACTTTTTGGTGGGCTTCAAGAGCGCGCCCCACCCCCAAGGCGAGGAACATTTGCGGCTCCAGCTGCTGGGGGAACTGGCGGGAGAGCTGCTCTGCGGCCAGTCCAGCCCGGTGTACCAGCGGCTCTACGAGCGGGGGCTTATCAACAAGCGGTTTGACCAGTCCTATGAGGACTACCCCGGCGCGGCGTTCCTGGCCCTGGGCGGGGAAAGCCCGGACCCGGAGCAGGTGGCCCAGGCCATGCTGGACGAGGGCGCGCGCATCCGCCGGGAGGGCATTTCGGCGGAGCGGTTCCGCCGGTGCAAAAAGGCGGTCTACGGCCCCCGGGTGCGACGGCTGAACAGCTTTGACCACTGCTGCGTCCAGCTGGCCCAGGGCCAGTTCAACGGCTATCACTACTACCACTTCCCGGAGCTGTTCGACGGCGTCGGGCGGGAGGAAACGCTGGCCTTCCTGGACGAGCTGCTCCGCCCGGAGCGGATGACGCTGGCTGTGGTGGCGGGGGAATAGCCCTGCCCTCATCCCCAAAACAAGAAAGGAAGTTTTCCCCATGAATCCAATCACCTTCCCCGGCCTGGGCCTGACCTTTCACATCCAGCGGGTGGCCTTTTCCTTTGCCGGGAAGGACATCTACTGGTATGGCGTCATCATCGCGGTAGGCTTTCTGCTGGGGGTGACGTTCAGCTATCGGCAGGCCCCTCGCCTGGGGGTCGATCAGGATGACCTGCTGGATATGCTCATCATTGCCGCCCCGGTGGGCATCATCTGCGCCCGCATCTACTACGTGGTCTTTTACCTGGACCTGTACACCACGGCGGACGGCAGCTTTGACTGGAGGGAGGCCATCGCCATCTGGGACGGCGGCATCGCCATCTACGGCGGCATCATCGGCGCGGTGCTGACCTGCCTGATCTTCTGCCGGGTGCGCAAATGCAGCTTCCCCGCTATGGCGGACGCCTGCTCCTATGGGCTGCTCATCGGCCAGTCCCTGGGGCGCTGGGGGAACTTCGTCAACCAGGAGGCCTATGGCTCCGCCTGCTCCGCCCCCTGGCGGATGGGCCTGACCCTGACCACCGGGGAGTACATCGAGGTCCACCCCACCTTCCTCTATGAATCCCTGTGGAACGCGGTGGGGCTGGCGCTGCTCTACTTCGTCATCCGCAGACACCGGAGGTTCGATGGAATGCTCTTCGCCTTTTACCTGTTCTGGTACGGCCTGGGCCGGGTGTGGATCGAGGGTCTGCGGACGGACAGCCTGTATCTGTTCAACACCGGCATCCGGGTCTCCCAGCTGGTGGCGTTCCTGTGCGTCCTGGGGGCCGGCGGGGTGCTGGTCTATCAGCTGCTCATCCGTCCCCGGCGGGCGGCGAAGCGGGACGACGCGGCGGCAACAGAGTGAGTTCCCTATAGACTGCAAAAACCGCCTCGGCGCTTGTGCCGGAGCGGTTTTTTGTTGCGTTTCGTCAAAAGCTATGTTATTCTTTGTATGGTTCTCCTAGGAGAACCGGGCGCTGTCCAATGCTGTGCTGCGGTTGGCCCCCTCTGCGGGGGCAGCTTCTTTGCCCCCTGCTCTAAAAGGAAGGGGGTCTGCCCTATGACGACTTCGGAATTTTTACGAGTTCTGTTTGGTCATCATCGGCCTGTGCGGGTTGTTTTTGACAATCTACTACCATAAAAAGAAGTAACCGCCCCTAGCCCCAACTACGGCGGTTACCTCTAGTAACTGAAACCGGGGCCAACCGTTGCCGGACAGCGCCCTTGTTCTGCTTTTAGTATACCCGCAAGGGCGGGGTTTGTCAATTTCTTTTTC
>JAJPXY010000077.1 GCA_021205205.1 Clostridiales bacterium
GCCACCTGGCGCATATAGGTGGACTTGCCCGCCATGTT
The DNA here is from genome assembly GCA_021205205.1 of Clostridiales bacterium. Lineage (GTDB taxonomy): Bacteria > Bacillota > Clostridia > Oscillospirales > Oscillospiraceae > Onthomonas. The sequence goes on from JAJPXY010000077.1 coordinate 39, forward strand.
GGGGCCGGTGATGATGGCCACCGTGTCGTCGCTGCTGTCCATAAAGGTGTCGTTGGGGACGAACATGGAATCCTTCAACATTCGTTCCACCACGGGGTGACGGCCCTCGGTGATTTGGATGATGTCGGAGTCGTCCACCTGGGGCATACAGTAGCCGTTTTCCGCCGCGGCTGTGGCCAGGGAACACAGGGCGTCGGCCTCGGCCACCGCCTCCGCCGTCCGCTGGACGGCCTCCACCTGCGCCGCCGCCTGCTGGCGCACCTCGTTGAAGAGCTGGTACTCGATGCCGGTGATTTTGTCCTGGGCGGAGAGGATGGTGTGCTCCAGGTCTTTCAGCTCCTGGTTGATGAACCGCTCGGAGTTCACCGCGGTCTGCTTGCGCACCCAGCTGTCTGGCACCAGGTTGGCCTGTCCCCGGGAGACCTCGATGTAATAACCGAAAATCTTGTTATACCGGATGCGGATGTTTTTGATGCCGCACTCCTCTTTGGTCTTGGTCTCGATTTCGGCCACCATGTCCTTGCCGTGGGCCATGACGTTGCGGAGATAGTCCACGTCCTGGCTGTAGCCGTCCCGGATGAGGCCGCCCTCCCGGACAGTGAAGGGCGGCTCGTCCACCATGGCCCGGTCGATGAGGTCGGTCAGCTCCTCCAGAGCGTCCAGCCGCTGGCAGATGTCCGCCAGCAGCGTGGAGCCTTCGCACCGGCCCAACAAATCCCGCAGCCGGGGGACGTTCCGCAGCCCGGCGGAGAGAGCCACCAGGTCCCGCCCACCGGCGGAGCCGTAGACGATGCGGCCAATGAGCCGCTCCAGGTCGGTGACCTCCTTCAGGCAGAGCATGACCCCCTCCCGGACCACCATGTTGTTCACCAGGGTGTTCACCGCCTGGAGCCGCCGGTCGATGTCCACCGGGTTCAGCAGAGGCTTTTCGATCCAGGAGCGCAGCAGCCGCCCGCCCATGGCGGTGCGGGTCCGGTCCAGTACCCACAGCAGGCTGCCCTTTTTCTCCTTGCCCCGGAGGGTCTCGGTCAGCTCCAGGTTACGCCGGGCGGTCCAGTCCAGCTCCATATAGCGGCCTGTGGTGTAGTAGTTCAGTCGGTGCACATGGGCCAGGTCGTTTTTTTGCGTCTCGTAGAGGTAGGAGAGCAGGCCGCCCACTGCCTGTATCGCCTCGGGCTGTCCCGCGGGAATGGCGGCGGGGTTATCGAACTGCCGGTCCAGGGCCTCCCGGGCCTGCTGGTAGTCGAATCGCTCCCGGTCGCCCTGTTCCACCTGGCAATTCAGCCGGTTCCGGAGGACATCGGTCAGCAGATCGTCCTCCATGGCCCCCTCGGAGAGTACCGCCTCCCTGGGGCAGAACCGCCCCAGCTCGTTGACCAGGTGCTGTACCGTCTGGTCGCCGGAGAAGGCGGTGCAGTCCAGCTCTCCGGTGGAGATGTCGCAGAAGCAGATGCCGCCCCGGTTGGCGGTCAGGTAGACGGCGGCGATGTAGTTGTTGCTGCGCTCGTCCAGCATGGCGGCGTCCACCACCGTGCCGGGGGTGACGATGCGGATGACCTCTCGCTCCACAATGCCCTGGGCCTCGGCGGGGTCCTCCATCTGCTCACAGATGGCCACCTTGTACCCCTTTGCCACCAGCCGCGCCAGATAGGACTGATAGGAGTGGTAGGGTACGCCGCACATGGGCACCCGCTCCTCGGCGGTCTTTTTCCGGTCCCGGGTGGTCAGGGTCAGGTCCAGCTCCTTGGAGGCGATTTTCGCGTCCTCGTCGAACAGCTCGTAAAAGTCCCCCAGCCGGAAAAACAGCAGGCAGTCCTGGTGCTTTTGCTTGATTTCAAGGTATTGTTTGCGCATGGGCGTCAACGCTTCAGCCATGGTCCTCTTCTCTTTCTGTGGGGTCGTCCCCGTTTTTTCTCTCTCTGGGTTTCGCTTCGTAATTTTCAACAGCGCACTTATAGGGGCGTGAGCGTGGCCGCCCGAAACAGAACGCGAAACCTGCGGGCGGCGGAGCGCCGCCCCTACACATATGGCAGCAAAATAAGAACGATATTCTCAATTATCCATAATTGCACATTGCACATTACTAATTGCAAATTATCACAAAGTTCCCTGGTTGCACTTCCACGCCCGCCAGCAGCCAAACACAAGGGTAGCCACGAGGACCCCCGCCATGCCCCACAGGAACCACAGGGTCAGGTTCTGCTCGGTCAGCATCTCCATTTGCAGCACGGAGAACAGCATCGCGCACTCCAGATTCATCACACACAGCATATCCCGGATGGCCCGGAGGATGAACAGCTCCCGCTCCATGTTGGGCTTGAAGGGCAGGCTTAGGGCGGCCAGATTCAGCCGGGTGCAGGCGCTGACCAGGCCGCAGCACACCAGCAGCAGTACCGGCAAAATCCAGATGATCCACCGGCCGCCCCAGTCGTCGGCCACGCCGTAGGCGTCGTAGTGGATGGCCATGACCTTGGGCAGCGTGTTCCACAGGGAGGCGGTGAAAATCACCGTGGCTGCTACCAGCAGCCATGCGGCTCCCTCCATCCAGCGCTGAAATCTGGTCAACGGAAACTTGTTTTTCATGGGAACCTCTCTTTCCGGTGGGGCCTGTGCTTTGCGTGCGGGTCGTTTGGGTTTATGCTTCCTCCGCCAGTTCTCCGAACAGCGCCCAGGTGGAGGACCGGACGATTTTCACCGGCCTCCACTGGCCGATGAGCTCCTCCGGGGCGTTCAGGTGGACCAGCCGCCCGCCGCCGGTGCGGCCGGTCAGGCTATAGCGGCTGTCCTGGGTGTTCACTCCGTCCAGGAACACGGGGAGGGTCTTGCCCACGTAAGCGGCGTGCTTCTCGGCGGAAATGCGGTTTTGCACGTCCAGCAGGGTCTGGAAGTTTTTGCTCTTTTGCTCCTTGCTCATGGGGTCGGGCATTTTGGCCGCCGGAGTCCCCTCCCGGGGGGAGAAGATGAAGGTGAACAGCGCGTCGAAGCGGACTTCTTCGATGAGGGACAGCGTCTCCTCAAATTCCTCCTGGGTCTCACCGGGGAAGCCCACGATGACGTCGGAGGTCAGCACGATGTCGGGGATCAGTTCCCGCAGGCGGCGCACCTCGTCCAGATAGGTCTCCCGGTCGTAATGGCGGTTCATGGCCTTGAGGACCCGGCTGGAGCCGGATTGGAAGGGCAGGTGCAGCTGGGGGGCCACCTTTTCGCGCCGGGCCATCGTCTCGAACAGCTTTTGGGAGGCGTCCCGGGGATGGCTGGTCATGAAGCGGATTTGGAACTCGCCGGGGATGTCGTTCACCGCCTGGAGCAGGTCTGCGAAGTCCATATCCAGCCCCAGGTCCTTGCCGTAGGAGTTGACATTCTGTCCCAGCAGGGTGATGTCCTTGTACCCGTCGGCCACCAGCTGCCGCACCTCGTCCAAGATCCGCTCCGGGTCCCGGCTGCGCTCCCGTCCCCGGACGTGGGGGACGATGCAGTAGGTGCAGAAGTTGTTGCAGCCGTACATGATGGATACCCAGGCTTTCAATTTGCCCTTCCGGGCCACAGGCAGCCCCTCCGCGATGTACCCCGCCACGTCCGGCGTCTCGAAGACCCGGCCCTTGCGTTCCATCACCCGCTGTAATAGCTCCGGGAACCGGTAGAGGGCGTGGGGGCCGAACACCATATCCACATGGCGGAAGGAGGTTTTGATTTTTTCCGCCATGTGGGGCTCCTGCATGGCGCAGCCGCAGAGGCAGATGATTTGGTCGGGCTTTTTCCGCTTGGTGTGGGTCAGGGCGCCCACGTTGCCCAGCACCCGCATCTCCGCGTGTTCCCGGATGGCGCAGGTGTTGATGACGATGACATCCGCCTCTCTCTCCTCCTCGGTGAAGGCGTAGCCCATCCGGCGGAGCATCCCCCGAATCTGCTCGGAGTCGGCCTCGTTCTGCTGGCACCCGTAGGTGTCCACCAGGGCCAGGGGGGTGTGGGGCAGGGCGGCGGTGCGGGCGCGGATGGCGTCGCAAATGGCCATCTGGCGGTCGATTTCGTCCTGTGGAATGATGACTTCACTGCGTTTCAAAGGGTCGTCCTCCAAAAATCTGATAATTATCCAGTATGGCAACAGTATAACACTCCAAACCGCCGTTGACAATGAAAACTTCCCGCGAAAAAACGCCCCTCCGGGAGAGGATTCCCACAAAAGGGCGCGGATGCGCGGGAAACGGGCAACTTCCGTTTTTTGTT
>JAJPXY010000018.1 GCA_021205205.1 Clostridiales bacterium
GGGGGATAGTGCTTGTTGTTTACAAAAAGCATTGCCTTTCGCAAATATGTACCTGCGTCCAGCTTCATCATAATTGCACATTGCACATTGCAAATTACTAATTGATAATTGGGCCGGGGGCCGCTATGGCCCAGCCCCCGGCACAAGCTCCAAAAGGAGGGAGAAGTGAGAGAATCCCTTTGGAGAACAGCCAGCCGCTGACCGCCCCGCAAGAAAGAGGAAGGAGGAGGAAACGAAACGGTTAGTTCCAGCTAACTGACGCAAGTATACGCCCTTCCGCCCTGCTTGTCAAGGGGAAAACGGGAAAAATCCCCGACGAGATTATTTTTCCGAAAAGTGAAAAGTTTTTTGAAATTTTTCTTGACGAGAAAGGAAAAGTGTAGTATGATACGAAAAGCGCACTGGTAAGGGTGCGCCTGCGATGACGCGGGAGATTGCGGACTTCGTCCGGTAACTTCCGCTGAGTATGTCCGAACCGGATTCGGGCGGCTGTGTTTTTGTGCGTTGTGTTCCGCGGTGCTGTGGGACCCTTGCGGCTCAGCCGACAGCTTCTGTCGGCTTTTGCTGTGGCCTGGCACGATACACGCGGCATGGTGTACAGAAATTCCGCCCGGAGCCACCGATTTTGGTCATGTACAATCATGTACGAAACAGGAGGAAAAACCATGGCTAACCAATCTATCCGCATTCGCCTGAAGGCTTACGACCACCAGCTCATCGACCAGAGCGCCGAGCGGATTGTGGAGACTGCCAAGCGCACCGGCGCTTCCGTCTACGGCCCCATCCCGCTGCCCACCAAGAAAGAGGTCGTCACCATCCTGCGCGCCGCCCACAAGTACAAGGACTCCCGCGAGCAGTTTGAGCGCCGCACCCACAAGCGCCTGATCGACATCCAGAACCCCACCCCCAAGACCGTGGAGTCCCTGATGAACCTGCAGCTGCCGGCGGGCGTGGATATCGAGATCAAGCTGTAATCGGCTATCCCGCGTTGGACGCGGGCAACAAACCTTGTTGAACCCGTTTCCCGGCCTTTTTTGAGAACCGGGAGGGTCATGTTGGAAGGCCCGGCAAGCCCAATCTGCCCCAGCGCCTTTCAACCAATAACCTTATTTAAGGAGGAAACATCCAAATGGCCAATACGCAGAAGGCAATCATTGGCAAGAAGGTCGGCATGAGCCAGATCTTCGACGCCGATGGCAAGGTCATCCCCGTCACTGTCATCGAAGCGGGCCCCTGCACCGTCGTGCAGAAAAAGACCGCCGAGAAGGACGGCTATGAGGCCGTCCAGCTGGGCTTCTTGCCCACCACCGAAAAGCACCTGACCATGGCGCAGAAGGGCCACCTGAAAAAGGCCACCGACGAGAACCTGAAAGTGCTGAAGGAAGTCAAGTTCACCGACGCCGATAAGCTGGACGTGGGCGACGTGCTCCGCGCGGACGTGTTCGCCGAGGGCGAGCACATCGACGCCACCGCCACCAGCAAGGGCAAGGGCTACGCCGGTGTCATCAAGCGCCGCGGCGCCCACCGCACCCCCATGAGCCACGGCGGCGGCCCTGTCCACCGTCATGCCGGTTCCATGGGCTCCACCTCTACCCCCTCCCGCATCCGCAAGGGCAAGATCGGCGCGGGCCAGATGGGCAATGAGCAGGTCACCATCAAGAACCTGGAGGTCGTCAAGGTCGACCCCGAGATCAACCTGATCGCCGTGCGGGGCGCAGTTCCCGGTCCCAAGGGCGGTATCGTGGTCCTGAAAGCCACCACCAAGGTCGTCAAGGCGAAGCAGGCCGGCGCGTCCATCAGCCTCAATCCCCAGAAGCCTTCCGGTCGTAACCCGCAGAAGGCTTCCGCGAGAACGCACTGATAAAGGGAAGGAGAGATTTTCATGCCTAAGGCTAACGTTTATGATTTTTCCGGCAATCAGACCGGCGAAATCGAACTGAACGAGGCAATTTTCGGCATCGAGCCGAACGAAGCCGCCGTTCACGCAGTGGTCAAGAACCATCTGGCCAACTGCCGTCAGGGCACGCAGTCCGCTCTGACCCGCGCTGAGGTCTCCGGCGGCGGCAAGAAGCCCTGGAGACAGAAGGGCACCGGCCGCGCCCGTCAGGGCAGCACCCGCAGCCCCCAGTGGACCCACGGCGGCGTGGTGTTCGCACCTAAGCCCCGTTCCTATCGCTACACCCTGAACAAGAAGCTCAAGCGCCTGGCGCTCAAGAGCGTCCTGTCCGACAAGGCCCAGAACGGCCGCGTCTTCGTGGTCGACGGTCTGGATATGGACGAGATCAAGACCAAGAAGATGGTCAACCTGCTGGGCGCTGTGGACGCCGGTAAGTCCGTCGTCGTCACCGACGGCGTCAAGGAGAACGTCATCCTGTCCAGCCGCAACATCCCCGGCGTCGTCACCACCCCCGCCGACATCCTGAACGTTTACGACATCGTCAACGCCAAGAGCCTGGTGGTCGACAAGGCCGCCCTGGCCACCATCGAGGAGGTTTATGCGTAATGACTGCTTATGATATGATTCGGAAGCCTGTCGTTACCGAGGCTTCCATGGCCGCCACCGCCGAGCGCAAGTACACCTTCGTGGTGGATAAGCGCGCCACCAAGAACGAGATCGCCAAGGCTGTGGAAAAGCTCTTTGACGTGAAGGTGGAAAAGGTCAACACCATCAACTACGACGGCAAGAAAAAGCGCATGGGCGCGGGCCGTCCCGGCAAGCGTCCCGACTGGAAAAAGGCCATCGTCACGCTGACCGAGGACTCCAAGACCATCGAGCTGTTTGAAGAAATGGTGTAAGGAGGGTAACGCAAATGGCTATCAAAACGTATAAGCCCACGACCCCGGCGCGCCGCAACATGACTGTGTCCGCCTTCGAGGGCGTGGATAAAAAGGCCCGGCCTGAGCGCAGCCTCACCAAGAAGCTGAAAAAGAGCGCAGGCCGCAACAACACCGGCCGCATCACCGTCCGTCACCACGGCGGCGGCAACAAGAAGATCTACCGCATCATCGACTTCAAGCGGGACAAGGCCGGTCAGGCCACCGTCCTCCGCCTGGAGTACGACCCCAACCGCACCGCCAACATCGCCCTCATCCAGTATGAGGACGGCACCAAGGCTTATATCATCGCTCAGTCCGGCCTGAAGGCCGGCGACGTGGTGGAGTCCGGCCCCGAGGCCGACATCAAGCCCGGCAACTGCCTGCCCCTGGCCAACATCCCCGTGGGCACCGTCATTTCCTGCATCGAAATGCACACCAACCACGGCGCACAGCTGGTGCGCGCCGCCGGTGAGCAGGCCCAGCTGATGGCCAAGGAGAACGGCTACGCTCAGGTCCGCCTGCCCTCCGGCGAGTACCGGCTCATCAAGCTGGACTGCCGCGCGGTCATCGGCGGCATCGGCAACGAGGACCACGGCAACATCCACATCGGCAAGGCCGGTCGGAAGCGCCACATGGGCGTCCGTCCCACCGTCCGCGGCTCCGTGATGAACCCCAACGACCATCCCCACGGCGGCGGCGAAGGCCGCGCCCCCGTTGGCCGTCCCGGTCCTGTCACTCCCTGGGGTAAACCCGCTCTGGGCTACAAGACCCGCGACAAGAAGAACCGTACCGAGAAGTTTATCGTTCGCCATCGTAAGACGAAGTAAGGAGGCAAGCTGGAATGAGCAGATCCGTTAAGAAAGGCCCCTTCTGCGCCCCCGAGCTGCTGAAGAGAGTCGACGAAATGAACAAGACGGGCGAGAAGAAGATCCTGAAAACCTGGAGCCGCAGCTCCACCATCTTCCCCTCCTTCGTCTCCCACACCTTCAACGTTTATAACGGGAAGCGGTTCATCCCCGTCTATGTGACCGAGGATATGGTCGGCCACAAGCTGGGCGAGTTCGCTCCCACCCGCACCTTCAAGGGCCACAGCGGTGGCAAGACCAAGTAAGGAGGAGAGCAAAATGAGTGAAGCAAAAGCAAGCCTGTCCTTCGCGCGCATCTCTCCCCGCAAGGTGAACGTCGTCTGTGAGCTGATTCGGGGCAAGGACGTGGAGATGGCCACCGCCATCCTGGAGCACACCCCCAAGGCCGCCTCTGAGTACCTCATCAAGCTGGTCAAGAGCGCCGCAGCCAACGCCGAGAACAACCACGGCATGGACGCCGACAAGCTGGTGGTCAAGGCCGCCTACGCCGATGCCGGTATGACCATGAAGCGGATGCAGCCTGTTTCCAAGGGTCGCGGCTATCGCATCAACAAGAGAACTTCCCACATCACCGTCGTGGTGGCGGAGAAAGAATAAGGAGGCAGATCTATGGGACAGAAAGTGAATCCCCACGGTTTCCGCGTGGGCGTCATTAAGGACTGGGATTCCCGTTGGTATGCCCGCAGCGATAAGGTCGGCGACCTGGTCGTGGAGGACAACAAGATCCGCAAGTACCTGAAAAAGACCATGTACGCCACCGGCGTGCCCAAGATCGAGATCGAGCGGGACAACACCAAGGTGGTCATCTATGTCCACTGCGCCCGCCCCGGCATGATCATCGGCAAGGATACCACCGAGATCGAGCGCATCCGCGGCGAGGTCGAGAAGATGATCGGCAAGCCCGTCGTCCTCAACATCGTCGAGGTCAAGCGCAACGAGGTGGACACCACCGCGCAGCTGGTGGCCGAGAACATCGCCCAGCAGTTGGAGAAGCGTACTTCTTTCCGCCGCGCCATGAAGAACTCCATCGGCCGCGCCATGCGCGCCGGCGCCAAGGGCATCAAGGTCACTCTGGCCGGCCGTCTGAACGGCGCTGAGATCGCCCGCAGCGAGTCCTACCACGAGGGCACCATCCCCCTACAGACCCTCCGGGCCGACATCGACTACGGCTTCGCTGAGGCCGCCACCACCTATGGCCGCATCGGCATCAAGGTCTGGGTCTACAAGGGAGAGGTCCTCCAGCAGACCCTGCGGACCACCACACGCACCATCGACCTGTCCAAGCCCTACCGGGAGCACAGCGACCGTCCCCGCCGTGGTCGCGGCTATCGCGGTGACCGCCAGAGCGGTGATCGTCGTTCTTCCTATAACAACAACCGCAGCAATAACCGCCAGAACGGTACTGGCGCACCTCGCAGAGAAGGAGGAGACCGCTGATGCTGCTGCCTAAGAGAGTAAAGTACCGCAAGCAGATGCGTGGCCGTATGACCGGCAAAGCGCTGCGCGGCAATGAAGTCAACTATGGCGAATACGGCCTCCAGGCGCTGGAGCCGGCATGGATCACCTCTCGCCAGATCGAGGCCGCTCGTGTGGCCATGACCCGTTACACCAAGCGCGGCGGCAAGGTCTGGATCAAGATCTTCCCCGACAAGCCCGTCACCCAGCAGCCCGCCGAGACCCGAATGGGCAAAGGCAAAGGCTCCCCTGAGTATTGGGTCGCCGTGGTAAAGCCCGGCCGCGTCATGTTCGAGATCGGCGGCGTTTCCGAAGAAGTCGCTAAGGAGGCCCTGCGTCTGGCCAGCCACAAGCTGCCCATCAAGACCAAGGTCGTCAAGAAAGCGGTAGAGGAGGTTGAGGCGTAATGAAGGCTACTGAAGTTCGCGGCATGACTCCCGCCGAGCTGGAGACCAAGCTGGATGAGCCGAAGAAGGAGCTGTTCAACCTGCGCTTCCAGAACGCTACCAACCAGCTGCACAACCCCGGCAAGATCGCCGATGTCAAGAAGGACATCGCCCGCGTCAAAACCATCATCCGTGAGAAGCAGATCGCTTCCGCAGGCCGCTAATTAGGAGGATTTATCAATGGAAAGAACTTCTTCCCGTAAAACCAGAGTCGGCCTGGTCGTTTCTGATAAGATGGACAAAACCATCGTGGTGGCCATCGCCGACCGTGTGGCTCACCCGCTGTATAAGAAGATCGTCAAGCGCACCTACAAGCTCAAGGCCCATGATGAGAACAACGAAGCCCGCGTGGGCGACCGCGTTCGCGTGATGGAGACCCGCCCCCTGTCCAAGGATAAGCGCTGGAGACTGGTCGAGATCGTCGAGAAAGCAAAGTAAGGAGGTACCGGTATGATCCAGGAAGAAACCTATCTGAAGGTCGCCGACAATACCGGCGCCAAGGTGCTGAAAACCATCCGGGTGCTGGGCGGTTCCCGGCGCAAGTATGGCAACATCGGTGATGTGGTCGTCGCCTCCGTGCGCAAGGCCACTCCCGGCGGCCAGGTGAAGAAGGGCGACGTGGTCAAGGCCGTCATCGTCCGCACCGCCAGCGGCGTCCGCCGCGCCGACGGCTCCTATGTCCGCTTCGATGAGAACGCCGCCGTCATCATCAAGGAAGACAAGACCCCCCAGGGCACCCGTATCTTTGGGCCGGTGGCTCGTGAGCTACGCGACAAAGAGTATCTGAGGATCCTGTCCCTGGCTCCCGAAGTAATTTGAGGAGGTACCCAGGCATGAACAATATGAACATCAAGCAGGGCGACAAGGTCGTCGTGCTGTCCGGCAAGGACAAGGGCAAGGTGGGCGAGGTCCTCGTCGCCATGCCCAAGAGCGGCAAGGTCGTCGTCAAGGACGTCAACGTCTGCTCCTGCCACACCAAGCCCCGCCGTCAGGGCGACGAGGGCGGCATCATCCAGAAGGAATGCCCCATCTATGTGTCCAAAGTGATGCTGGTCTGCCCCAAGTGCGACAAGCCCACCCGCGTGGGCCACACCGTCAAGGAGATCGGCGGCAAGAACAAGAGCGTCCGCGTCTGCAAGAAGTGCGGCGCTGAAATCTGAGAAAGGAGCGGAAACTGAAATGCCTGAATTGAAGGATAAATATACTCAGGAAGTCGCTCCTGCTCTGATGCAGAAGTTCGGCTACAAGTCCGTCATGCAGATCCCCAAGCTGGAGAAGGTCGTGGTCAACTGCGGCGTGGGCGAGGCCAAGGAGAACGCCAAGGTGCTGGACGCTGTCGTCAACGACATCGCTACCATCACCGGCCAGAAGCCCGTCATCACCAAGGCCAAGAAGTCCATCGCCAACTTCAAGCTCCGTGAGGGTATGCCCATTGGCGTCAAGGTCACCCTGCGCCAGGACAAAATGTGGGAGTTTGTGGACCGCCTGTTCAACGTGGCCCTGCCCCGTGTCCGCGACTTCCGCGGCATCAACCCCGATGGCTTCGACGGCCGCGGCAACTATGCCCTGGGCGTCAAGGAGCAGCTGATTTTCCCCGAGATCGAGTATGACAAGATCGACAAGATCCGCGGTATGACCATCGCCTTTGTCACCACCGCCCAGACCGACGAAGAGGGCCGCGAGCTGCTGTCCATGCTGGGCGCGCCCTTCACCAAGTAAGAGAGGAGAAATCACATGGCTAAACTGTCTATGAAGATCAAGCAGCAGAGAGAGCCCAAGTTCTCCACTCGCCGCTACAACCGCTGCAAGATTTGCGGCCGTCCCCACGCTTACCTGCGGGATTACGGCGTCTGCCGTATCTGCTTCCGGGAGCTGGCCTACAAGGGCGAGATCCCTGGCGTGAAGAAAGCCTCCTGGTAATCAACAAATCAGGGTCCCCATTCCGGTGCGGTGCGCCAAATGCGCATCGCACCGGTTTGCCGGAAGAATAACAAGATAAATCCGGCAGAGACCGGCGGAACAGCGAAAGCGGAAACGCCCGGCCCCGTGGAATGTGCTTTCTTCTCAAAAAGAGGGAAAGTTGCCCAGAGGGCCGGAGAAGTTTCTCCAAAAATTTGGAGGCTTCCCCCCTTTTTTCTGTTGCTTTTTCCTGCCGTTTCTGTTAGATTATATACGAGCGTCAGCCGTCAAGGAGGACCTGCCCGGTTGCGGGCAGCGCTCCGCGAAACACTGGCGCCCGGAACAGTGGAGATACAGTCCAACCCGGTCGAAACTCCCTGTAACCTTTTTGCGTCACCGGGGGGTAGTCTCGGTGATTATTTTTTAGGAGGTCAGTTTATGCACATCACAGATCCCATCGCTGATATGCTTACGCGCATCCGCAACGCGAGCAACGCCAAGCATACCACTGTTGATGTCCCCGCTTCCAACATGAAGAAGTCCATCGCCAAGATCCTGCTGGAGGAAGGTTATATCAAGAACTACCAGCTCATCGACGACGGGACCCAGGGCATCATCCGCATCACGCTGAAGTACAACGGCAACGAGAAGGCCATCACCGGCCTGCGCCGGGTGTCCAAGCCCGGCCTGCGCGTCTATGCGGGCGCCAGCGAGCTGCCCAAGGTCCTCCACGGCCTGGGCATTGCCATTATTTCCACCTCTAAGGGCGTCATGACCGACAAGGCCGCGCGGGAAGCGCACATCGGCGGCGAGGTCCTGGCGTACGTCTGGTAAGGAGGGTATCGAACTATGTCTCGAGTTGGCAGAATGCCTATCACCATCCCCGCCGGGGTGACGGTGAACGTTGCCGAGGGCAATGTGGTCACCGTGAAAGGCCCCAAGGGTGAGCTGACCCGCGGCTTTGCGCCGCAGATCGGCATCCAGGTGGAGGGTACGGAGATCATCTGCACCCGCCCCAACGACGCCAAGGAAAACCGCGCCCTGCACGGCACCACCCGTTCCATCCTGAACGGCATGGTGGTGGGCGTTTCCACCGGCTTCACCAAGGAGCTGCAGGTCAACGGCATCGGTTACCGTGTGGCCAAAGAGGGCAAGACCCTGGTGATGAACATCGGTTACTCCCATCAGGTCAAGATGGACGAGATCCCCGGCATCACCATCGAAGTGCCCGACCCCAACAAGATCCTCATCAAGGGCTGCGACAAGCAGCAGGTCGGCCAGTTCGCCGCCGTTGTCCGCAGCAAGCGTCCTCCCGAGCCTTATAAGGGCAAGGGCATCAAGTATGCCGACGAAGTCATCCGCCGCAAGGAAGGCAAGACCGGCGCCAAGAAGAAGTAATAAGGAGGTGTGCCAATTATGATTAATCGACCCAATACCAACGCTCAGCGTCTGAAGCGCCATAAGCGCGTGCGCGCGAAGATCTCCGGCACGCCCGAGAGACCCCGCCTGAATGTGTTCCGCAGCGAGACCAACATCTACGCCCAGGTCATCGACGATGTCAACGGCGTGACCCTGGTCTCCGCTTCCTCCCTGGAGAAGGGCTTCACCTGCGAGTGCGACAAGAAAGCCGCCGCCCGCCAGGTGGGCAAGACCGTGGCCGAGCGCGCCAAGGCCAAGGGCATCGACACCGTGGTGTTTGACCGCGGCGGTTATGTCTACCACGGCCGCGTACAGGCCCTGGCCGATGGCGCCCGCGAGGGCGGCCTGCAGTTCTAAGCGAAGGAGGAACGAACATGCCTAGATATGAAAAAGAGGCCAGCGAATATATTGAGAAGCTGGTTTATCTGAACCGCGTCAGCAAGACCGTCAAGGGCGGCCGTGTCATGAAGTTCTCCGCGCTGATGGTCATCGGCGACGGCAAGGGCCGCGTGGGCTATGGCCTGGGCAAGGCCGCCGAGGTGCCCGAGGCCATCCGCAAGGGCATCGAGGACGCCAAGAAGAACATGATCACCGTGTCCATGTCCGGCACCACCATCCCCCACGAGGTCATCGGCAAGTTCTCCGCCGGCCGCGTGCTGATGAAGCCCGCTGCCCCCGGTACCGGCGTCATCGCCGGCGGCCCTGTCCGTGCCGTCATGGAAGCCGCTGGTATCTCCGACATCCGTACCAAGTGCCTGCGCTCCAACACCCCGCAGAACGTGGTCTCCGCCACCTTTGCCGGTCTGAAGAGCCTGCGGACTCCTGAGCAGGTCGCCAAGACCCGCGGCAAGAACGTGGAAGAGCTGTAAGGAGGAACCGACAATGGCAAACCTGAAAATTAAGCTCGTCAAGAGCCTGAACGGCCGCATCGCCCCCCACAAGGCGACCGCCGCCGCCCTGGGCCTGCGGAAGATCGGGGACGTGACCGTCCAGCTCGACAACGCCGCCACCAGGGGCAAGATCGCACAGATCGGTTACCTGCTCCAGGTCACCGAAGAACAGTAAGGAGGGCCAGAAACATGGAACTTTACAACCTGTCTCCCGCGCCCGGCTCCACCTCCGCCCCCAAGCGCAAGGGCCGCGGCGCCGGTTCCGGCAACGGCAAGACCGCCGGTCGCGGCCATAAGGGCCAGAAGGCTCGCTCCGGCGGCGGCGTCCGCATCGGGTTCGAAGGCGGCCAGATGCCTCTGGCCCGCCGCATCCCCAAGCGCGGCTTCAACAACATCTTTGCCAAGCGCCTGGATGCCATCAACGTCTCCGCGCTGAACAAGTTCGAGGATGGCTCCACGGTCAACCTCCAGACCCTGCTGGACGCGGGGGTCCTGACCCAGTGCAAGTATGGCGTGAAAGTTCTGGGCAACGGTGAGATCACAAAGAAGCTGACCGTTCAGGCCACTGCTTTCTCCGCCTCCGCCAAGGAGAAGATCGAAGCCGCAGGAGGAAAGGCTGAGGTGATCTAAATGATTGAGACGATTCGCAACGCCTGGAAGGTTCCGGAACTGCGCAGAAAACTCATTTACGTTGCTTTCATCTTGGTCATTTTCCGCCTGGGGAACAACATCCCCGTCCCCTTTATCGACACCACCGGGTTGGAGAGCTACTTCACCGCCGCCTCCAACAACATCCTGGGTCTGATGAACGTCATGTCCGGCGGCTCCTATAGCCGGGCCACTATGTTTGCGCTGTCCATCCAGCCCTATATCAACGCCTCCATCATCATCCAGCTGCTGACCGTTGCCATTCCCGCTCTGGAGCGGATGCAGCGGGAAGGCGGCGAAGCCGGGCGGAAACGCCTGGAGCAGATCACCCGGTACACCACCCTGGGTCTGGGCCTGTTGCAGGGCTTCGGCTACTATATGCTGATCCGCTACAACAGCCTGTTGCAGGATGAATCCGTCTGGGCGGCCATCGTCATCATCGCCACCTTCACCGCTGGCAGCGTCTTTGTCATGTGGTTGGGCGAGCAGATCACCGAGAACGGCGTGGGCAACGGCATTTCTATCCTGCTGTTCGCCGGTATCATCTCCCGTGTTCCCAACGCCGTCTACTATATGTACCTGGGCGCGAAGAACTGGCTGGCTGGCAACACCGACGCTGAGATCGTGCTGCACCCCGCCTTTATCCCCGTCATCATCATCGGCGTGGCGGTCATCCTGATCGCTGTGGTGTTCATCACCCTGTCTGAGCGGCGCATCCCCGTCCAGTACGCCAAGCGCGTGGTAGGCCGGAAGATGTACGGCGGTCAGTCCACCACCATCCCCATGAAGGTGAATATGTCCGGCGTTATGCCCATCATTTTCGCCCAGACCATTGCGTCTCTGCCCGCCACCATCGCGGCCTTTGTGCCCAGCCTGGCCAACTCCTGGTTCATGCGGGTGTTTGATACGGACACGGTGCTGTACAACGTGATTTATGTGCTGCTGATCGTAGGCTTCTCCTACTTCTACGCCACCATCCAGTTCAACCCCGTGGAAGTGGCCAACAACCTGAAGAAGCAGGGCGGCTTCATCCCCGGCTTCCGGGCGGGCCGTCCCACTGCTGAGTTCCTGAGCAAGGTGCTGAACCGCATCACCATGTTCGGCGCGATTTATCTGGCGATTATCGCCGTGGTGCCCAACATCACCGGCGCCATCTTCAACGTCTCTGCCCTGGCCATCGGCGGCACCTCTGTGTTGATCGTCGTCTCCGTGGCGCTGGAGACCCAGCGGGCTTTGGAAGCCCAGATGATGATGAAGCACTACAAGGGCTTCCTGGGCTAAGAGAAAGGGGAACAGCAATGAAACTGATTCTTTTGGGCGCGCCCGGCGCGGGCAAAGGCACCCAGGCTGAGATCATCAGCAAGAAACTGAACATCCCCACCATTTCCACCGGCAACATCCTCCGGGCCGCCGTGAAGAACGGCACCCCCGCGGGACTGCAAGCCAAGGCGTATATGGACGCCGGTAAGCTGGTGCCCGATGAGGTCATCATCGGCGTCATCAACGAGCGGCTCCAGGAGCCGGATTGCCAGCAGGGTTATATCCTGGACGGCGTGCCCCGCACCATCGCCCAGGCGGAGGCCATGGAGGCCGCCGGTATCACCTTCGACGCCGTCGTGTCCATCGAGGTCTCCGACGAGGAGATCGAGCAGCGCATGACCGGCCGCCGCACCTGCCTGGCCTGCGGCGCCACCTACCATGTGGTGGCCAACCCGCCCAAGGTGGAGGGCGTCTGCGACCTGTGCGGTCAACCTCTGACCCAGCGCAAGGACGACAAGCCCGAGACCGTCAAGGCCCGCCTGGCCACTTACCACGAGCAGACCGAGCCGCTGAAGGGCTTCTACGAGGCCCGGGGCCTGTTGAAGGTCGTCCCCAACCAGGGCGGCATCGAGGCCACCAACGCCGCCATCATGAAAGTCCTAGGTGAATAATGGCCGCGGTACTGCGTCTGGTGCCGGTGGAGGAACACCGGCGGAAGATGATGCGCAAAGCGGGCAAGCTCTCCGGCGAGGCGCGGGCATACGCCGCCTCGCTGGTGCGGCCCGGCATCACCACCAGGGAGATCGACAAAGCCCTCTACAAGTTCATCCGCAGCCACGGAGGTTACCCCAACTTCTACCACCTGTACGGCTTCAAGGGCAGCGCCTGTATGTCCATCAACGATGAGATCATCCACGGCGTTCCCGGCAACCGGCGGCTGGAGGAGGGGGACATCATCTCCATCGACACGGGGGCCTGTGTGGGGGAGTACCACCTGGATAAGCAGGGCGCGCCCCACGGCGGGTTCCACGGCGACTGCGCCGGGACCTACCCGGTGGGCAAAATCAGCCCGGAGGCCCAGCGGCTCATCGACGTGACGGAGCAGTCCTTCTGGGAGGGCATCCGCAACGCCGTGGTGGGGAACCGGGTCTCGGACATCTCCCGGGGCGTCCAACAGTACGTGGAGGGCAATGGGTTCTCCATTGTCCGGGAGTTCGTGGGCCATGGCATCGGCAACGAGGTCCATCTGGCCCCGGAGGTCCCCAACTACGTCATGGACCACTACCCCGAGGGCAACCCCAGGCTGAAAAAAGACATGACCATCGCCGTAGAGCCGATGGTCAACGCCGGAACGGCAAAAATTCGCAAGAAGATTATGCCCGACGGCTGGGAAGTGATTTTGACCGCAGACGGCCAGCTCGCTGCCCATTACGAAAATACCATTCTCATCACAGAGGGAGAACCTGAGGTCCTGACCCTGTGCGGAGACTGATATATGCAGGAAATCCACCCCTACGAAATCGTTCTCTCCTTAGCCGGCCATGATGAAGGAAAGCTGTTCGTTGCCGTTGGCAGCGACGGCGACTATCTCTTGCTGGCGGACGGAAAGGGGAGAAAGCTGGACGCGCCCAAACGGAAGAAGCGCAAGCATCTCCGGGGCGTGGGGACCAGCGCACATCCGGCAATCCAACGATTGCAGAGAGGCGAACCGGTCACTGATAAGCAGATCCGTTGTGCACTGGCCGCCTTCCGCGAATCAGAACATCCCAACTTTTAGGAGGCCGATCTCATGTCCAAAGAAGATATGATCGAACTGGAGGGTGTTGTCGTTGAGGCGTTGCCCAATACCACCTTTATGGTTGACATCGGCAAGGGCCACACCATTCTGGCCCACATCTCCGGCAAGCTCCGCATGAACTATATCAGGATCCTCCCGGGAGATAAGGTGACAGTCCAGATGTCCCCTTATGATCTGACCCGCGGCCGGATCACCTGGAGAAGCAAATGAACCTGATCCACATCGTCGTCAGGTGCGGTGGAGGAAGCCCTCTGGACAAGGGAACCCTTCACGCAGCAAAACAGGAGGTAAAACGATGAAAGTAAGACCGTCCGTTAAGCCCATGTGCGAAAAGTGCAAGGTCATCAAGCGCAAGGGCAGAGTTATGGTGATTTGTGAAAATCCCAAACACAAACAGCGTCAAGGCTAATAAGGAGGTGTATTGATAAATGGCACGTATTTCCGGCATCGACCTGCCCCGTGATAAGAGAATTGAGATCGGTCTGACCTATATTTATGGCATCGGCCTGACCAGCTCCAAGAAGATCCTGGCCGCCACCGGCATCAACCCCGACACCCGCGTCCGGGACCTGACCGAGGCAGAGGAATCCGCCCTGCGCGAAGAGATCGGCAAGCACTACACCGTCGAAGGTGACCTGCGTCGTAACGTCGCTATGGACATCAAGCGCCTCATCGAGATCGGCTCCTATCGTGGCACTCGTCACCGCAAGAGCCTGCCCGTCCGTGGTCAGCATTCCAAGAACAATGCCCGTACCCGTAAGGGCCCCAAGAAGACCATTGCTAACAAGAAGAAGTAAAGGAGGGATATACAATGGCCGCTAACAAGAAGAAGGTCGTGCGCAAGCGCAAAGACCGTAAGAGTGTGGAGAAGGGCGCAGTGCATATCCGCTCCTCCTTCAACAACACGATGGTTGCCATCACCGACACCCAGGGCAACGCCCTTTCCTGGGCTTCCTCCGGCGAGATGGGCTTCCGTGGTTCCCGGAAATCCACTCCCTACGCCGCCCAGACCGCCGCGGAGACCGCCGCCAAGGCCGCTATGGAGTTTGGCCTGAAGAGCGTCGAGGTCTATGTGAAGGGTCCCGGCGCCGGCCGTGAGGCTGCCATCCGTGCGCTCCAGGCCGCCGGTCTGGAGGTCACCATGATCAAGGATGTCACCCCCGTTCCACACAATGGCTGCCGTCCTCCCAAGAGAAGACGTGTCTGATCGCAGCAAAGGAGGATATTGAAACATGGCAAGAAATATGCAGCCCATTGCCAAGTGCTGCAAGGCGCTGGGCCTGTCCCCCGCAGTGATGGGGTATTCCAAGAAAACCACCAACCGCAACCCCAAGGGCCAGATGCGCCGCAAGCAGTCCGAGTACGGGATGCAGCTCAACGAGAAGCAGAAGGTCAAGTTCGTCTACGGCGTTCAGGAGAAGCAGTTCCACGCCTATTACGAGAAGGCCGCTGCCGCCAAGGGCATCACCGGCGAGGTCCTGCTGACCACCATGGAGCGCCGCCTGGACAACGTGGTGTTCCGCGCCGGCTTCGCCATGACCCGCCGCGAGGCCCGTCAGCTGGTCTCCCACGGCCATTTCCTGGTCAACGGCAAGTCCGTCAACATCCCCTCCTACCTCATCAAGGCCGGGGATACCGTCGAGGTCAAGGCCAAGAGCCGCTCCTCCGTGAAGTTCAAGCGCTTTGTGGGTGAGGACGCCATCGCCGTCACCCTGCCTGCGTGGATCGATCGCCCTGTCAAGGACGACCTGAAGGTTAATATTGTTCGTCTGCCTGAGCGTGCCGACATCGACTTCCCAGTGGAAGAGCACCTCATCGTCGAGCTTTACTCTAAGTAATTAGTAACCCTCAGATATTGGTGAGCTGTCAAACCAACAAGGTACGTCTCGTACCGCAGATGAGGAGGGTAAAACTTATATGGTAGAAATCGAAAAGCCGCGCATTGAGTGCATTGAGGACCCTGGAGACAGTTCTTATGGTAAGTACGTTGTCGAGCCGCTGGAGCGGGGGTACGGTACGACCCTGGGCAACGCCCTGCGCCGCATCCTGCTCAGCTCCCTGCCCGGCACCGCCGTGACTACCATCAAGATCGCCGGTGTGCAGCACGAGTTCTGCACCATCCCCGGCGTGAAGGAGGACGTGACGCAGATCGTCCTCAACGTCAAGCAGATCATCGCCAAGCTGCACAGCAACGGCACCAAGCGGGTGTATATCCAGGCCAGCGGCGAGGGCAAAGTCACCGCTGGGGACATCAAGTCCGACGGCGAGGTGGAGATCCTCAACCCGGATCTGCTCATCGCCACCCTGGGCGCCGACGCCACCCTGAACATGGAGCTGACGATCAGCCATGGCCGGGGCTACGTGCCCGCCGAGCGGAACAAGCCCGCGCAGACCATCATCGGTGTCATCCCGGTGGATTCCATCTATTCCCCGGTCCTCAAGGTCAACTACACGGTGGAGAACACCCGCGTTGGCAACGTGACCGACTACGATAAATTGACCCTGGAGGTCTGGACGGACGGCACTATCTCCGCGCGGGACGCCGTTTCGCTGGGCGCAAAGATCCTCTGCGACCACTTCGTCCTCTTTACCGACCTGTCTGACACCGTGGGCACCCGTTCCACCGTGGTGGAAAAGCCGGAGACCCAGCACGACAAGATGCTGGAAATGACCATCGAAGAGCTGGACCTGTCCGTGCGCTCCTTCAACTGCCTGAAGCGCGCCAACATCAACACCGTCGAGGACCTGATTTCCAAGACCGAGGACGAGATGATGAAGGTTCGGAACCTGGGCCGCAAGAGCCTGGAGGAGGTCATGAACAAGCTGGCCATGATGGGCCTGAGCCTGTCCAAAGAGGAGAACAACTGACCTGTCTCCCCTGCCGGGGCCGGATACGGCCCCCAGGGGGGCGACCCACGCAACTATTACGCCTGAACCATCAGGCTGCCCGAAGGAGTGAACAATCATGTCCGGTTATCGTAAACTTGGCAAGACTTCCGACCAGCGGAAGGCCATGCTGCGGCAGCTGACCACCGACCTGCTGACCTACGGCAAGATCAAGACCACTGTCACCCGCGCCAAGGAAGTCCAGTCCATCGCTGAGAAGATGATTACCCTGGCCAAGAAGAACGACCTGGCCGCCTATCGGCAGGCCCTGGCCTATCTGACCGTGGAGGATACCGCCAAGAAGCTCTTCGACCAGATCGGTCCCCAGTATGCCGACCGCAACGGCGGTTACACCCGCGTGGTGCGCATTGGCTGCCGCCGGGGCGACGCCGCCGAGCTGGCTTACCTGGAGCTGGTGTAAACCAGAAGGTTTCCGAAACAATATCAAAAACGTCCGACTGTTTGACAGCCGGACGTTTTTTGCGCTTATTCCGTTGTTGACTGGTTCCACCCGTGCCACAGGGGGCCGCTCCCCTGCCCCAGGTCCAGCATGGCCTCCAGCGCCCCGGTGAGGTACGCCTTGGCCTCCGCCACCGCGCTCTCCAGCGTCAGGCCCTTGGCAAGGCCGCTCGCAATGGCGGAGGAGAGGGTGCAGCCGGTGCCGTGGGTGTTGGGGTTGTCGATACGCGGACTTTTATACCAGCAGGTCTCCCCCTGCCAGTAGAGCAGGTCGTTGGCGTCGTCGGTGCGGTGTCCCCCCTTGCAGAGGACGGCGCAGCCACACTCCTCGCTGATGACGCGGGCGGCGGCGACCATGTCCTCTGCCGTGTGGATGCTCCGCCCGGAGAGGACCTCCGCCTCTGCCAGGTTGGGCGTCGCCAGGGTCGCCAGGGGCAGCAGGCGGGTTTTCAGCGTTTCGATGGCCTCCTCGGAAATCAGCCTGGAGCCGGAGGTGGACACCATCACCGGGTCCACCACCAGGTTTTCCACATGGTACTCGGTCAGCTTGTCCGCAATCGTCTCGATCAGCGGCGCGGAGGACACCATGCCGGTTTTGACCGCCTGGGGGCGGATGTCGGTGAACAAGCAGTCCAGCTGCCGGGCCAGAAAGTCCGGCGTCACCTCCTGCACCCCGTAGACGCCGGTGGTGTTCTGGGCGGTCAGAGCGGTGACGCAGCTCATGCCGTAGACCCCGCAGCAGGTCGTGGTTTTCAGGTCGGCCTGAATACCGGCCCCGCCGGAGCAGTCGCTCCCGGCAATCGTCAGCGCAATGGGCAGCTTCATAGCGTTCTCCCCTCCCCTACTGCCTGTTTCGCCAGCGCAAGCATACGCCGGGTGGCGGCGGCGGGGTCCGGCTGTGCAAAAAGGGCGCTGATGACGGCGACCCCGTCAATGCCCGTCCCCGCCAGGGACAGCACGTTATCGGCGTTGACGCCGCCGATGGCCACTACCGGCAGCGGCGTGGCGGCGCAGATGTTCGTCAGCCCCTGACGAGACAGTGTGGTCACGTTGGGCTTGGTGTGGCTGCCAAACACCGCGCCGGAGCCGAAGTAGTCGCACCCCGCCGCCAGAGCGGCTTTGGCCTCGGCTACGTTGTGGACGCTGGTGCCGATCCACTTGTCCGGTCCCAGAATGGCACGGGCCTGCCGGATGGCCATATCCTCCTGGCCCACGTGGACGCCGTCGGCGTCCACCGCCTTGGCGACGGCCACGTTGTCGTTGATGATGAGGGGCACCTGATACTTGGCGCAGAGGGGCTTCAGCTCCCAGGCCAGCCGGAGAAAATCCTCATCCCCCAGCTCCTTTTCCCGCAGCTGGAGGCAGGTGGCCCCGGCGGAAAGCACCTGCTCCACCGGTTCTGTCAGCGGCTGGCCGGGGCGGAGCCAGCTACGGTCAGTGATGGCGTAGAGCAGCATTGCCTCACGGACAGATTTCATGGTATCACCGCCTTTTCAATTAGCAATTAGCAATTAGCAATGTGCAATGATGAGGAAAACGGGCTTGTTTTCCAATGTCGGTACCGCAAGACAATAACGGCTGAAAACCGGTCATTGCACATTGCACATTGCACATTGCACATTCAGCAGAATCCCCTCCAAGGCGAAAAGGTATCGTACAGAACTGCCTCAGGGGAATATCCGCTCACAGGATGTCGATGTACTCCCCTGCCAGCGCCTTGTTCATGCAGCGCACGGCGCAGAACTTGCCGCACATGGAGCAGGTGTCGTCGTGCTCCGGGCTGCGGTCGGCGCGGATGGCCTTGGCGGTCTCCGGGTCAATGGCGCACGCCCACTGGGCGTCCCAGTCCAGCTTCTGCCGGGCCTCGGCCATCTTGTCGTCGATGTCCCGGGCGTGGGGGATGCCATTGGCGATGTCGGCGGCGTGGGCGGCGATGCGGCTGGCGATAATGCCCTGCTTCACGTCCTCCACGTTGGGCAGCGCCAGATGCTCCGCTGGGGTGACGTAGCACAGGAAGGCCGCGCCGGACATGGCAGCGATGGCCCCGCCGATGGCGGAGGTGACGTGGTCGTAGCCGGGGGCGATGTCGGTCACCAGCGGGCCGAGGACGTAGAAGGGCGCGCCCATGCAGATGGTCTGCTGCACCTTCATGTTGGCGGCGATCTGGTCCATGGGGACGTGACCCGGCCCCTCTACCATCACCTGCACATCCTTCTCCCAGGCCCGCTTGGTCAGCTCACCCAGGCGCACCAACTCCTCGATTTGGCACACGTCGGTGGCGTCGGCCAGGCAGCCATGGCGGCAGGCGTCGCCCAGGGAGATGGTCACGTCGTACTCCCGGCAGATGTCCAAGATCTCGTCGTAGTACTCATAGAAGGGGTTTTCGTTGCCGGTCATGCACATCCAGGCGAAAATCAGGCTGCCGCCCCGGGAGACGATGTTCATCTTCCGCTTGTGCTTACGAATTTGCTCGATGGTCTTGCGGGTGATGCCGCAGTGGAGGGTGACGAAGTCCACGCCGTTTTCCGCGTGGAGCCGCACCACGTCGATGAGGTCTCTGGCGGACAGAGTGGCCAGGTCCCGCTGGTAGTGGATGACCGCGTCATAGACCGGCACCGTGCCGATCATGGCGGGGCACTCATGGGTCAGCTTGCACCGGAACGGCTCGGTGTTGCCGTGGCTGGACAGGTCCATGATGGCCTCGGCCCCCATGTTGACCGCCTCCATCACCTTCTGCATTTCGATGTTGTAGTCCTTGCAGTCCCGGGAGACACCCAGGTTCACGTTGATTTTGGTGCGGAGCATGGAGCCGACGCCCT
Source organism: Clostridiales bacterium (assembly GCA_021205205.1). Classification (GTDB taxonomy): domain Bacteria; phylum Bacillota; class Clostridia; order Oscillospirales; family Oscillospiraceae; genus Onthomonas. The sequence goes on from JAJPXY010000018.1 coordinate 19,663, forward strand.
CGGGGTTCAGGCAGGTGTGGTTCTTGTTGGCGGGGATGACCACCTTGCCGGCGGCCACAAGCTCCCGCAGCTTCTCCGGCTCCATGTACTCCTTCTCGGCCACGGTTTTCAGCTCCGGGGTCAGGAGGCCCTGGCGGGCGGCGTCCATTTGTGTGGTGTAAGTTCTCATGGCAGATACGTCCTTTCTTTTTGGGAAGTACGCCACCGCGGGACGGCTAAAAAAGCTGCGAGACTGCCAATGACATTCTCACAGCGGATGTTACCGTGATCCATATCCCTACGCTGGCATTATCCAAACAGGTCATCAGGGTCGAGGCGGGTCTGCGCCTCCTCTCAGCCTGCTTCCGCAAGCTCCCCTCTGGGTTGTACCTTTATCTTATACCTACGGGGGGAAATATGCAAGGTTTTTTTCGTAAGCGGATCGTCCGGCGCCTCCTTTGACAGAAAAGGGCCTTGTTATTTTTCACGGGAGCTTATATAATAGAAGCAGAAATCGCCTGCAAAGGAGGGAGCGCAAATGCCCCGGGGGTTTATTCGCGGCCCGTTAGATGTCCGCCTGTTGCTTCTCTATATTCTGGCCCGGCTCACCCTGCCCATCGACAGGAACCAGCTGCTGGACCTGGCCCTCTGCGACGAGGGGGTAGACTACTTCCAGTTCGCGGAGGCTCTGACCAGCCTCATCAACACCGGCCACGTCCGGGAGGACGAAAACCACCTGCTGACCATCACCCAAAAGGGGCGGGCCAACGGCTCCGTCTGCGAGGATGAGCTGGCCTATTCTGTCCGCCTCCGGTGTGACCGCAGCACGGCGGAGATGAACAAGGTCCTCCAGCGGAAAAACCAGGTGCGTTCCGCCATCCTTCCCCGGCCGGACGGCGGCGTCACCGTGCGCATGGCGCTGGACGACGACGCAGGCAACCTGATGACGCTGGAAATGCTGGCCCCCGACCAAAAGGAGGGGGAGCGTCTGGCCGCGGCCTTCGAGGACCGGCCCGACCAGCTCTATAACACACTTCTCTCCGTCCTGCTGGACGGACAAAAGGACGGTTGATACTGTATGCAGGAACCCCTGCTGTTTGGAACGCCGCTGACGCTGGTGTTCCTCTACTTCGTCTGGTACTCCATGCTGGGCTGGGCCATGGAGTCCACTTATTGCTCCATCTGCGCAAAGCGCTTTATCAACCGTGGGTTTCTCCACGGGCCGTTTTGTCCCATCTACGGGGTGGGAGCGCTGCTGATGGTGCTGGGGCTCAGCCACTTTATGGGGAACATCCCCCTGTTTCTGGTGACCTCCATCGTCACCATGTCTGCCTGGGAATACTTTGTGGGCTGGATGCTGGAGACCACCACCCACATCAAATATTGGGATTACTCCAACGAAAAATACAACCTCAAGGGCCGTATCTGCCTTAGAAATTCCCTGATTTGGGGGCTGGTCTCCTATGTGGCCCTGTACTGGATCCACCCCCAGACCGAGCGGCTGTTCAGCGGCCTGGGCAGCACCGCCCGGTGGGTGCTCACCGGCGTGCTGGCGGCGGCGCTGCTGGCAGATACCGTCACCACCATCCGCAGCCTGGCCCTGACCACGGTGTTCCTGAATCGGGCCGAGGCCACCCGGCTGGAGCTGGAGGCCAAGCGGAAGGAGCTGCGTGAACTCAGCCAGCAGCGGGCAGAAGAGCTGCTCCAGGTCAGCCAGCAGAAGGTGGACGAACTGGCGCTCCAGACCGCCCTGCTCAAGCTGGAGCTGCAACAGCGGAACCTGTTGGAGGAGGCCGCCCACCACTCCCGTCGGTTCTTCCGACGCTATAACACCATGTCCTCCACCGCCTACCGCCGCTCCTTGCAGCGCATCCGCCAGAACGGGGAACAGTTCCTGGCCCACCGTGCCCAGCGGCTGCAAGAGCTGAAGGATAAGACCAAAACGAGAAAGGATGACTGACATGACGCCCAAGGAAATTTCCTACGAACACCTGGCCCACACCGTTTTGAAAAACATGGAGAAGCGGAACTTCACCGGCAGCTATGCCCCCACCGCCGACGACGCTGCGGAGCAGATCAAAGCGCTGCTGAAACCCGGCCTGACTGTGGCCAACGGCGGCAGCATGACCCTGGGGGAGCTGAGCTTCCAGGAGATGGTGGAGCAGGCGGGCTGCACCTACATCGACCGCGCCGCCGCTCAGACGCCTCAGGAGAAGCGGGAGGTCTATGCCCGCACCACCCTCAGCGACCTGTACTTCCTCAGCGCCAACGCCATCACGGTGGCGGGGGAGCTGGTGAACGTGGACGGCTCGGGCAACCGGGTGGCCTGCCTGACCTACGGCCCGGAGCGGGTGGTGGTCGTGGCCGGGATGAACAAGGTCTGCAAAGACCTGCCCTCTGCCATTGAGCGCATCAAGGTGCAGGCCGCGCCCCCCAACTGCGTCCGGCTGGAGATGAACACCACGTGCAGCGTCACCGGCGTCTGCGCCGACTGCCACAGCGAGGACTGCATCTGCTGCGCCACGGTCATCACCCGGCACAACCGGGTGCCGGGCCGCATCCATGTGATCCTGGTGGGGGAGGAACTGGGGTTCTGAGCCTTCCCCAATATCGCAAAAAAGGACAGCCCGCGGGCTGTCCTTTTTGCATATCCAAATGAACCAAAATCACAGTTTTTTCAGCCGTTCGACAGTGTTCACAAAATACTCCGGCAGGGCACATTCCACCTCCACCGGCTCCCCGGTTGTGGGGTGAACGAACCGCAGCAGCTTGGCGTGAAGGCACTGCCCGGCCAGCCCCGGATAGGGCTTCTTGCTGCCGTAGACGGTGTCCCCCAGAATGGGGTGGTGGAGGTAGGCCATGTGGACGCGGATCTGATGGGTACGACCCGTCTCCAGCTGGCACTCCACGCGGGTATAGCCGTTGTAGCGCTCCAGCACCCGCCAGTGGGTGACCGCCCGCTTGCCCCCGGCGGCGACCGCCATTTTTTTGCGGTCCGTCTTGTGCCGGGCGATGGGGGCGTCCACCGTGCCGGAATCCTCGGGCAGGTTTCCCACCACGATGGCCTCGTAGGTGCGGGCCAGAGTGTGGTCTTGGAGCTGGGCGGCCAGGGCCAGGTGGGCGCTGTCGTTCTTGGCCGCGATAATGAGGCCGCTGGTGTCCCGGTCGATGCGGTGGACGATGCCGGGGCGCAGCACGCCGTTGATTCCAGAGAGTGATTTTCCACAGTGATATAACAGTGCGTTGACGAGCGTCCCGTCCGGGTGGCCCGGCGCGGGGTGGACCACCATGCCCACCGGCTTGTTGACCACCACCACGTCGTCGTCCTCATAGACGATTTCCAGGGAAATGTCCTGGGGAACCACATCCAGCGGCTCCGGCTCGGGCAGAGTGACCTCTAACCGGTCCCCCGACTCCAGCCGGGCGTTTTTTTTGAGCGGCTTGCCGCCGGAGGTCACCAGCCCCTGCTCCAGCAGCCGCTGGGCGGCAGAGCGGGTCAGCCCCTCCACGGAGTGGGCCAGGAACTGGTCGGCTCGTTCACCGGCGCTGTCGGCGGTCAGGGTCAGGGCGTTCATTTCCAAGGCCCCTTCTCACCCTTGGCTTCCTTCGGCTCCAGCTTCTCCCAGAAGAAGAACACATACACCAGCACCAGAATACCGCCCACCACCACGCAGCAGTCCGCGATGTTGAACACCGCGAAGTTGATGAACAGCACCTGGATCATGTCGGTGACGTAGCCCAGCAACAGCCGGTCGATGAAGTTGCCCGCAGCGCCGGCCATGACCAGAGCCAGGGGCCACTTCCCCAAGGGGTGAGAAAAAATCAGATTTTTTGCCAGGGCCACCGCCAGCGCCACAGTGGCGGCCAGCGAGACGACGGTCAGGAACCCTGTCCATCCGCTGAACGAGGAAAAGGCCATGCCGGTGTTCTGCACATAGGTCAGCCCCACCACGCCGGGAATCAGTACGACCTGTTCCCCCAGGGCCAGGGAGGCGCGAATGGCGGCCTTGACGCCCTGGTCCAGGCCCACCAGGAACCCGGCCACGATGAAATACCACATAGGCTTATCCTTTCCGCCGGTCGCTGAGGTAGTAGGGCTTCATCAGCGACTTCTGCTCGGTAGAGTCCTTCTGCCGCTCCGGGCGTTCCGTCCGGGGCGGGATGCGGGTCTTTTTGCCCTGGTTGGCGGGGTGCTGCCGGGAGCTGTTCCCGCCCGTCTGCTTCTGGGCGGCGGCAGCCTTGGGCTGCTGCTGCCGGGCTTGCTTTCCGCCAGACTGCTTCTGAGAGGTGGATTTCCCCACCGACTGCTTGGGAGCGGCGGATTTCCAGCCCGTTTGCTTCTGGGCGGCGGGTTGCTTTTTCCCCTCCTGCTTTTGGGCGGTGGCCTCCGGCCTCTGTCGGGTGCTCTGCTTGCCGGAGGACTTCTTGCCGGACTTCCGGCTGTTCTTCCCGGCGGACTCCGGCTCCTCCCGCCGCTCGGGGCGGTACTTCTCGGGGATTTCCTTCCAGTCGCTGAACAGCCGGTCGGTGGCGTCCCGGGCGGGGGTGCTGAGTTTCCCGTCCGTGACGATGGTGCGGCTGCCGAAGGTCTCCTTCAGCTCCACGTTGGGCAGCAGCGAGACGCTGCTGAGAGAGGGGATGACCTTTTTCTCCGGCCGCTTGTACTTCCGGTGGAGGATGTCGCTGCTGTCGAAGGTCCGGGCCGGTTCGGCGGGCTGTTCCTCCCGCTTGGGCAGCAGGTCGGGGATGGGCACCACCGGTTCTGTCTGGGCCGGTTTCTGGGTCTTTTTGCCCTTCTTCTTCCCTTTGGCCTGTTCGGGCGCGGGGGCGCTCTCCTGAGAGACGGGCGTGGCCGCTTTGGCGGCGTTTGCCTCCCGGCGGGCCTTTGCCAGTTCCCGGGCGGCGGCACGGGCCTCCTCGTCCTCCGGGTTGCGGACCTTGCCGCCCTTGTCCTTGGCGGGAGGGTTGAAGTCCTGCATGGGCCAGGGGTGGTCCTTCACCTGGGGAACCTTCTTGCCCATGAGCTTTTCGATGTCCTTGAGTAGGGGCTGCTCGTTGTAGTCGCAGAAGGCGATGGCAAGCCCGCCCCGGCCCGCCCGGCCTGTCCGGCCCTGGCTCTTATACCCATCTCCGCGCCCACGAGACGCCTGCGCCGCGGCG
>JAJPXY010000142.1 GCA_021205205.1 Clostridiales bacterium
CCCATATCAGTCTATTTCAGCAATCTATGACACGCATAACCGTATCCTCGCAGAGCAAAAACGGGAACAGCGTCAGGAGAAATACGAACAACGCCAATGGAAGCTGATGGTACGCAGAGCGATAAATGACCAGCATGAACAGGAACGGATGAACGCTCACATGGAGGAACTCTACGCTCCTGATTATATCGCCAATCATGCAAAGCATCCCTTCTCTGGAGGTGCAATGTGTCCACGGTAGTTTGATTGAGCCGCTGCTGGCGGCAGAAATGGAGGAACGATGATAAACCTTCTTTTTGAAGATACAGAGTCAGCTGACTTGCAGGATCGCGCTTGCAGTATCCTTTTATCACTGAGCATGATGGCTGATGTGAACCGTCGTGAAGGCATGGTAAATGGAGAGACAGCAAGGGTGTACAGACAAGAGTATCAGTTCCATTACGAGACGGCTGTGAAAAACACATTACGTTTGCTCGGCGGCTTGATCGGAGATGTGGAACTGCCCAGCGAAAGCCATATAGCAGGTATCATCCATAACGGGTACGAAGGTTTTGAAAGTGTCATGGCATATTGTGAAGATGCGCTTGAAACTGAGGCTTCATTCTGAACGATGTGCATAGACTGTAATTATCAGAGTGCTTACTGACTGAGAAAATCCAGAGGGCTGTGTCCTCCTTCAGCTCTCTGGATTTTCTTTTTTTGTTGGTTTTTCCTTGACACAAGGAGATTTTTCCCGGTTCGGCAGGAATTATGTGGAGTGCGCCGACTATCTGGAGAAGCTGTTTCCGTTTCTCGGCACCCGCTTCATCTCGGTGGCGGATCGCTACGACAGCGGCAGGGCGGGGAGGAGCAGCAGACGGAGTTGGCCGTGAAGAACATCGTCAACTCCTACTACTCCCAGGACCTGTCCCGGAAGATCACCTCTACCTTTGACGTAAAGCGGGAAAAGGGGGAGTTTTTCTTCAACGCCCCCTATGGCTACCTCAAGGACCCGGAGAACCGGGGAAAGATCCTCATCGACGACGAGGCCGCCGCCATCGTGCGGCGCATTTTTTCGCTGGCCTGCAAGGGCTGGGGACCGGGGGACATCGCAAAAAGCCTGAACCGCGAGCAGATTCCCACCAAGGCGGCGTACAACCGGGAGCACGGAGTCAGGGGCCGGGGTGCCACGCTGGAGAGGAACGCCTGCGCGGCCTGGACGGGGGCCAAGGTCAGCAGCGTGCTGAAAAACGAGGTCTACATGGGTACCTATGTCACCCGGCGCAGCCGACGGGCGGCGGCGGGGGCAAAGAGGGCCGTCCCGGTGACAGATGCCAAACGCATCCCCAACAATCACCCCGCCATCGTCAGCGGCGCGGACTTTGCAAAGGCGCAGGCGGTTTTCCGGCGGGCAAGGGGGAGCAGGGCCGAGGCCCGCCGCTACCAGCTCCGCTCCAAGGTCTACTGCGGGTGCTGCGGCTACGCCATGGCCTATAGCGGCAACCTCTACGAGGACTGCTATTTCTCCTGCGCCCATACCATGCAGACGGGGAACCGGGTGGGCTGCTCCAGGGCGCGCTTCCCGGAGGAACTGCTCAACGACAGGGTGTTTGTCCAGTTGAGACAGTGGATGCTGCTGCTGGAGACCGCCTGCGGCGCAGCGGAGGCGGCAGAGCAAAACCGCCAGGAGGGCCTGCGCCTATTGGAGGAGCGGGCCGGGGAACTGCGGGAGGAGCTGCGGCAGCGGCAGGAGCGGGGTGTCGTCCTCTATGAGAGTTACCGGGAGGGCACGCTCCGCCGTGAGGAGCTATTGGCGGAAAAGCGGCAGCTGTCGGCGGAGCAGGACGCCATCCGGACGGAACTGGACAGCGTTCACCGGCAGGAGGCGCGGCTGCGCCGCCTCTGCAACCGCCGAGAGCCGGAGTTGGACGACCTGATGGAGAAGGTCCGTCTGTTTGCGGACGAAAAGAAGCTGACCCGCGCCATGGTGGAGACCTTCGTGGAGCGGGTAACGGTCTGGGACAAGTGGCACATAGAAATCATCTGGAAAGAGGAGCGGCAGGTGGAGGCGGCGCTGCGCGCGGCGGCGGAGCCGCACTGACCCACAAGAAACGGGGCCAGACGGTGGTCTGGTCCCGTTTCTGTGTTCGTGGAAGTTATTTTTGTGAGAGGGGAGCGCCGCGCTTCACCGAAACACCGCGCCGTCCTCGCCGTAGACCTCGTTTCGGTGGCAGCGGACGAAGTCCGGTTTGGCCTCTGGCGTCTGGGCCGCCAGGGTGTCGATGATGAGGGCGGGGTTCAGCCCCGGGTTCTGGGCGGCCAGCCGGGCGGAGAAAATCAGCCTGTCCGGCTGTTCCTCCAGGGACCAGCTTTTCACCATGGGAATGATGTCCAGCTCGGTATACCCCCGTTTGGCCTTTTTGGATTTCTTCTGGATGACGCAGTTCTCCCGGCCCAGCAGCTCCCGCAGGGCGGCGGGGGCGGCGGCGGGGACGCCGTCGTCGTACTCCATGGTCACGGTCCAGTCCAGGTCCGTGATTTTCTTGCAGGGGATTTTCGCCTCGTAGCACGCCCGGACGTGGATGCCCTCGGGCAGCGCCCGGTTCAGTCGCTCCACCACCTCGTCGAAGGAGAGGGGAGACTCCAGGTTGAACTCCAAAATCTCGCAGTCGCTGGAGTACCCCAAACTCAGGGGCAGAGCAATGGAGACGAACACATGGCGGTTGAAGCCCTCGGTCTGCCAAATCTCCACCCCGGAGCGGAGGAAGGCTCGCTGGAAGGTGGCCATCAGGTCCAGGTGAGAGATGTAGCAGGCCCGCCCGCTCTTGGAAAAGAGCAGCCTGTTTTTGTGCATAGCCATTGAGTTACCTCCATTTTAGCTGTTGGCTCTTAGCTTTTAGCTATTAGCTCGGTGGTTCTAACTGATTACTGACGACGCTGTACAAGCGCTGGTTTTGCTCTCAGCTTCTTTATTGGCTGTTCGCTTTTGACTCGCAGCACCTGACTAACAGCTAACGGCTAAAAGCTAACAGCTCGTTCCTACCTCCTGTCCTCGTCGCAGACCCCGCCGGGGATCAGCTTCGCTGCGCCGCAGCCCATGCACTTCACCCGGCAGTCCGGGGTGATGACCGACTTGTACGCCTGCTCCCGCTCCTGCCACAGGTAGTCGGGCCGCACGCCCACATCGATCATGGACCAGGGCAGCACCTCGCAGCGGGTGCGCGCCCGCCGGGCGTAAAAATCCGGGTCGGTGTCCGTGGCCGCAAAGGCGTCCATCCACCGCTGGAAGGAGAAATAGTCGCTCCAGGAGTCCATCTTGCCGCCGGTGCGCCAGACCTCCTCCAGCGCCCGGCCCAGCCGCCGGTCTCCACGGGCCAACACCGCCTCGATGTAGCTGGTGTCTGTCTCGTGCCAGTTGTACTGAATGGACTTGTTATGGATGGCCCCCCGCAGCAGGTCTACCCGGCGCTGGTACTCCTCCATGGAAATTTGCTCCTCCCACTGGAAGGGGGTGAAGGGCTTGGGGACAAAAAAGGAGGTGGAGACGGTGATGCGCACGCCCCGGGCGCGGCTGGGAGCGTGGTTCCGCCAGGTCCAGTAGACCTTTTGGGCCAGGTCCGCGATGCCCAGCACGTCCTCGTCGGTCTCGGTGGGGAGGCCCAGCATAAAGTAGAGCTTGACCGCGCTGCACCCGCCCTCGAACACCGTCTGGCAGGACTTTAACAGGTCCTCCTCGGTGACGTTTTTGTTGATGGCATCCCGGAGCCGCTGGGTGCCGGCCTCCGGCGCGAAGGTGATGGAGCTTTTGCGGGAGCGCTGGAGCCGCTGCATCAGCGACATGGAGAATCCGTCCGCCCGGAGGGAGGGCAGGTTCAAATTGATGTTCCGCGGTTCACAGTATTCCAGCAGACCGTCGCAGACCGCCTCCAGCCCCCGGTAGTCGCTGGAGGACAGGCTGGAAAGCGTGACCTCCTGATAGCCGGAGTCCTTGCAGGACTCGATGCCCTGCTCCACCAGGGTCTGGACGCTCTTGGGCCGGACGGGGCGGTAGCAGTACCACGCCTGACAGAACCCCCAGC
>JAJPXY010000105.1 GCA_021205205.1 Clostridiales bacterium
CTCCCGGAAGCGCAGCCCCGCCCCCACAAAGGGCATATGGAGGATCATGTTGATCTCGTTGAAGGTGATCCAATACCGGACCTTCCCCTTGAACCGGGTCAGCACTGTCTCGCAGTAGCGGAGGAAGGCGTCGATGGTCCGCCGGTCCGCCCAGCCGCCGTACTTCTGCTCCAGCGTCAGGGGTAGATCAAAGTGGCAGAGGGTGACCACCGGCTCGATGTGGTGCCGCAGCAGCTCATCCACCACCTGCTCGTAAAAGGCCAGGCCGCTCTCGTTGGGCAGTTTCTCCTCCCCAGTGGGGAAAATGCGGGTCCAGGAGAAGGAGAACCGGTAGCATTTCAGCCCCTGCTCCGCCATCAGAGCGATGTCCTCCTTCCAGTGGTGGTAGAAGTCCGTGGCCTCGCGGGAGGGGTAGACCGTCCCCTCCGGCAGGGTGTGGTAGTCGAAGCGGCCCCGGCACAGGTCCATCCGTACCCGGCCCAGCGGCAGCACGTCGGCGGTGCTCAGCCCCCGGCCATCGTCCAGATAGCCGCCTTCATACTGGGAGGCGGCGGAGGCTGCTCCCCACAGGAATTGTTCTGGTAAACGTCTCATGTTCCGGCTCCTTTCTCAGCGAGCGAGCTTCAAAAGCTGTCCGCCCGCCTGAATGTCCCCTTCTGCTGCCAGTTCTACGGCGGTAAAGTCGTCGGAATTGGTCACGACGATGGGGGTGACGATGGGGTAGCCTGCCTTCTGAATGGCATCCATGTCGAACTCCAGCAGCGGAGTGCCCACTTCTACCCGGTCCCCGGCCTGGGCCAGAGCCTTGAAGTGCTTGCCGCCCAGCTGGACGGTGTCCATCCCCACGTGGATGAGGATTTCCGCTCCGTCGTCGGATTCCAGAGAGAGGGCGTGGAGGGTGTCGAAAATCATGGTCAGAGTTCCCTTCACCGGGGAGGTGACAAGGCCCTTTTCGGGCAGGATGGCCGCGCCCTTGCCCAGCAGCTCCTGGGCGAAAGTCTCGTCGGGCACCTGGGAGAGCGGGATGGCCTTGCCGGTCAGCGGGGCGCAGACTACGGCGTCACCGGCGGACGCTTCCACAGGGGCCACAGGCGCTTCGGGGGCGGCGGGAGCGGCAGTCTCAGCGGCGGCGGGTTTATCCTCCTTGAAGAAGAGAAAGGTCAGCACGAAGCCCAGAGCGGTGGCCAGCGCAGCCATGGCGCAGGCCAAGACGAAGTTCATCATGTCCTCCCCCAAAAAGACGGGAAGGGTCAGGATGGAAACAGAGGCGGCGGCGTAGCCCTTGATCTTGAACAGGCCGATGAAAATGCCGGTGATGCCGGAGGCGGCGCAGGCGGTCAGCAGGGTGCGCTTGAAGGGGATAACGCAGCCGTAAATGGCAGGCTCGGTGACGGAGAGCAGGGCGGTCACGCCGGTGGAGAGGCCCACGGAGCGGGTGTCCTTGTTCTTGGCCTTGACGCCCACGGCCAGGGCGGTGCCCGCCACGGCGAAGTTCACCGCGATGTTGGCGGCAAAGATGGTGGAATAGCCATAGGTGGCCAGCTCGTTGACGATGACCGGGATGAGCATGGTGTGCATACCGGTGATGACCAGCAAGGGCATAAACAGCGCCGCCAGACCCATGGCCACGCCGCCGAAACTGCTGAGGGTCACGCAGACGTTGGCCAGGAAGGTGCCAACCCAGGTGCCGATGGGTCCCAACACAAAGAGGGTGATGGGGGTGACAATGACGGTGCAGAGGAAGGGCTTCAGGATGAAGGACGCCTCCTTGGGCAGGTGTTTATCCATAAATTTCTCCAGCCAGGCCAGCACCGGCACAAACAGCAGCACTGGCACGATGTTGGAGGAGTAGGTCACGGTGGAGATAGACAGGCCGAACATGGACAGGCCCTCCACGCCGCTGATGGACGAACTGATGAGCGCCAGGGAGATGAAGGCGGCCATGGCCGGGCTGGAGTTCAGCTTCCGGGCGGCGGAGCCGGCGATCAGTGTCGGCAGGAAGTAGAAGGCGGCGTCGGCCACGGCAGACCAGACCGTGTAGGTGCTGCTGTCGCTGCTGAGCAGGCCCGCCTGGGTCAGAATGGCCAGCACTGCGCTGATGAGGCCGGAGGCCACCATCACGGGCATATTGGGGGTGATGGAGCCGCTGATGTAATTCAAAATGGTGGAGCCAATGCTCTGCTTGGGGGCGTCTTCTTCGGCGGACGCGGCGGCGGGGGCGGCTCCGCCGCACTCCTGCTGGATGGCGGCGTACATGACATCCACCTTGGGGCCGATGATGACCTGGAAGATGCCGCCCTTGTCCACCACGCCCAGCACCTCTTTGATGGCCTTGAGGCCCTCCGGGTCTGCTTTGGACGAATCCTTCAGCTGGAACCGCAGCCGGGTGGCACAGTGGGTGTAGGAAATGACGTTTTCCATGCCGCCCACCAGCTCGATGATTTTCTTTGCGCTTTCGTTCATATGGGAAAATCCTCCTTTTGTGTCGAAAAAAAGTCCAATCACAGCAATTTTATCTGGCGCCCGCTTTGCTGTTGTGATATAATTATTTTAAGAAAAGTTGCCGCTGTTTACAAGCAACTATCGTTTCAAATTCCGGCGAAAAAGGAGGGCGGGATTGGACTTTGTTCCAATCCATTGGATATGTTGGCAAATACCATATTAGAAATGCTGAAAACCAACTATGGGCTGAATATCGAGGAGTATTTCTCCGGGGACGATGAGCTGCTGTCCTTCCGGGTGTACCAGGAGGGGATGGCGCCGGACCGCCGCACCCTCTACCTGTGCCGGGAGGTCTATGGAAAGCTGATGGACGCAGGCTATTACTGCCTCCTCTACAACCTGAAAGCCGCCTCCACCCAGGAGAACACGGTATCCGTATACACCATCGGCGGGAGCGGAGGGTGGGAGCAGGTGGTCAACGCCCTCCAGGACATCTGGGACAACAACGCCAAAATCGCCCGGTACTTTCAGCCGCTGTACCGGCTGGCCTGTCAGGGGCTGGACATCAACGCCTTTTTGGAAAAGGTGCGGGACATGGTTCAAAACGACCTGATGATCATCAGCTCCACCTTCGAGATCGTAGGGGCGACCCTGCCCAATGACAGTCAGCGTTCCTTTTTTGTGGAGCGAAACGGCCACACCTACCTCTCTCCCCAGTCCATCCAGTACATCAAGAGCGACGCCCACTTTCGGAATATGGTGGCGGGGCGCATTGCCTTTTTCACCGGCGACACCTTTTTTGCGTACCCGGCCATCATCTGCGGCGTTTTGACGGGGGAGCAGTTCGTGGGGTATCTCTGTCTGCTGCAAACGACCACCGCGTTCACGCGGGAGGATTACCCGCTGGTCAGCTATCTGTCCGAGCTGGCTGCGCAACTGGTGTACACCCTGCCGCTGCAAAACAACCTCTTTGCCTACAACGTCAGCGACGACTACTTCCTGCACCATCTGCTGAGCCGGGACGGGCAGAACATCGAAAGACTTGCCAGCCTGTTCGGGTTGGAGCGACATCTGAAATTCAGCCGCTATCAGGTGCTGGTCTGCTCCTGCCCGGAGGAAAAGAAAAAGCAGGCCCATTTCCATTTTTACCACCAGTTGCAGCAGATCTTACCCGGCTACCCCATCATGCAAGTGGCTAACACCTGCGTCCTGTTGCTTTACGGCAACGAGAGAGGAATATTTACGCCCTTCTCCAAACAGATTTTGACCGACCTGCTGACCCTCCAGCGCCAGAACGCAGTGCTGAGCCTGGAGTACACGGACATCGGGCAGACCGCCTTTTACTACAAATACGCCCTTCGGCTGCTGGAACTGTCCCTGGGCAGACAGGGGCAGGTCATCCAAACGATGGAGCAGGAGTATCTGACCTTCCTCCGGGAAGCCTACGTGCAAAAGGAGGACCCCGCCCTGCTGGTTCACCCGGACCTGCGGGAGTTGGAACAAATCGACCAGAGGTCGGGCAGCGAGCTGGCCCGCACTCTGTCCGTTTATCTGACCTGCAACCGGAACGTGGCAGAAATGGCGAAGGCCCTGCACATCAGCAAAAGCGCCGGGTTCTACCGCATCAACCAAATCAAGGATCTGCTGGGGGACCCGTTCTCTGGCCGGACAAGGATGTTCTGCTATGAATGTGCAGAGCGGCTGATGGAACCGGAATAAGGAAGCTCTGACTCAATGGCCTTGGATAGTTGGGCGAGCAGATTGTACAGCAGAAAGTTGCTCAAATAAGCTGTCTGGATATCAGGCGTTATTTCATCAGAGGGCCCATACCAATGCAGACGGAAAGCGCCCAGACTGGCACAAATCAGTCGGGACTTAAACTGCCGGGGACAGTCCTTCCGACGTAGAAAGAAGAAAGGCGGGGGCTGTTGATGGAGTTGACGATGAGGGTAAGGTGATATTGTCGTCATGGATAATCTGCGCTCACATCAAGTAAAGGAAGCAGAGGAACTTTTGTGTCAAAAATGAAATCATACTTCTTCATCTGTCTCCATATAGTCCTGATTTGAATCCTATCGAAAAAATGTGGTCGAAGATGAAATCCTTTCTCCGCAAGTTGAAGATTCACGTCAAGGAGGCATTACCTGCTGCCGTTGAAGCTGCTCTGGTCCAGGTTACACACGATGACGTTGTGGGATGGTTTCAAGAGTTTAACTATTTCCAATCATTTTGAGAGTCGCTATAGTCAAACTGTCCCTCTTTGCCATACAATGTGAACGCCATTCGCATATCATCCTAAAATATGTCGGATATTGCAAAAATATCTCTATGGCTTTTTGTTGGAATGTCTTTTAGACTACAGCAAAAGGGCTCAGGAACACAATCAAAGCCGCTCGTTAAGGTCCGGTTTCTTAGCCCTACAAGTCAGAACTGTGAATCGACAGCTCATTTGCGGAGAAGGAGAGTATATTATGTTCAAAAAGTCCGACTTTGGTATCGTCTTTAACACGCTGTTTTCCTTTGCGTTCGCCGCCGCGCTGACGGCGTACATCAAATTTATGAGCGGCAGCCTGACCTTTGAGAGCTTTTGCATGGGATTTGTCCCGGCCTACGCCATCAACTTTGTCCTGGGTTCCTACATCCCGCTGGTGAAGATGGGCAATGCCTTTGCCCACCTCTTCCTCAAAGACGAAAAGCACCCGCTGTTCTACTTCCTGCGGATGCTGGCTATTGTGGTGGTCATGACGGCGGCCATGAGCTTTTTGTGCATGTTTTACGAGATGGGGTTCACGCCGGTGCTGCTCATCGCCTTTGCCAGCTCCCTGCCCACCACCCTGGTGTTTGCCTATGTGGTGGCCTGCATTATCTTCCCCTTCCTGCTAAGAGGAACCACGGCCCTTTGCAGCAAAGAGGAGTGACGCCCCGCCGCCCTCCGCTGTTGTGAGAAAACAGCTCCTTTTTTAAGCCCGAACAGAGGCTCGGCCTGCCCCTGTTCGGGCATTTTTTCTTCTGTGACGCAAATACCAACCGCCGCAGTTGCCGCGCCCGTCACCCCCGGAGAGACAACTCCAAAAGCGCGCTTGCAAATGGAGAGAAAAGGGATTTTTTAGGGTGTGTATGAACATCGTAAAAAACATCGCCTTTCAATTAAAAAACTACATTGTGAAATGTTGGCGTTGCTGGTAGCATATTTGTAACGGCAAAAGTTGAACTGCCGACAAAGAAACCTGGGTTGAGAAAGGAGTTCTCGAAAATGAACGACACAAACACCGTCGAAAAGACCGAAAAGCCGAGTCTGGCATTTTCCGTCAGCTGGGCGCTGTCCTATCAGGGCGGCGCTATGCTCATTGCAGCCACCATTTCCTCCTATTTTTCCGTCTTTCTGACGGACACCGTGGGCATCCCCGCAGGCGCGGCCAGCATCATGCTGTTTATCGCTACCCTGTGGGACGCCATCAACGACCCGATCATGGGCACCATCGCCGACCGCACCCACACCCGCTGGGGCAGATACCGTCCCTATTTCCTGTTCTTCCCGCCGCTGTTCACTGCGGCAGCCATGTTGGTCTTTGCCAACCCCAACCTGCCCATGATGGGAAAGATCGTCTACACTGAAGTTTTCTACATTATGTGGGGTATGCTCTACACCATCCTGACCATGCCCTGGCAGTCCGTCCTCCCCGCCCATGTCAAGGATGACAACATCCGTAACAGTCTGGTCCAGGCCGGCGGCACCTGCATGGCCATCGCCTTCACCATCGCCTCCAGATTCACCACCAACTTCATCGCCTTCTTTGGCGGCAGCTATGTCCCCTTGATGTTTATCTACGGCGCGTTCACCTGCATTATGTACTGGATTCTGTTCAAAACCAGCACCGAGCGGTATCTGATGCCCGTGGAGAAGCGCTCCGTGGGCGAGGACCTGAAGCGTCTCATCAAGCACAAGGAGCTGCTCACCGTTATCATCGTGTGGATGATGTCCTCTCTGGGCTATGGCCTGATGTTCGGCTCCTCCGTCTACTACATCATGTATTACTGGGCTCGGCCCGACCTCATCAGCACCTATATGCTGGCCGTCTCCGTGGGCGCCATTGTCTCCATGATGTTCCTGATGGGCATCCTGCTGCGCATCTTCAAAGGCTCCGTGGTCAAGGCGTTCCAGTTCTCTCAGGGCGTCTCTATGGTGTGCTACATCATCCTGTTCTTCTTTGGCAAGACCAACCTGGTGCTGCTGTATGCGCTGACCTTCATTGCCACCTCCTTCGGCGCGATGGAGCAGGCCATGATCAACATCCTGGTCAACGACACCATCGACTACATCATGCTCAAGGACAAGCTGAGCCTGAGCGCCACCATCTCCGCCATCAAGGGCTTCGCCCAGAAGTGCGGCAGCACCCTGTCCAACTCCGGCATCTTGGCGGTTCTGGCCGTCACCGGCTATGTGGCCGGCGCCATCGGCGAGCAGCCCGCCTCCGCCATGTTCGGCATCAACTTCCTCCGCTTCGGCCTGCCCGCTGCCACCTGCATCATCATCATCGCGTGCCTGGCCGTCTATCCCATCTCCAAGTACTACGATGAGATTGCGGAAATGAAGAAAAACATGTAAGCATCTGTGGCAGCGCCGCGCAAGCCGCCACCCTCAGCGGCGCGACGCACCACCCAAACAAAACAGAATGGGCGGCCTTTCGGCAGCCCATTCTGTTTATAAAAAGCCATTTTCCGGCGCTGTGCACCCTTAAAGGGTCTGAAAGGGATTCAGAAAATCGTTGTCCTCCGTCTGCTGCTGCACCTTGCGGAATTTCTGCGGGGACATCTGGTACTCCGCCCGGAAGGTGCGGGAAAAGTGGTCAGCAGAGTGATGCCCCACCTTTTCCGCGATTTCCCGCACGGTCATGTCGGTGTGGAGCAGGTAGTCCACAGCCTCCGCCATGCGCAGCTCCTTGATCAGCTCTGTGAAGTTCCGGCCGGTGTTCTGCTTGATGAGGGTGGAAAGGTATGGCTCGCTGTAGTGGAAAAAGTTCGCCAGCTCGGACAGCGTCAAGGTCTGGTAATGGTGCTGAATATATTGCAAAATCAGGAGGAATTCGGAGCCGAACTGGTAATCATAAAACCGCAGCGTCTCGCTGTAGTTGCGCAGCAGATAGACAAACATCTGGTTGAGCCAGCTGATACAGCAGATGTTGCTGAAATCATCGGCCTTGTAACACTCCATCATGGCGTTGAAGATGATTTGCCGGATCCACTTTCCCCGCTCGCAGGAAAACAGCAGGAAATTGGTCTTGTTGCTCCCGGACAAAAAGGCGTGGAAAAACTGCGACAGCAGGTTCTTGTTGGAGAGCAACGGGGCAAAGGTCTTACTGAGTGTACTCCTGCGCAGCATGATACAGAACACCGTGGCATCGCTGTCGATGACCAGATCGTGGCTGGAACCGGGGGCGATCATACAGAACTCGCCTTCCTTTAACGTGCGGGAGACCCCCTCGAACTGAAAGGTACCCACTCCCTCCGCCACATAGTTGATTTCAAAGTAATTGTGGACGTGCATCAGTTCACGGGTGTGCCGTGGGTGCCGGATGATAAAGATGTCCCTGAAGTTGGGGATAATGTCAGTCTCCAACACCCTCTCATTGCTCTGGTATGTCACTTGAACCGTGATGGGGATAGAGTCAATAAAACGGTTGACCTCCTCATCGCTCATGTCAGTGATCACCGTCTGAGGAGTGATTGGCTTTGGTGGGGTCTCGGAGAGAAGCCCTTCCTGAAACAACCATCTGATCATTTCTGTGAATTGCATTTTGCTGCCAGTCTGTTGATAGTAGTCTGTCAAATGTTTTTGAAATTCACCATAGGTAATGTAGTAATTCGTAGCCACCCCTCGGCCTCCTTTGCTTGGATCAGATGAACGCTTCATTTTATTTTACATCACATCGTTTGATATATTATCATAACATGCTTCAGGGATGCTTGACAAGAACTTCGCAAAAAATGTCGGAAGATAGAGAAAAAACCTCGTAACACAGAAGGATAAAATAAAAAATAGTTCGTTAGCAGTATGGAAAAGGAGAACTTCCATGAAAATTACAAATGTCAGGATCAACGGTATCGAAAATCCCCTGGGGTACGCGCTGGACGGTGTGGTTTGCTCCTGGAACGTGTGCGACACGGCCAGCACCCGGCAGACCAGCGCCGCCATTGAGGTCAGCGAGACCAGCGACTTTGTCCAGCTGCGCTATCAGAAAGAGGGCGCGCTGAACCAGAGCGGCGAGCCGCTGGACTTCCCCCTGCGGCCCCGCACCACCTATTATTACCGGGCCCGCGTCACCGGGGACGCCGGGGACAGCGCCGTCAGCGACGTCCAGACGCTGGAGACCGGCAAGATGGACGAGCCGTGGACCGCACAGTGGATCGCCGCAGCCAAAGAGGACACCTTCCATCCCGTGATGACCAAAGCGTTCTCCGTGGATAAGCCCGTGGCAAAGGCCCGGCTCTACGTCTCCGGCGTGGGTCTGTTTGAGGCGTACCTGAACGGGAAAAAGCTGGGGGAGGAGTACCTGACTCCCTACGTCAGCGACTACGACAGCAGCCTCCAGGTCATCACCTTCCCGGTGGAAGACTGCCTGCAAGAGCAGAACGAGCTGGAGCTGATGTTGGGCAAGGGCTGGTATATGTCCGTGTTCGGGCTGGCTCTCCAGGCCAACAACTACGGCGATCGGATGGCCGCCATTGCGGAGCTGCACATCGACTACGCCGACGGCAGCGGGGAAGTGCTTGTCACCGACGGCAGCTGGGAATACTACGGCTCCGACATCGAGGACTCCGGCATCTACCTGGGCGAGACCCTGAACCGGCAGCTCTGGGCAGGCAGGGAGAACCCCAAAAAGCCTGTTGACGTGCTGGCCGACCCCACCGCCGACCCCGGCACCAAAAATCTGGAGATTTCTCACCTGATAGACCGCATCAGTCTTCCGGTGCTGGCGATGGAGAGCCTTCCCGTGCAGGAGGTCATTCATACCCCGGCGGGGGAGACGGTGCTAGACTTCGGCCAGAACTTCGCCGGGTTCGTGGAGATCCAGGCCAGCCTCCCCGCGGGGACCAAGGTCGTGCTGGACTGCGGTGAAATCCTGCAAAAGGGCAACTTCTACAACGGCAACTACCGAGACGCCCAGTCCCAGTTCATCTACGTCTCCGACGGCAGAGCGGAGACAGTGCGCCCCCATTTCACCTTCTTCGGATTCCGGTACATCCGGGTCACCGGCTGGGTGGGCGAGCTGAACGGGGCCGACTTCACCGGGCGGGTGCTCTACTCCGACATCCAGCGCACCGGGTATATCACCACCAGCAACCCGAAGATCAACCGGCTGTATGAGAACACCGTCTGGGGGCTGAAATCCAACTTCATCGACATCCCCACCGACTGCCCTCAGCGCAGCGAGCGGCTGGGCTGGACCGGCGACGCCCAGGTGTTCGCCCCCACCGCCAGCTACCACATGGACACTCGCGCCTTCTTCCACAAGTACATCAAGGACTTGAAGGACGAGCAGAAGTACCTGAACGGCGGAATGCCCAACTTCACCCCCAACATCGGCCACCAGGAGAGCGCGGGCAGCGTCTGGGGCGACATCGCCACCTTCCTGCCCTACACCCTCTACACCTACTACGGGGACAAAAACGAGCTGGCTTACAGCTACCCCATGATGAAGGCGTGGGTGGACTACATCGACCGGCAGGACGCCCAGCTGGGCCGGACCTACCTCTTTGACTTCCTGGACACCTTCGGGGACTGGCTGGCCCTGGACGGCCCCACCCCCAGCAGCTTCAAGGGCAGCACCGACGACACCTATGTCTCCACCCTCTATTACTACCGCTCCACCCAAATGGTGAAGGAGATGGCCCAGGTGCTGGGCAAGACGGAGGACGCCGCCCATTACGCCGCGCTGGAGGCCCACATCAAGGCCGCCATCGACAACGAATACTTCACTCCCAGCGGCCGACTGGCCATCAACACCCAGAGCGCCGCCGTCATCGCCCTGAAATTCGGTCTGGGCAGTGACCGGGACAAGCTGATTGCGCAGTTCAAGACCCGGCTCAAGCAGGACCTGAACCAGATCAAGGGCGGCTTTGTGGGGGCGCCGTTGCTATGTACTGTGTTGGCGGAGGCTGGGCTGTATGAGGAGGCTTACGACTTCCTGCCGAAAGAGGGCTTCCCCAGCTGGCTCTACAGCGTCAACCTGGGGGCCACCACGGTTTGGGAGCGGTGGAACTCCGTCTTTGAGGACGGCACCATCAGTGACACCGGTATGAACTCCCTGAACCACTACTCTTACGGCTCCGTTATGGAGTTCGTCTACGCTTATGTGGCGGGTATCCGGCCCCTGACCCCTGGCTTTGGCCGGGCCGCCATCGCGCCCCACCCGGACATCCGCCTGAGCAAGGTCAGCTGCTCCTATGCCTCCGTCAACGGCACCTATGTGTGCAACTGGGAAATTTGCCCCGACGGGCAGTTCAAGGCCCACATCGAAGTGCCCTTCAACTGCGAGGCGGAGGTGACGCTGCCCGGCGACCCGGCGGGGACCCAGACCCTCGCCGCCGGCGCTTACGACTTCCTCTATCAGCCGGAGCAGGACCTGCGCAAGCTCTACACCCGGCAGACCACTCTGGGGCGGCTGGCCCAGGACCCCAACGCCATTGCGGTGCTGGGCAAATACACCCCGGCCCTGGCGGGCATCGCCATGTCCGGCGACCCGGAGATGGCCGCCAACACGCTGGAGGACCTCTCCCACATGGGCTATCTGCCCTTCGACCCCCAGCAGCTGGAACTTGCCATTGGGGAGCTGGAGGAGCTGGTCGTTGCTCCGTAAGAGCGCAGGAACATATAAACCACTTATTATACATTGAACTGACAGGAGGAAACAAAAATGGTTGATTTGAGAGCGAACCCGTTCTATCTGGACGACAAGGGCGTGGCCTGGGTGCAGGAGACCCTGGCCTCCATGACCGACGAGGAAAAAATCGGGCAGTTGTTCTGCCCCATCGGCGGCAACACGGAGGAGAATTATCTCAAGGGCTTTGTGGAGGAGTTCAAACCCGGCGCCATGCTCTATCGCCCCATGCCCGCGGCGGAGGTGCAGAAAACCCACCGATTGATTCAGGAGACGTCCCGCATCCCCCTGCTGTTTGGCGCAAATCTCGAGTCCGGCGGCAACGGCATCTGCGCCGATGGCACCTATTTCTCCCGGCCTATGGGCGTGGCGGCCAGCAATGACCCGGTGAACGCCTATCGCCTGGGCGCGATTGCCGGTAAGGAGGCCCAGGCCGCGGGCTGCAACTGGGCGTTTTCCCCCATTTGCGACTTGGACCTGAACTTCCGCAACCCCATCACCAACGTGCGCACCTTCGGCACCGATCAGTACCGCATCATCCGCTTCGTGAAGGAGCAGCTGAAGGGCCTGAAAGACTACGGCGTGGCCGCCGCCGTGAAGCACTTCCCCGGTGACGGCGTGGATGACCGGGACCAGCACCTGGCCGTCACCGTCAACAGCCTGAGCGTGGAGGAATACGACGCCACTTATGGGGCCATCTGGCAGGAAGTTGTCAACGCGGGGACCCTCTCCATCATGGTGGGCTTCAACACGCCGCTGCCCCGCCGGGAGGCCATTCCCACCGCCATTGCCGCCGGGTGCGACATGATTTTGTTCAACAAGGACATCCGGGAGGACTATCAGTTCATCCGGGACGCTCTGGCCGATGGGCGGCTGACCTGGGAGCGGGTGGACGAGGCCGTCACCCGGACGCTGGCGATGAAGGCCGCCATGGGCCTCCCCGAGAGGAAAGCCGCCGGTACGCTGGTACCCGGCCCGGAGGCCCTGTCCGTGGTGGGCTGCGCCGAGCATCTGGCTCAGGCCAAGGAGTGCGCGGATAAGGCCGTCACCCTGGTGAAGGACACCCAGTCCCTGCTGCCCATTTCCCCGGAAAAGTACAAGAAAATTCGTCTCTACCTGCTGGAGGACCGGGTCGGCGGCGGCTTCAAGGACGGCGAGGGCGCAACCGGCAAAATCAAGCAAAAGCTGGAGGACGAAGGCTTTGAGGTCACGCTGTTCGACTACAGCAAGCCCGACTTCTACGAAATGTTCGAGGGCGGCGTGGCCGACATCAAGAGCAAATTCGACCTGGCCGTCTATGTGGCCTGCATCGACACCGCCAGCAACCAGTCCGTCCGCCGCATCGACTGGGTCCACCTGATGGCCGCCGACGCCCCCTGGTTCGTGAATGATGTTCCCGCCCTGTTCGTCTCCCTGGCCAACCCCTACCACCTGGTGGACGCGCCGATGATCAAGACCTTCATCAACGCCTACACCCCCACCGAGGAGGTGATGGACGCGGTGGTGGACAAGCTCATGGGCCGCTCCGAGTTTAAGGGCGTGAACCCCGTTGACCCCTTCTGCGGCGTCTGGGGCGCGAAATTCTGAGGCATCCCACTCGAAAAAAATCACGCAGCGCATGGCGGAAGGACCTCCTTCCGTCATGCGCCAGCCATATCACGCAATATCAGAGGAAAAACGAATATGGAACCTACATTAGAAGAAATTTTTGGCAGTTATGTGGCCTGGCAAGCTGTAGAAGGCACCTGGTTCATCAACTTTATGAACGGCTCCCAGAACCTGTATCTGCTGGAGGGCGAGGACAAAGCCCTGCTTATCGACACCGGCTACGCCGTGGGCAACCTGCGGGCCTTTGCGGAGAAGCTCACCGACAAGCCCATTCTGGTGGCCAACACCCACTTCCACCCCGACCACTCCGGGGGCAACGGGGAGTTTGAGGAGGTTATGGTTCACTGGAATTACAAGGTGGACGAGCCTTCCGTCACCACGCCCGGCGCTGGTCCCTTCCCCATCGAAAATTTGCCCCTCCCCGACTATAAGAAGGTCCTCCTGCGGGAGGGCGACGTCTTCAACCTGGGCAGCAGGACCATCGAAGTGCTGGAGGCCAAACCCGCCCACTGCAACAGCAGCCTGTTCTTCCTGGACCGGGCGGCGGGCATGGTGTTCGCCGGGGACGAGTTCGAGGCGGCACAGACCATGCTCTACGACAACTCCTATAACCCGGACGCCCCCTATGTGGTGCGGGAGCGGCTGGAGAACCTCCGCGCCAACGCCCAGCGGCTGCTGGCTCTGGAGGAGCTGAACTGGGTGCTGCCCAATCACAACGGTTTCCCCATCGCTAAGAGCTATCTGGAGGACTACGTGGGTCTGGTGAACGCCATTTTCGCGGGAACTGCGACGGTGGAGGACAAGCTCAACCACCGCTTTGTGGAGATGGACCCCAAGGCCCCCTTCCTGTGCCGGGTGCGGTATGGGCATTGTAGCATCTTCATCCGCAAGGGCGAAGTGATGAAAGTATACGGAAAGGGTGAATAAGTATGGGCATCAACTACAGCAAGGTCTCCGACTGGGTCCTCCAGGAGGATTCCTTTGACCCCCAGAAGCTGGGGAAAACCGAGGCCATCATGAGCCTGGGCAACGGCTATATGGGCGTCCTTAGCGCCACCGAGGAGCGCTACCTCCGGGAGACCCGGGGTGTCTTTGTGGCCGGGACCTTCAACAAATTCGATGAGAACGAAGTGACCGAGCTGCCCAACGCGGCGGACATGACCGCCATTGAGCTGACCATCGACGGGGAGTCCCTCGACTTGACCGCCGGGCAGGTGGAGAACTACTGCAAGGAGCTGAACATCCGCACCGGCGAGCTGAAACGCAGCGTGGTTTGGACCTCCCCCGCAGGGAAGAAAATCGCCTATACCTCCTACCGGGTGGTCTCCCTGAAAAACCTCCACCAGATGGCCCAGCGCATCGAAGTGACCCCCCTGAGCGGGGACGTGGCGGTGAAGATCCGTTCCGGCATCAACGGCACCATGACCAACACCGGCAGCCAGCACTTCTCCGAGGGCGACAAGCGGTTCTATGACAAGCAGTTCATCCAGTTTGTGCAGAAAACCACCCAGTCGGGCATCAGCTTCGTCAACACCACCGTCCACAAGCTGACGGTGGCCGGTCAGGTGCAGACCGAGGACGCCCAGGTCTACATCGAGCGGCGGGAGATTTTCGCCGGGTACGAGGTGCGCGTAAAGAAGGGCGATTTGCTGGAAATCGAGAAATATTCCAATCTGGCCACCACGCGGGACTTCGACAGCCAGGGCAAATCCACCGAGGACCTGCAAAAGGAGGGCCTTGCCGCCTGCAAGGAGATGGAATCCGCCGGTTACAAGAGCATCGCGGCGGAATCCGCCGCCCAGTGGGACAAAGATGTCTGGAACAGCGCCCCCATCACCATCCAGGGTGGCGAACAGGCCGCGCTGGACGAGTTCGCTATCCACTTCGCCCAGTACCATATGCGCATTATGGTCCCCGCCCACGACAGCCGCATGAACATCGGCGCCAAGGGGCTTTCCGGCGAGGGCTACAAGGGCCATTGCTTCTGGGATACCGAGATTTTCCTGCTGCCCTACTACTGCTTCACCGCCCCGGAAACCGCCCGGAGGTTGGAGGAGTACCGCTACCTCTCCCTGCCCGGCGCGCACGCCAAGGCCGCCCACAACGGCTATCAGGGGGCCATGTTCCCCTGGGAGTCCGCCTGGCTGGACGACGGCGAGGTGACCCCGGAGTACTGCGACGTGGACATCCTAACCGGTCTGCCGGTAAATGTGTGGTCGGGCTTCATTGAGCAGCACATCACCTCCGACGTGGCCTTCGGCGCGTGGCAGTACGCCACCATCGCCGGGGACGAGGACTTCATGGACAAGTACGGCTACGAGCTGATGATGGACACCGCCATCTTCTGGGCCTCCCGGCTGGAGCCGGCAGGGAGCGCAGCGGAAGTGCCGCTTGACGGCAGCGAGGACGGGGCGTACCACATCAACGACGTGGTTGGCCCCGACGAGTTCCGGGAGCACGTCAACGACAACGCCTTCACCAACTACATGGCCCGGTGGAACATGGCCAAGGCCATGGAGTATTACCACCTGCTGAAAGCCGAAAAACCGGCGATTTTCGCCGCCTTGAACGAAAAACTGCACCTGGACGAGGCGTATCCCAAGTGGGAGGACGGCTGCGCCCACATCTTCCTGCCCCAGCCCACGGCGGAAAATGTGCTTCCCCAGGACGACCGCTATTTGAGCTGCCGGGACATCGACCTGACCAAGTACAAGCAGCAGGAGCACGTAGGTGGCATCACCCGGGACTACAACATGGAGCAAATCAACCAGATCCAGGTCTCCAAGCAGGCCGACGTGCTGGTGCTGTTCTTCCTGCTGGAGGACGAGTTCTCCCCGGAGGTCAAGGCCGCCACCTGGAAGTATTATGAGCAGCGCACCATCCACGACTCCTCCCTGTCCCTGTCCACCCACGCGGTGCTGGCCTGCGACATGAAGCAGCCCGGCATGGCCTATGAGCTGTTCCAGAAGGCATCCATGATCGACCTGGGGCCGTTTATGGGCTCCTCCAACGCGGGCATTCACGCCGCCTCCTTCGGCGGCACCTGGCAGTGCGTGGTCTACGGCTTCGGCGGTGTGCGGATGCTGGACGGCAAGCTGCGCATCGACCCGCTGCTGCCCGACGCATGGGACAAGCTGGACTACACCCTCCTCTGGAAGGGCCAGAAGCTGGCGGTCGAAGTGACCAAGGATTCTGTCACCGTGGAGAACCTGACCGGCAGCGCCCCCATCGCCCTGGAAGTGGCCGGACAGAAAGTCACTCTGACGGACAAGCTGACCTGCGCGCTGGCGCGGTAAGAGGTGACCCTATGAACTACGCGGGAATGAATTTTAGTAACGACCACGTCCTCATGGAGCAGGAGTACAGTCTGCTCAACGAGGCAAATGTGGCCACCCTGCTCACCACCGGCAACGGCTACATGGGTGTCCGGGCCAGTTTGGAGGAGTTCTCCAGCCTTGGCATTCAGGGCCTGCTGGTCCGGGGCGTCATGGACGAGGTGGTGGAAGTCCGCCTGACCATGTGCGACAACATGTACATGAAAAAGTACTATGTGGAGGAAGAACGGCTCAAAAAGTTCGAGAAACAGGAGCGGGCCATCAATCTGCTGGACTTTTTGCTCATCCGCTTTGAAATCAACGGCGAGGTCTTTTACCCCTGGGAGGGCAAGGTCCTCTCCTGGAAGCGGTGGCTGGACCTGTCGGACGAGACACTTCACCGGGAAGTGGTCTGGGCGAACAGCCAGGGGCAGAAGAGCCGCCTGACCTTCCAGCGCTTCGCCAGCTTCGCGGACGACCATCTCTACTGCATGAGAGCAACCATCACTCCGCTGAATTACACCGGCAGCGTGCGCATTTTGAGCGGCCTGGACCTGCGAACCAAATCCAACGGGCAAATGCCCCAGCAGACGGTGGACGTGGGCTTTGAGGACCAGACCCTGTGGCAGGAGGAGATCGTGGGGCCGAAGTACGGCTTCCACGCCGTCACCGGCGTGGCCCACGAGTTCAGCCTGGGTACCGCCGCATGGGAGAACATCTATGAGGATGGTCTGGTGATGCAGGGCATCTCCTTCGAGGCCCAGCAGGGCCGGACCTACACCCTGGAAAAGCTCATCGCCACCGTCACCAGCCGGGACTTCGAGGCGGGCAAGACCCTCTCCGGGGGCGAGCTGCTAAAACAGAGCGAGTCCCTCCAGGACTGCCGCCAGAAGTACCTGGCTGCGCTGAAAACCAGCAGCTACGAGCAGGAATACAAGCGGCACGCCGCCGTTTACCGCAAACTGTTTGCAAACCTGGAGATTTCCATTCAGGGGGACGACACCGCAGACCGGGCCATCCGGTTCAGCAACTACCACACCCTCATCTCGCTGGAGCGCAACGACTACGTCCACAGCTTCTCCGCCAAGGGGCTGACCGGCGAGACCTACAACAACTTCGTCTGGTGGGATGCGGAGATCTTCCAAGCCCCGGTGTTCCAGCAGACCCTGCCGGAGTACAGCAAAAACAACATTCTGTTCCGCTATTCCCACCTGAAAGAGGCCAGGGAGTTGGCGGCAAAGGAAGGCTGTCGCGGGGCGCGGTTCCCATTCACCACCGGCGTCACCGGAGAGGAAACGGTCTGGATCGACGTGCGGCACCCCTTTATGCAAATCCACTGTGTCTCTGACATCGCCCTCTCTGTGCTGAACTACTACACCTGCACCGGCGACGACCAGCTGATGCAGGACTGCGGCATGGAGCTGCTGATGGACGTGTGCCGGTACTGGGTGTCCCGTGCCGTCTGGAACGGGGAGAAGAACCGCTATGAAATTTTGCAGGTGACGGGCACCGACGAGCATCACCCCTATGTGGACAACAACGCCTACACCAATTACAGCGTCCACCACGTCCTGACGGACACCCTGCGCCTGCTGGCACAGTACGGCGGAGCGCTGGATGGGGTCAGGGCCAAAATCGGCTTCACCGCCGAGGACGAGGCGGAAATCCGCCAGGTGGCGGATGGGCTGTACCTGCCCATGGGCAGGGGCGGCATGATCCCCCAGTTCGACGGGTACTTTGACCTCTCCCGGGAACTGGAGGTACAGGGCGGCAGCAAGAGCGGCTACACCCAGATGAAGCAGGCCGGGCTTTACAACAAGAGCCAGGTCATCAAGCAGCCCGATGTGCTGATGCTGTTCGCCTATCAGAATCTGGAATGGCCGGAACAGGTCTACCGCCGGAACCTGGACTATTATCAGGGCCGGTGCGAGGCGGCCTCCTCCCTGTCCTACTGCGTCCACTCCATCTGCTTTGCCGACATGGACATGCCGGAGAGTACCTATGGCTACCTGATGGAAACGGCGGAGATGGACCTGAAAAACATGCACGGCGGCACCGAAAACGGCGTTCACTCCGGCTGCGCCACCGGCGCGTGGATGGCGGTGGTCCGCGGAGTCGCGGGCATGAAAATGCGGGAGACCGGCGTGACCTTTGCGCCTCACTTTATCCCCTGGTGGGAGGAAGTCTCCTTTCACTGCGTCTGGCACGGCCTGGATTATCAGGTGACGCTCTCCAACGAGGAGCTGCAGGTCTGCGCCGGCGTGGAAAACAGCGCGCCGCTGCCGGTGTCTGTGGGACAGACCGCGTGGCAGCTGAAGCCCGGCGAGACCAGGCGGTATCCCCTGGCGTAACACAACAAAAAAACAACATTAAGGAAGTGCGACATTGAAATACAAGGGAATCATCTTTGACCTGGACGGGGTCATCTGCTTTACCGACCACTATCACTATCTGGCCTGGAAAGCACTGGCCGATGAGATCGGCGTGTATTTTGATGAGACCATCAACAACCGTCTCCGGGGCGTGAGCCGCATGGCCAGCCTGGAAATTATTCTGGAGCGCAGCGAAAAAGCCTACACTCCGGCAGAAAAGGAACAGATGGCAGAGAAAAAGAACGGCATCTATCGCAAGTTGCTGGAAAAAATGACCCCAACCGACCTGAGCGGCGAAGTGAAAGAGACGCTGGACGCCCTGCGAGCCGCAGGCGCAAAGCTGGCCATCGGTTCCTCCAGCAAGAACACCAAGCTCATCCTCAGCCGCATCGGGCTGGGCGGCTACTTCGACGCCATCAGCGACGGCACCAACATCACCCACTCCAAGCCCGACCCGGAGGTCTTTACGAAGGCGGCGGAGTTTCTCGGTCTGCCGCCCCAGGACTGCCTGGTGGTGGAGGACGCCCTGGCGGGCATCGACGCGGCGGTGGCCGGCGGCTTCGACGGCGCGGGGCTGGGCGAGGCCGCCAGCCATCCCAAGGTGACGTGGCCGCTGAAAACCTTCTCCGGCCTGATGGCGATAGAAAGCTGAGACCGGTTTTCCTGTGTGTTCGAGCATCGCTTTTTTGCGTTTCCTCTCCTGTTAGCTCCTTTTCCGTTCCGTATGGCGGCTGCTTCGGACACACTCAAAACAAGGCAGCGCCGCATGGTTTTTAGACCGCTGCGGCGCTGCCACATACCAAAACGACACCGCACAACCTGCGCTTTGCAAGTTGTGCGGTGCCTTTTTTCTATTTTCTGGTTGTCCTTTTACTCAGCCTTGTGCTCTTGTGCTAAAATCAGAAAGGCAGCTTAAAACGCAATCTCCAGTTCAGCGGTCAAACCGTTCTCCGCGGCGACCTTCACGTGGACAGTCCCAGTGTCGGCGGTTTTCCGCAGGATCAGGAGGGTCCGTCCGTTCCAAGTGTCGGCCACGCCATCGATGTAGTTGTAATCCGGCTTGGGGTTACCGCTGCCGAAGCCCGCCAGCGCAGCGTCTCCTGACACCTCGGCGGTCAGCTTCACGTCCGCGCCGGTGACAACGATTCCCTCGCTGTCCACCAGGCTGCCCTGGAGGAACAGCAGCTCACCTTCCGGCTGCTTCTCCTGTACGAGGGCCAGCTTCGCCGGTTCTCCTGCGGTGGTCAGTGCGGTCCGGGCGACCTCCTGCCCGTTCTCGTAGAGGACGGCGGTCACGGTTCCAACCTCGTAGACCGTCTCAAACAGGGTGCGGTATCCCGCAGCGGCTCCGCTGGGCTGTTTGCCCACGGATTTGCCATTGACCAACAGCTCTACCTCGTCGCCGGGGGCGTAGATTTCCACCACGACAGGCTTGCCCTCGCAGCCCTTCCAGGTCCAGGAGGAGAGGGTGTCGCTGATGACCCAGGAGGTCTTGATGACATCCTCCCCGTAGTGGTTGGGGTCCTGCACAGCGATGTATGGCTCCTTCCGCAGACCGAACACGCACTCACGGTAGTAGGAGGCCGGGCGGCGGAAGCCGATGATGTCCAAGTCGCCGCAGTAGGCCAGCTGGCAGGGGAACTGCGCGCCGAAGCCGCCCTCGCCCCAGTTATAAGCGGGGATACCGATACCGACCTCACCGATGTAGTCCCAGCCGGTCCAGGTGAAGTCGCCGATGACGTGGGGACACTTTTTGATAACCTCCCAGTTCCGGGCAATCTCCGGCGGGTAGGTCTCGCTGCCCACGATAACCCGGTCCGGGTAGGTGACGCCGTCCGACTCGTACCGGGCGGTCATGTAGTTGTAGCCAATGACGTCCAGCGCCGCGTCCGCCATCGCCAGCCGCTCCGAAATGGCCTGGTGGCATACGATGTCGTCCATGTGGCTGTCCATCACGGTCATGAACTCGTTGACGTTGCCGCCTGCGTCGCTCCCCTGGCCTTCATCAGAACCCCGCAGCACGTCCGCCATGATTTCGTCCATCCTGTCCCCGGCGGCAAACACGCCGTTGATGCCCGCCGTGGTGTAGCGGGTGGGGTCCAGTTCCTTCACCTTCTGGCACAGCTGGGCGCACACCTGCGCCCCGTGAACGGTTCCAATTTCAGGAATTTCGTTGCCCACGGAGTACAGCACCACGGAGGGGTGGATGCGGGCGGTGCGGACCATCGCGGTCAGGTCCTGCTCCCACTGCTCCCGGAAGGTGAGGGCGTAGTCCAGGTCGGACTTGTCCCGGTCCCACATATCCACGAACTCGTCCATGACGTACAGGCCCACCTGGTCGCAGGCCCGGAGCATGGCCGGGGCCATGGACTGATGGGAGGAGCGGATGGCGTTAAAGCCCGCCTCCTTCAGCAGCTTGGCCTGGCGGAGGTGGAACTCGTCATAGGTGGCGGCCCCCAGCAGGCCGGAGTCGTGGTGGACGCAGGCGCCCCGTAGCTTCACGGTTTTGCCGTTGACCCGGAGGCCCCGCTTGGCGTCCAGCGCCAGGGTGCGGATACCGAAAGCGCCGGTTTCTGTATCAAGGACGGTGTCCCCGTCCCGGAGGGTGATTTCATAGGTGTACAGCGCCGGGGTCTCATCCGACCAGAGCTGAGGCTGCGCCACGGCGACGCGCTGAGAGACGGTGCGCTCCTCCCCGCCCAGTAGGGTCAACACGGACTGACATTTGGCCGCTTCCGCGCCGGAGGGGTCCCGCAGCACGGTCTCCACGGTCAGATGCTGGAGCGCGTGCTGGAGGCTGCGCAGCTCGGCGGAGACCCGAAGGGCGGCGTATTCCTCGTCCGCCGTCTCGGTGACCACCTGCACCCCATCGGGGACCAGATAGATCAGCTCCGATTCCAGCAGGTACACGTCCCGGTAGATGCCGCTGCCGGAGTACCAGCGGCTGTTGGTCATGTTGCAGTTGCGCACCTGGACGCGGATCTCATTCTCCACCCCGTAGGTGACCAGGTCGTTCATCGGCACATAGAAGGTGGAGTAGCCAAAGTTGTTCTTCCCGGCCAGCTGGCCGTTGACGTAGACCATGGCGTTGCTGTAGACGCCCTCGAATTTCAGCATCAGCAGCTTGCCCTTCTGTTCCTGGTCGACGGTCAGCGTTTTCACATAGGTGTATACGCCGCCGTCCCGGAAGCCGGTATTGCCTCCGTTGGGGCTTTCCGCGTAGGCCCGCTGCTCCAGCATGGCGTCGTGGGGCAGGGTGATCTTCCGCGCCTTTTCAGACACCCCCCACACCAGGGCGAAGGAGTTTCGGTCCTCCCAAAACAGCCAGTTTTCGTTCCATTTTTGCGCTTTCATAGGGGATTCCTCCTGTTGCTTCTTTTGATTGGGCCGTTTTCCGCGGGGAAAAAGATACGCCCCATCTCGCTTTCGGACCATGGAAACAGGCGGAAACGGCCTGTTCCGCCTGATATTCGTTCTAAGTTTAGCAAAATATGTTGTCGGAATCAACGGCATTTTTTTCGGACTATCCGACCTATTTTGAGGAATACCGGGTCAGTTTGTCCGATGCAGCCCAAAGAGCAGGCGCTTCTTTCGTCTGCGATAGGTGCGCTGATAGTGCATAAAGATGGAGATAATGATGAAGCCCAGCCCCACCCCCACCAGAGAGTGGATGCAGGGAACCAAATTGGCGTTGACCCGCTCCGTGTCCTGGAGCATCAGCCCTACAATGGAGTAATACAGGGTGCCGCCGGGCATCAGCGGCACAATGGCGGGGTACACAAATACCGTAGAGGGGTTCTTCGTCCTCACCGCCATCCACTCCGAGAAGAGCGTGGCCGCCATTGCCGCCAAAAAGCAGCAGATGAAGGTCTCCGAGGTGACCTGGAGCAGCAGGAGGTAAACGATTCGGGTCAGTGCGCCGCTGAACCCGGCCAGCAACAGGTACTTCTGCTGAACCCGGAACACAATACCGAAGCCAAAGGAGGAGCAAAAGGAGCACAGCACCAGTTTGACCGCTTCTGCCATTACAACGCACCTCCCAACAAACCGAACACATAAATGCTCAGGATAAAACCGCCTACAATGGCGGTGGTTTCCAACAAGACCTTAAAAAATTCCACGATGCCGTTGATTTCATTGCCGCAGAGGATGTTGCGGAAGGAGTTGACCATGGGGATACCGGGAATGAGCATCATACTGTTGACGATCATCACAATGTAAAGATCGTCTGCCAGGCCCAGCGTCACCGCGCCAATGGCAACGCTCCCCGCCACAAAGGTACACAGCACGTTAAACACGATTTTGTTATAGACCAGCCGTTTTAGGTACACTCCGGCCAGGAAAATCAGCGCAGAGTTGACCAAAATCACAGCCAGGTCTTTCAAACTGCCGTCGAATACCCCAGTCAGACCCGCCATCGCCAGCAGGAACCCCGCCAGCAGCATGGACTGAGAATAGCCTTTGGTCTGTACGGCTTCTTGAAGCAGCCCTTCCAACGTTTCCGGCGCCGGTTTTTCTGCGCAGATTTGACGGGATAACTGGTTTAACCGGCTGAGGTTTTCCAGATGTACGTCCAGACCGCCCCAAATGCACCGCTGGCCGGAGGCTTTTTCCCCGTCCTGGTTCTTCATGCTCAGGCTCAGATAGCAGTTGAGGGAGAAAAACTGCACATCCTGGCAGCCATAGGCGTCGCAGATGCGGTAAACGCTGTCGTCCACCCGCTCCAGATTTGCGCCGCTGATCAGCATCCGCTCGCTGAACCGCAGCAGAAATTCCAGAAGATAGTCCAAATCCTTCATAAGTGCTTCCTTTCTGACTGATAAAAACGCTGTTACTATTAACCAGACATGGGCAAGGGAATTGACATTGGGCCAATTCCCCATTTGTAGTTTAACACAGAGATTTGCGGAGGCACCACAGCGTTTTTTGCGGAATATCCTACTTTTTTTCGCTGATACCCGCTGAAACAAGGGCGCAGTTGCCTTACGCAGTCGTTTCGCTTTCCTGTTGCCGCAATTTTCAGGTGGCTCTGACTGCATTCAGGGGAACAAAAGGTGATTAGTGACGGTTCCGGCACTATCAACGTCGTTCGTCCTGGCCGTCTGAGATTTTTGTTGTGCTTTCCGGCCTTCTTTTATATAATGAAGGAGCCGGGAACAACCACGCTTCGATTGGCGGGACACACCACGGAGGAACCGATATGAATGCAGAACTGCTCCAAATGCTCAAACGCATCACGCCGGAAGAGCGCTCGGCCCTGGA
The DNA here is from genome assembly GCA_021205205.1 of Clostridiales bacterium. Taxonomy (GTDB): domain Bacteria; phylum Bacillota; class Clostridia; order Oscillospirales; family Oscillospiraceae; genus Onthomonas. The sequence continues at coordinate 23,878 of JAJPXY010000105.1, forward strand.
CGGCCAGCAGACGGTGCAATGGTCTATTTACACGGATCAGCCGCAGCAAAGTGTCATCGAGCACGAAAAGCTGTTGAAGAACAACGGATTGATCACTGCCCGAAAACACGCGCGCTTCATCTATTTTCCACCGCACAAACACAACTATGTAGAGTTTTTTACGTCCTTTCCGGTTCTGTCACTCATAGAGTGGAAGGAAAAACGTTGGTTGTGAAAAGCGGCGAGCTGTTGTTCATGAACCAGCACACCGAGCATGAGATCCTTCCCTGCGGGGAGGGCGACAT
>JAJPXY010000009.1 GCA_021205205.1 Clostridiales bacterium
AGTGTAGCCTCGAATTTTTGCTTTTCGAGTGTCTACTCTAAGGGGACTATATCAGAGACCGGCGGGGCCGCTTTTGTCAAAAGGAGCATCCGGGCAGGACGCAGCAGATCCCTCATTCCCCCTCTGTGATCTGCGGCCAATACCAGCCGGCAAACAGCCTTTGGATAATGTCCAGCAGATCCTCGTTGGACAGGGTCTCCCCACTTTGCAGATGGATGGCTACCGCGGAAAAGACGCCAAAGAAAAACATATCCGTCACGACCTTCTTCTTAGGTGTGTCCACGATCTGCCGGTCGATATGTTCCGTCACGTTTTCCCGCATCCTGCGGATGAAATGGGAGCGGTTCTGCTCTGACATCAGGATGGACACCCGGTCCATATTTTCCCGGAAGCAGTTGATGAACACCTCGAAAAACTGCCGGTCGTAGGTCTGCCCTCCATTGGCCTGTTCCTCCAGAGCCTTTCGCGTTCTCTGGAAAAAGTCGTCCTCTGCGTACTCGATCAGCGCATAAACATCCGGGAAATACCGGTAAAAGGTGGTTCGATTGTATCCGGCCAGGTTCGTGATCTCCCGGACGGTGATTTGCTGGATATTTTTGAGTCTGGCCAACCGAAAAAACGCAGTGACAAGGGCCTCTCGTGTTGCGTCTGTGACCTCAGGCTGCTTTTTCACGTGTTTCCCTCCCTGCGGGGCGTGCCGCTTCGGCTCCCCTCCTGCGGAGGGGCCAGCAGTGTTATTTTACCGCATCCGTTCCCCGATGACAAGCGGCAAGCGCCGCAATGATGCAACACTTGTCGCACTTTGTCGCTTGATGAATCTCCCTCCATGCGGTATAATAAAATATGAGTATGGCGCTTTATGCAAAACGGCATACTGGGGCGCGGCACTGCATTCCGGGTCACACCGAGGAGTCAGCGCAGCGCAAAGCAGTCTCGTCTAAAGGCAACACCGCATCATCTAAGGAGGCTATTATGACATTACAGGAAGCCATGCAGACACGGCATAAAGTAAGCAAGTACCAGGATAAGCCGTTGTCAGCGGACGTTGTCCAGCAGCTCAACGAAAGGATCGAGGCACAGAACCGGCAGTACGGCCTGAACATCCAGCTCGTCACGGACAGCAAGGACGCCATGCCGGGGGTCATCGCGGCGCTGATGTCGAAGGGCGTCAGAAACTACATCATTCTCGCGGGACCGGACACGCCGGACGTGGACGAAAAGCTGGGCTACAGCAGCGCCGACCTGATGCTTTATGCCCAGACGCTGGGCCTGAACTCCTGGTGGATCGGCGGGATGTACAGCCGCAAGAACGCTAAGAAAAACTCCAACGCGGGAGAGAACGCGAAAATCATCGGCATTGTTGTGGTGGGCTACGGTGAAAACCAGGGCGTTCCCCACAAGTCCAAAGCCGCGTCGGACATCTCCTCCTACGAAGGGGCAGCCCCGGACTGGTTCCAGGCGGGCGTTGCCGCGGCCCTGCTGGCGCCCACGGCAATGAACAAGCAGGCGTTTACCATCAAGGGCAAGGGCAACCAGGTGAGCATGACCTGCGACAACGGCGGCTATTCCGGCGCTGACCTGGGCATCGGCAAATACCACTTTGAGCTTGGCGCCGGGAAAGAGAACTTTGAGTGGGTGTAAGCCCATCGGGAGGTGTACAAAATGCTGCTCCGTATTTTTAAGGCGTGGCTCAAGTGGCGGAAGGACTGGGACGCCCTCTGCAACTGCTGCGGAAAGTGTTGCTACACCCGTTCTGTGGGGGCAGGCGGCAACGTTCTCATCCACTATAACGACCCCTGTGAGCATCTGGATACGGAGACGCACCTGTGCAAAATCTACGAGGACCGCTTCCGCAAGTGCAGGCACTGCGGAAAGGTGAACCTGTTCACCGCGCTGTTTAACCGCACTCTGCCCAAGGACTGTACCTATGTGCAGACCTTCCGGCTGTGGAGCAGGCAGGACGCCAGCTCCGGAGAATGATTCCGGGGCGGTCGATGCACCGTTCCCGCCCAGCCGTTGGAGGACAAGCTCTGACAAGGCAAACCCTCTCGGGTCCCTTTTCCGGGTCCGGGAGGGTTTTGCCGTTGGCGGAGCAGTTACAGGCCCATTGCGTCGGACAGGTTGTCCATCACGTTGGTGACCGCCTTGATGGCCCGGGCGGCGGAGGAACGCTTGCGCTTGCGGTGGGTGGGCATCATCGCCCCCACAGCCGCGCCCACGGCGATCCCCATGCCAACGCCCCGCAGGAAGTTGGAATTTGTCATTGCAACACTCACCTCTCGATTGGCGCAAAACCGCGCAGGGCTAGTATGTGCAGCTTTGCGTGGGATTTGCCCGGCAGGGAAGCGGTTAATTCTGTTAAATACGGTCAGGCCCCCAGACGCTGATGGAGCTTTTGCACCGCGCGATCATAGCCGCTGTATTTTTTCAGGGCGTTGATGCCGACGGAAATGACAGTGCTCGCCAGCAACAGCACCAAAACGATCAGTGCAAAATGTTTGCAGGAGTAGATTTGGGCTTCAAACCACCGGTCTCGCAAAAAATTATGGATAAGAAAAATATTCATGGAGTGTTTTCCCAAAAACGCCAGGATAGGCGAAATCACCGGCAACCCGTTCAGGAAAAGATAAACCCACAGGACCACGGCTATGGCCAGCAGACAGGACAAGACCTTTGTGCCGTAGCTAGAAACCTCATAACTATCTGCGGCGAGATACGCCAGCAGCAAAATAATGACGGAAATTCCAAAAAATTTCAGAACAAAGTCCAAAGACCGACGTTTGACCACCTGGTGCGCCTTGATTCGCTCCAGCAGATTCCGGTCCGCGAACAAAATACCAACGGGAATCAAGACCAGCCAGCGATTGAAGTCGGAAATATCCAGTCGCAGGCAGCACAGCAGGCAGAAAAAAGCCGGTATCAACACCCAGCCGATTTTCTGGTACAGCTTGTACATAATGGGGAACAGGAAGATGACGGTCAGCGCAAGCCCCATGTACCACCAGGTATGAATCAACGAGGGTGTATCCATCAGTTCGGAAAGCCCCAACGCATCCAGCAGCAAATAGTATGCCGAGAGAAGGATGCCGCTCTCCTTTGTGTAATAGGAAAAAGACGATCTACTCCCCAAAAACAGTCCGCACACAAAGACCAGGACAAACACAAAAAGAAAACCAGAAAGTAGGTTGATGGTCCGCCGCAGCACAAATTTCTCCGTCTGTGTTCGTTCGGAAATCTCCTCTGCCCCACACGCGCTCTGCTTCTGGTAGGTGCGGGTCAGGCCAAAAGCGCTGAGGAAGGTGAAGATGCCAACGCAGCATTTCCCGGCGAGCGCAGCAGAGATGATCGTCTCCTGCGTGAAGGGAAAAAAGCTGATGTCATAGCCTTCAAAGCGGGACGCGCTCAAAAAGCAGTGATGGGACACGAGAATAAGAATCGCAACGCCCTTGACCACATTTGTATCCCGCACAGAAAACTGCGGCGTTTCCGTTTTTTTCATGCAGCTCCCTCCTGTAAGTTTTATGTAAAGTTCACGTATGGTTATTATAGATTGAAAAAAATGTGATGTCAAGATTTTGCCAAAACAGATTGCAAAGAGGCCGCCCATCATGTATAATTGAGCGTAGAAAAAGATTGTACAGCGCCGCACAATGGGGTGCGGCACTACCATAACAAAAGGAGTGAAACCATGAAACTGCTGATCAAACAGGGCAAAATCGTCGATCCGGTCAGCGGAATTGGCGGGAAAATGGACATTCTCATCGAGGATGGGCGCATTTCCTGCATCGGGAGCCAGCTGGAGGACCGTTACGCCCAGGTGGTGGACGCCAGAGGCTTCGCCGTCTGCGCCGGTCTGGTGGATATGCACGTCCACCTGCGGGACCCCGGACTGACCTATAAAGAAGACATCGTCACCGGGACGGCCGCCGCCGCCCACGGCGGCTTTACCTCCATCGCCTGTATGGCCAACACCAAACCCGTGGCCGACAACCCGGAGACCATCCGCTACATCCGCGAAAAAGCCCAACAGGAGGGCAGCGGCGTCCAGGTGTGGCCGGTGGGAGCCGTCACGGTGGGCTTACAGGGGGAGCAGCACACCGACTTCAAGGCGCTGAAAGCCGCCGGAGCCGTGGCCCTCTCAGACGACGGCGTGCCGGTGATGGACGCCAACCTGATGCGGGACGCGCTCATCATGGCGGGCCGCCAGAAGCTGCCCATCCTCTGCCACGAGGAGGACAGCACCCTGGCCGACAACTACGCCGTCAACGAGGGGCGCGTCTCCCGGCAGCTGGGCATCCATGGCCGCCCCGCCATCGCGGAGGAGATCATGATCATGCGAGACGCCATGCTGGCGGAGGAGACGGGACAGCCCGTCCACATCTGCCACATCTCCACCGCCAAAAGCGTGGAAATCGTCCGGCGCTACAAGCGCAGAGGGGTACAGATCACCTGCGAGACCTGCCCCCAATACTTTACCCTGACCCACGAGCAGGTGTTGCTCCAGGGGTCCATGGCCCGGGTGAACCCGCCGCTGCGCCCCACCAAGGACGTGGAGGCCATTGTGGAGGGCCTGCGGGACGGCACCATCGACTGCATCGTCACCGACCACGCCCCCCACTCCGCCGAGGAAAAGGCAAAGCCCCTGACCGAGGCCCCCAGCGGCATGGTGGGGCTGGAGACCTCCCTGGCCATCGCGCTGACCCAGCTCTACCACACCGGCAAAATGAGCCTGGCCGACGTCATCCGCAAAATGACCATCAACCCCGCCCGCATCCTGCGGCTGCGCAAAGGCAGCCTGGGCATGGGCGCAGACGCCGACCTGACCATCTTCGACCCCAACGAGGCGTGGACCATCGACCGCGGCCACTTCCGCTCCAAGGGCCGCAACACCCCCTTCGCCGGGATGCAGGTGAAGGGAAAGGTGAAATATACCATCGTGGGCGGCAACATCATCTACCGCTACGACGCTTGACCAAATTTTGAACAGAGAGAGGAAACACCATGTCTTTTGACCGTTTGCAGCAAGCCATCATCCGCACCAAGAACCCCACCGTGGCCGGGCTGGACGCCCGGCTGGAGTACGTTCCCCAGCCCATGATCGACCGGGCCATCGCCCAATATGGCGAGACCCGGAAGGCCGCGGCCGAGGCCATCTTTGCCTTCAACTGCGGTCTCATCGATGCGCTGTGCGACATCGTCCCCGCCGTGAAGCCCCAGGCCGCCTATTACGAGCTGCTGGGCTGGGAGGGCATGGAGATGCTGGAGCGCACCATCCGCTATGCCAAAGAAAAGGGCATGTACGTCATCGCGGACGTGAAGCGGGGCGACATCGGGGCCACCGCCTCCGCCTACGCCGAGGGCTGGCTGGGCAAGACCGTGGTGGGCGGCGCGCAGCTGCCCTGCTTCGACGCGGACTGCGTCCCCGTCAACGGCTACATGGGCGCGGACGCGGTGAACCCCTTCCTGAAAATCGCCAACCAGGAGGACAAGGCCCTCTTTGTGCTGGTGCGGACCTCCAACCCCTCCGCCGTGGACCTGCAAGACCTGGAGATCGGCGGTGGGAAGATCTACGATGTCATGGGCACTCTCGCCGCCAAGTGGGGCGAGGGCTACCTGGATGGCTACGGCTACAACCGGGTGGGGGCCGTGGTGGGGGCCACCTGGCCGGAGCAACTGGCCCAGCTGCGTGAGGCGCTGCCCCACACCTTCCTGCTGGTCCCCGGCTACGGCGCCCAGGGCGGCACCGCCGAGGACGTGCGCTTCGCCTTCGACGAAAAGGGCCACGGCGCCATCGTCAACTCCTCCCGGGGCATTATGTGCGCCTGGAAAAAGACAGGCAACGCCGGCGCGGATTACCAGGACGCGGCCCGTGCCGCCGCCTTGGAGATGCGGGACGCTATCACCGCTATCACCCCGATTTTGGACTAATTTAGACGAAAAGGAGCTGTATTTATGCCTGTACAAGCTCTTTGTCGAATCATCCGGGCGGAACAGCTGACCTCGGACGCCTTCTCCTTCCTGCTGGAGGCGGGAGAGATGGCCCGGTCCGCCAGGCCCGGCCAGTTCGTCAACATCGCCTGCGGCGAGGGCCACCTGCTCCGCCGCCCCATCTCCATCTGCGACGCGGAGGGCGACACCCTCCGGGTGGTGTTCCAGGTCCGGGGCGAAGGCACCGCCTGGCTCACCAAACAGCCGGAGGGGGCCACGCTGGACGTGCTGGGTCCCCTGGGCCACGGCTTTGCCTACCCCGAAACCGGCAAGGTGCTGGTGGTGGGCGGCGGCATTGGCGTTCCCCCCATGCTCTGCGCGGCGAAGGCCGCCCCCGGCGGCGCGGCGGCGGCGCTGGGGTTCCGCAATCGACAGGCCGTCATTCTGCTGGAGGACTTCCAACAGGCCGACTGCCCGGTGCGGGTGGCCAGCGACGACGGCTCGGTGGGGTATCACGGTTTTGTGGATGCCCTGGTTCGGCAGTACCTGGAGGAAGATAAAACCATCCGCGCGGTTTTCGCCTGCGGCCCCAAGCCCATGCTGAAAAACGTTTACAAGGCGGCGAAGGATTTCGGCGTGTCCTGTCAGGTCTCCATGGAGGAGCGGATGGGCTGCGGCGTGGGGGCCTGTCTGGTGTGCGCCTGCTCGGTGGGCGGCACGTATAAGCACGTCTGCAAGGACGGGCCGGTATTCCCCGCAGAGGAGGTGGATTGGGCATGAGCGTCATCAACGGCGTAGAGATGGGCGTCACCCTGGCTGGGATGTCCATGAAAAACCCCATCGTAGTGGCCTCCGGCACCTTCGGCTTTGGCCGGGAATACGGCCAGTTTTATGACATCAGCGAGTTGGGCGGCATCTGCTGCAAGGGCCTGACCCTCCACCCCAGGGAGGGCAATCCCCCGCCCCGCATTGCCGAGACGCCTATGGGCATTTTAAACTCCGTGGGGCTGCAAAACCCCGGCGTGGACCGCTTCATCGCGGAGGAACTGCCCTATTTGCGGCAGCACGACCTGAAAATCATCGCCAACATCTCCGGCAACACGCCGGAGGAATACGGCATCATGTGCGAAAAGCTCTCCGACGCGGGGGTGGACATGATCGAGGTCAACGTCTCCTGCCCCAACGTGAAGTGCGGCGGTTTGCAATATGGAACCGTGCCGGAAATGACTGCCGAGGTCACCGAGTGCGCCAAAAAACACGCGGGCGATGTGCCGGTGATGGTTAAGCTCTCCCCCAACGTCACCGACATCACGGCCATCGCCAGGGCGGTGGCGGACGCGGGGGCGGACGCCGTCTCCCTCATCAACACCATCCGGGGGACGCGCATTGACGTGAAGACCCGCCGCCCGGTGCTGCACATGAACACCGGCGGGCTGTCCGGACCGGCGGTGCTGCCGGTGGCGGTGCGGATGGTGTGGGAGGTCGCCAACGCGGTACACATCCCCGTGCTGGGCATGGGCGGCGTAGCCAAGGGCGAGGACGCGGCTCAGATGCTGCTGGCCGGGGCCACTGCCGTGGCGGTGGGGACGGCCTGCTTTGCCGACCCCTACGCCCCCTTGAAGGTGCGGGACGGCCTGGCGGCCCTGGCCGCGGAACAGGGGCTGCAATCCGTCAGCGAGCTGACCGGCGGCGTAACGCCCTGGTGAATCGTTTTTCTGCCTGTAGGGGCAGCCGCCTAAGAGAACAAATTTCTCCTGTGAAACGTCAATTTCCGCACCTCCGCAGATACCATAGAGAAAGTGAGCGCTGCAATGACGCGACTGTATTTGATTCGCCACGCCCAGGCGGAGGGCAACCTATACCGCCGGATGCACGGCTGGTACGACTCCCTCATCACCGACACCGGCTACCGGCAGATCGCGGCCCTGACGGGCCGCTTTGACGGCGTTCCCATCGATGCGGTGTACTCCAGCCCCCTGTGCCGGTGCAAAACCACCGCAAGGGCAATTTATGTGCCGCACCATCTGCCGCTGCAAATCGAGCCTGGGCTGATCGAAATTGGCATCGGTGTATGGGAGGATGTGCCCTTTGGGGACGTGCAGGTCCACGACCCGGAGCGGATGCGGCTTTTTGGGGAGGTCTCCCCCGCCTACGAGATTGAAGGCGGCGAGACCTACCAGCAGGTGCAGGAGCGGATGGTGGAGGCGATTTTCAAAACCGCTGACGCCAACCCCGGCAAGACCGTGGCCTGCTTCTCCCACGGCATGGTGATACGGACGGCCCTGTCCTGGTTCCACGGCTACGGCCTGGAGGGCATTGGCAAGGTCCCCCACAGCGACAACACCGGCGTGGCCTGCATCGAGGTGGAGGGGCGCGACGTGCGGGTCCTATTTGAGGCGGACAATTCCCACCTGCCGATGGAAATCTCCACCATCGTCCGTCAGCGGGGGCGCGGCGAGGAACGAACCGTCTTTGCCATGGGCAACGCCAACCTGTGGTTCCGCCCCTGGCGGCCCTACGAGGAAAAGGAGCTGTACTTCCGCTACCGCCATGAGGCGTGGGTGGACATCCACGGGCGGGAGGCGTTCTTCGACGGGGAGGCGTTCTATCAGGCGGCGCTCCGCGCCAGCCTGGAGGAGCCCAAGTCGGTGATGGTGGCCTATTTGGGCGAGGAAATCGTGGGCATGATCCAGATGGATCTGGACCGGGACGCGAAAAATGGCGTCTGCTTCGTCCCCTTCGTCTATATGAACCCCACCCACCGCCACAAGGGGCTGGGCGTCCAGCTCATCGGACAGGCGGTCTCTACCGCACGGCCCCTGGGCCGGGATAAGCTGCGGCTCCGCTGCGCCCCCACCAACCAAATCGCCAAGCGATTCTATACCCGCAACGGTTTCCGGAAAATCGGCATGGCCCAGGACAGTCAGGTCCCCCTGGAGCTGCTGGAAAAGGACATTGGTTATCCCAAAGAGGATTAAACGAGACATTGTTTTACATCAGGCGCTCGCGTTCGGGCCGGAATGGGCGGAGCCGAGCGCCGCTTTTGTCTCTTTGCAGTTGCCTCTCCCCCTTCCCTATTCTATTCATCATCTCTTTGATTTCGCTATCGGAATTTTGCCTGGAAATGCAACTCCTGTAGGGGCGGCCCGTGGCCGCCCGGGATTAAGATAATCGTTCTCCGGGCGGCCACGGGCCGCCCCTACACATGTAATATCAAAAGAACGACTCTCTATCCGCGCACCAGGTCAAAGAGATAACCAGATTCTATTTCTGTGAGAAAAAGGTGATTCCCAAGATGGATCTCTGTGATTTGCGCGAAATCAAGCCCCTGCTGACCCGATATGGCTTCCACTTCTCCAAGTCCATGGGGCAGAATTTCCTCATCGACGGCAGCGTTCCCCAGGCCATCGCCGAGGCTTCGGGTGCGGACGAGACCACCGCTGCGCTGGAAATCGGGCCGGGCATCGGCCCGCTGACCGTCCAGCTGGCCCGCAGGGCGGGCAAGGTTGCCGCGGTGGAGCTGGACACCGCGCTGCTGCCGGTGCTGGCGGAGACGCTGGCCGATTGCCCCAACGTGACGGTCATTCCCGGCAACATCATGAAGCTGGACCTGGACGCTCTGCTGGCGGAGCACTGCGGCAGTCTGACCCCCATTGTCTGCGCCAACCTGCCCTATAACATCACCACGCCGGTGCTGACCCGGCTGCTGGAGAGCCGCCGCTTCGCCTCCATCACGGTGATGATCCAGCGGGAGGTAGCGAAACGCATCTGCGCCCGACCCAACACCGGCGACTACGGCGCGTTTACACTGCTGTGCCAATACTACGCGGACTGCGAGCTGCTGTTTGAGGTGCCGCCTCACTGCTTCTATCCCGCGCCCAAGGTCACATCGGCAGTGGTGCGGATGACGAGCCGCTCCGCGCCCCCGGCAGCGGTGGACAGCGAAGCGCGGTTTTTTCAGGTGGTTCGGGCGGCGTTCCTCCAGCGGCGCAAAAAGCTGCTGAACGGCCTGTCATCGGCGTTTTCCAATCAGCTGACCAAGGAGCAGCTGCGGGAGGCCCTGACCGCCTGCGGCCTGGGGGAGAATACCCGGGGAGAACAGCTGAGTTTGGAGCAGTTCGCCGCTCTGTCCAACGTCATCGGGGAACTGTTGGGCTAGGGTCTCCCCTTCTTCCTCACCGGCATAGATTAGGGTATATCTGATTCGGGAGGCCCTGTCTATGCCCTTTGTCTATCTGTCCCCCTCCTCCCAGGAGTTCAACCCCTACGTGGGTGGCGGGAACGAGGAACTGTACATGAACCTGATTGCCGACCAGCTGGAGCGGTGGTTCCGGGCCTGCAGTATCTCCTTTGTCCGCAACACCACGGACATGACCGCCGCCCAGTCCATCGAGGCGTCCAACGCCGGTCAGTTCTCCCTGCACCTGGCGTTGCACAGCAACGCCGCGCCGGAGGCCCTCTCCGGCGTCCTCCAGGGGACCGACGTATACTATTCCCCCTCCTCCGCCCACAGCCGACGGGCCGCCGAGCTGATCGCCGCTCAGCTTCGCACAGTGTACCCCCAGCCGGAGAAGGTGCGCGCCCTGCCCACTACTACCATCGGAGAGGTGGCGAAGGTCGCGGCCCCCGCCGTGCTGGTGGAGCTGGCCTATCACGACAACCCGGAGGACGCCCAGTGGATTCGGGACAACGTACCGGAGATCGCCAAAGCGCTGGCGGAGGCGGTGGCCCAGTATTTTTCCCTGCCCTTTCTGCCCCTCCAGCCGCCTCGGGCAGGCTATGTGGACCTGAATTGGGGCAGTTTGAACGTCCGCGCCGCGCCGGACACCGCCAGCGAGGTGGTGGTGTCCCTCCAGGACGGCACCCAGCTCACCGTCTGGAACCACTACGGGAACTGGTTCGTGGTGGAGTGGAACGGGGTGTCCGGCTTCGCCTTGCAGCAGTTTATCACGTTGGAAAACGAATAAACTGCTCCCATTTTGTCCACCATATCCATGCGCCGGAAACGGCGCGGAATGGGAGACAAAACCGTGAAAAAACAGAGCTATCGCAATTTAAACCACCTGCTCCACTGTGACCGGGACGCGGAGTGTTACTTCACCGTCCTGCCGGACCCGGTGCGGGAGCGGGTCATTCAGTGCGGCGATTCCATCCGGAACCTGGCCGCGCTGCGGGAGTACTCCGAGAACGTCCTGCGGGAGCTGTATTAGGGACGCAGAAAGGCGGAGCCGCGGCTCCGCCTTTTGCATAATTCCCGCCCTTCTGGGAAAGATACCCTCGACCAACAAACAGGAGGGTATCGCCATGAAACAATACGGAAAAGAACTGCTGGGCACCAAAACCGACCAGAACCTGCGCACGGCCTTCGCCGGTGAAACCCAGGCCCGGAGCAAATACGACTTCTTCGCCCAAGTGGCCCACCGGGAGGGGTTCGAGCAAATCGCCGCCATCTTCCGGGAGACCGCCAACAACGAGCTGGAACACGCCCGGCTGTGGTTCCAGGCCCTCTCCGGCATCGCGGACACGGCGCTGAACCTGAAAAGCGCCGCCGCCGGGGAGCATTACGAGTGGACGGAGATGTACACCCACTTCGCGGAGGACGCGGAGGCGGAGGGCTTCTCCGAGCTGGCGGCCCGGTTCCGGCTGGTGGCGGCGGTGGAAAAGGGGCACGAGGAACGGTTCCAGAAGCTGATCCGCAGCGTGGAGGCCCAGACCGTCTTTGCCCGGGCCGGAGAGGTGGTCTGGGAGTGCCGGAAGTGTGGCCATCTGGTGGTAGCCAAACGCGCGCCGGAGCTTTGCGCCGTCTGCGGGGCCGGACAGGGCTATTTCCAGGTGAAGCCGGAGCTGCAATAAACCGTAAAATGAAGAACCAGCCAGGAAAGAGGGTGTCCCCTTCCCGGCTGGTTGAGCCTGTCGAAAAACGACAGGCTCTCGACCAAAATCACGGATTTTGGTCGAAAATGCGGCCCCGGCAGCGCACTCGCTGCGCTCGCACGTTTGGGGCCTCCCTGTGTGCTTTTGCCGGTACACGCCCGGCTAAAAGCACGAATTTCAATTTATTTTGCTGCTTCGCAACAAAACTCCTGCGGAGGGCTTCTAAAGCTTTTCGTTACATTTAATTCGCTGGAAATGACTTTTTGACAACCTGACCAGCCGGGAAAGAGGGTGTCCCCTTCCCGGCTGGTTTTTATACTTTTTCAGCGTTATAATGAGCTATTCGCTATTGGCTTGCAGTACGTAACTAACAGCTAAAAGCCAACGGCTAACAGCTTTTTAGTATTCCTCCAGCATATACCCGATCATCTCATCCCGGGCCTCGGCGGTGTCGGCCACGCCGATGAGGAAGTCGTCGCCCATGGTCCCCTCCAGGATACCGGTCAGGCGGCCGGAGTCCTTGATGCGCCAGCCGTACCGCTGGCAGATGTCGTCGTGGGAGTGGCGGTAGTGTTTCTCGTCCCACCGGCCAACGTAGGCACAGTAGTACCGCTGGCCATCGTAGCCGTGGCGAGGCTCATCATAACAAATCATATCCGCCCACAGCTGGTAGTAGTCAGCGCTGGTGGCGTAGTTGATCATGTCCGGGGTGTAGCCTCCGGCGGGGCGCATATTGACCTCCAGGCCCACGATGTCTCCCACGTCACCTAAGCCCTCCTTGGCCTCGGTCAACCGGAAGAACTCCAGGTGGAAGCTGCGCTTTTTCAAGCCGAAGGATTTCAGCACCGCCTTGCCCGCCTCCAGCATATCCCAGGGGATGTCTTTCAGCACAGAGTAATACATGGGGCCGTGGTGCTGCACCATGTCCATGATGGAGATGGTGGTCACATGGTTAGCGCAAAAAACGATCTCCCCTTTGCTGTTGACGATGCCGTCAAAGGCGGACACGTCCCCGGAGACGAACTCCTCCAGAATATACTGAGAGCCGAGGTCCATGTCAAACAGCCGGTACAGGTCCGCGTCCGAGCGGAGGGTGCGGTTCCCGGCGGCCCCCACTCCGTTGTCGGGCTTTGCCACTAGAGGATACCCCACTCGATGGGCGAAGTCCAGGGCGCTCTGCCGGTCGGTCAGCAGGTGGTACCGGGCGGTGGGGATGCCCGCCGCCGCATAGTAGGCTTTCATAGCGGATTTGTTCTTGAACTTCCGCATATCCTCCGGCTGGAGGCCGCTGGTGATGTGGAAGTCCTGGCGCAGACGGGCGTCCTGCTCCATCCAGTACTCGTTGTTGGACTCCAGATAGTCGATTTTACCGTAGCGGAAGGTGAAATAGGCCACCGCCCGGAGCATCTGATCGTAGTCCTCCATGGTGTCCACCTTGTAATACTCGGTCAGGGAGGCTTTCAGCTCCGGGTGTAGCAGGGAATAAGGGCAGTCGCCAATGCCCAGCACGTTGACGCCATTGCCCTTCAAGCGCTGGCAGAAGTGGCGGTAACAGTCGGGGAACTGGGGGGAAACAAAGACAAAATTCATAGAAAACCTTCCTTTCTCTCGTTCGCAGTTTGTGTGGGCAGGGGGAATGAATGCGAGTCAGAACCGGAAACCCGGTGTTATTCTTCCACCACGCGGATGCTGTAAACGGTGGTGATTTGGGCGGGGTCGGATTCCGCGATGTCGCCGTTGTAGACAATCTCCAGCGTGTCCCCCGCCTCCGGCTCTGGAGAGGATTCCATCGCCGTCATGGGAACCACGATGCGGTCAGAGCTGTTCAGCTCCGCGCTGCCCGCCACAGGCTCCACGAGAAAGCCGCTCTCGTCTGCCTCCAAAATGGTGGCCTGAAAGGTCACTCGGTTCGATGTTTCGCCGCCGCAGGCAGTCAGGGAAAGCAGGACCGCAACGGTCAACAGGGTGCAAAGGAAGCGTTTCATGTTGTCTCTCCCCTCTCACTGTCCGGTAAAATACATCGTATATCCGTCAACGGAAAGCACCAGCGTCGGTGCGGTGCCGCCGTCCGCGTATTTTGTCAGCGCGGAGGTTGCGTTCCCCGCGCTGTCGCCAATCTGGACGGTGTAAAGGAGGCTGTCCATGTTTGCGGCGCCTTCGGCGTAGGTTCCGCTGTAGACCTGACCGCTGGCGTGGTCGGTCAGCGCAAACTCTCCCTCGCTGGCGGCGCAGGAAAAATCGACCTCAGCCGCATCGGGATACGAGTCCAGATAGTCCGCGGCGCAAGCCACCACCTCTCCCCCGTTGCTGTCGCTCTGCACTGTGTTCAGCGTCCATTCGTATTGGTCTATGGTCGGTTGACTGGAACCGCCGCAGGCGGTCAGGCAGAACAGGACGGCAAGAGCTAGAAGGATACCAAGGAACCGATTTTGTTTCCACATCGCAAAACCTCCATTGAAAGGTACATCTTTCGGCTGCTGTTTGATTCAGGATAGCACACATTCAAACATCTGTCAATTCCAAGGAAGTTGCTTTCATGGAAATTTAATGTAATGTTACAGGTTGGCGTGGGAACCTGGCGCAGTCTGCGTTCCCTCCGTGAGCTTTCCCAGCTCCTCATCCTCCTCCAGCTTGGTCAGGTCGGCCAGGGTCAGCACGCAGGACTGGAGCAGCTCCACAAACTGCTCGGGCGGCATACAGTCCCGGCTGGAGAGCCATCGCTCCAGGGAGCAGATAAAGGCGTCCGAATAGAAATTGATGTAAAATTCCACCTGCTTCGGCTCGGCCAGGACCTTTTTGAGCAGTTCCCGCAGCAGCGGGTAAAGCATCTCCCGGAAGTGGTCAGAAAAGGAGTTCTGCCCCTTCACCTCCAGCGCCCGCCGGTAAAAGACCCGGTTGTCGTAAAAATACCGGCACAGCTCTCCCAGCAGCGTCCAGCGAATGCCCTCTTCGTGTTGAACCGTGAGCTGCAAAAACTCCACGTCGAAGATCCAGTTGACCAGGTCATATTTGTCCCGGAAATGGTAGTAGAAGCTCTTGCGGTTCATGCCGCATTTCTCGCAGATGTCCCCCACGCTGATTTTGGAAAAGGGCGTCTGTTCCATCAGCTCCTTCATCGCCATCGCCAGCGCCCGTTTGGTGATGTTGGAATCCGCCATATCCTGCTGTCTCCTTCCCCGTTCCGCAGGCAACGTCCTGCGCCTGGGCGGCAGAGGGCCATATAGCCGCCCTGCCTCAAAAAGCCCGTTTTTCCGACATTCTTTCCTGTTTATTGTACCGCATGGAGGCGGACAGCGTCAAGTCTCTTTCCCGGCAGCAATCGGACAAATCTGCTCCTTTGTGGCAAAAGAATCCCATTTCTGTGGCTCAGATCTGCATCTCAATGGTGCTGCCGTTCCTGCCGCCCCGGACCAGGATCTTCTGGGGGATGCACTCCTCCAGCTTCTCCACATGGGAAACGATGCCCACCTGGCGGCTGTCCCCGGCCAGCTGGCGCAACACCTCCAGGGCTTTTTCCAGCGACTGGCTGTCCAGGGACCCAAAGCCCTCGTCGATGAACATGGTCTCCAGCTGGACGCCCCCGGCGTGCTGCTGCACCACATCGGAGAGGCCCAGGGCCAGGGCCAGCGACGCCTGGAAGGACTCGCCGCCGGAGAGGGACGGCGTCCGCCGGGCCTCCCCGGTGAAGGCGTCCCGCACCTCCAGCTCCAGCCCCGCCGCGCCGTTTTTCCGGTCGGCGGTCTCCCGCCGGGCCAGGCTGTATTTGCCGCCGCTCATCACGTCCAGGTGGCAATTCGCCTGGGCGATGATCTCCTCAAAAAAGGCGCTGAGGACATATCGGTCGAAGCTGTAGCGGCCCAGGGCGGTGTCCTGGCCGTTGGCCACCTGGGCCAGCCGTTTCAGCTCCCGTTCCGCCGGGGCGATGCGCCGCAGCGCCGCCCGTCCTTCCGCCACGCCCCGGGCCACCTGCTGGTTGGCCTCCCGCCGGTGATACTGCCGGTCGCGGGCCTCCTTCCGGTCGGAAAGCTGCCCCTCCAGCTCCCGCAACGCCTCGTCCAGCGCCGCCAGGTCGCACCGCTGCCACCCGGCCGTCTCCTCCTCCAGGGAGCGGAGCCGGTTGGCGCAATCCCTGCGGCGGTTTTGGTATTCGGTCAGCCGCGCCTCCTGGGCGGCGAGCCAGTCCTCGTCGATGCGCCTGCCCTCCGCGTTCAGCGCCTGCTGGTACGCCCCCAGGGTCGCAAAACCGACCTCTTTCCGGGCGGTTTCCAGCTGCGCCGCAGCAGCCTCCAATTCCTTCCGCTGGCCCTCCATGCGGGCCTCCCCGGCGTCCAGCAAACCGGCCAGCCGCGTCAGCTCCTGCTGGCTGGCGTCCAGCGCCTGCTGCGCCTGGTCCAGCGCCTGCTGCCACTGATCCCGCTGGGCGGTCAGCTTCTCCCGCTCCGCCAGGGCCTCCTGCCGGGAGGGGTAGGGCAGCGTTCGCTGCCCCTCCTCCACCTGGGCGGTCAAGCGGGCGACCTCCTCCTGCGCCTTCTGGCGCGCCTCGGTCTCGCTATCCAGTCGCGCTCTGGCCCGCTCCAACCGGGAGAGGAGGGTCTGTAACTCGTCCTCGGTGCGCTCTTTGTCCTGCTGCTGCTTCTGCGCTGTCTGCAATTCGGCTTTCAGCATCGTCAGGTGGGTCCTGCTCTGGGCGATATTCAGCTCCAGGAACTCCTTCTGAGAGAGTGCCTCCCAGTCCGGCAGCTCCGGGAACAGTTCCTCCGCCAGCTTCAGGGCATTTTTCCTCCCCTCCACCCAGGCGGTGCGTTTCTCCTGCAACTCCATCGCCAGCGCGTTGTCCCTGTCCTGCTCCCGCTTCAAGGCGGCCTCGGCACGATTCAATTCCTCCTGGGAAGGGGTCTCCGCCGACTTTTGGGCGAAGGGCGGATGCTCCCCCCGCAGGTGCCGGGCACCGCAGACCGGGCAGACACCCTCGCCGTCTTGCTCCAGGGACGCCTCCAGCTGCTCCGCCATGATCCCGGCCTGGCCGTTCCAAAAGGCGTTATACAGCTGGCTGCGCCGCTCCCCCGCCTCCTGGAGGCGCTGCTGCTGCCGCTGCTGGCGGAAGCTCAGGTCCCGGCCCTGGGCCAGCACCGTTTTCAACTCCGTAACCTGATCTCCCAGGGTGGTCAGGCGGTTCAGCCGCTGACCGGTCTGCTCCAGTGACGACGCCAGCCGGACACAGGTCACGTCCACGTCTTTGAGCGATTCCAGCTTGGCCTGCAACTCGGCCCGCTGGTTTTCCTCCTGTTGCAGAAACCTCTGCGCCTGATCCTCGTCCCGCCGGGCGTCGTTCAGGCGCTTGTCGGCGCTCTCCCACTCCTTCCGGACCGATTCCAATCGGTCATAATCGGGCAGCGCCGCCTCGATGGACTGAATCTGGTGGCCCAGCTGCTCCATCTGGGGCGTCTGCTCCCGCCAGCGGCGGCAGTCCTGCTCCAAAGACTGGAACCGCCGGGTCTCCTGTTCCCGCTGGGACTTCCACCCGGCCAGCTCCTGCTGTGTCTGGAGCAGGCGGTCCCTGGCCTGTTCCAGGGCGCGCTGACTGGGAAACACCTGCCGCAGGGCTTTCCGGCCCTGGTCCAGCCTCCGGTCCAGAGCCGCCATCGGCTCCGCCTGGGCCAACAGTTCGGCCTCCTCCCGGCGGCACTGCTCCAGCGCGTCCAACCGCTGGTTCCGCTGTTGGGACAGGGTCCTTTGCGCTTGCAGCTGGTCCCGCCGGGCCTCCTGGGCGCGAAGCTCCCCGTCCAGCGCCTCCAGCGCCCGCCGGTCCTCGGCCTCCAGCTGAGCCAGCGCCTCCTCCAGCTGGGGATGATGGAGGGCAAATCGGCCCCGCTGTTCCTCCGTCAGGTCCTCCGGGAGGCAGAGGGTACGCAGGCGCACCTCCATCTCCCGCTCCGCGTCCTGCCGCCGGGCCTCCAGGCAGTCCGCGCCCCGTTTCAGCCGCTGCTGAAAGTCCAGATACAGCCGGTTGTCAAAGAGCTGGCCCAGAATTTTGCCCCGCTCGTCGCTGCCCGCCTCCAGGAACCGGCGGAACTCCCCCTGGGCCAGCATGACGATTTGCCGGAACTGGCTGGCGTCCAGCCCCAACAGTTCCGTAACGCGGGCGGTGACAGCGGCCTCCCCCCTGACGGGAGACTTGCCCTCCTCCTCTAACTGGGCGTTTTTGGTGGGCTTACCCACCGAGCCGTCCCGTTTTTTTGGGAAACGGAACTCCCGGTTCACCCGGAACTGCCGTCCGCCCTGGGTGAAGGTCAAATCGACCCAGGTGCGGTCGTGCTTCCCGGCGTAGTCGCTGTGGAACATCTCTGCCGTCCGGCCGCTGCCGCTGGCCACGCCGTAGAGGGCGTAGACGATGGCGTCGAAGAGAGTGGTCTTGCCCGCGCCGGTGTTGCCGGAAATGAGGTAGAGTCCGCTGCCCAGCTGGGTGAAGTCCACCGTGGTCTCCCCGGCATAGGGGCCAAAGGCCGCCATGGTCAGTTTTTCGGGTCGCACAGGCTCTCCTCCTCTCCAAAGCGCTCCAGGGCAAACTCCACCAGCGCCAGTGTTTCCTTGTCTGCGCTCTCCCCCCGGCGCAGTTCCGGCAGAGGGCCGCGCCGGGCCTGCTCCGCAGCGAAGGCGATCAATTCCGCCTGGGACTGGTCGGGGACCTCCCCCGCCTGGTGGGTGTAGAAATCCCAAAACAGGTCCTCCAGGGGACGTTCCTTCACCTGGGCCGTCTGTCCGGCGGCGCGCTGGGCCGCCTGGGGCAGCTCCCGCGCCACCTCCATCAGGTTGGGGTACACCGCCCGCAGCCGCTCCATGGCCCGGGGCGGCATTTGCACGTCGGTCAGCACTGCCCGCAGGTAGTCCTCCCGGAGGGAGGCGTCCTCCGTCCCCAGGGCGAGCAGCTCCTCCAGCGTCCCCTTCACCTGGCGCATCCGGTGGATGGCGGGCAGCGGAATGAGCTGAATGTCCACCTGGCCCTTCTCCCCCAGCTCCACCAGGGTCAGCCCCTTGCGCTGACCCACCTCGGAGAAGCTGTAGGGCAGCGGTGAGCCGCCGTAGCGCACCGTCTCCCGGCCGATTTTCTGGGGGCCGTGGATGTGACCCAGGGCCACATAGTCAAAGGCGGCGAAGGCGTCCGCGTCCACCTGGCCCACGCCGCCCACGGCAGTCTCGGAGCCGTCCCGCTCCGGCTCCGCGCCGCCGGAGACGACGAACTGGTGGGCCACCAGCACGTTCCGCCGGGTGGGGTCGATGGGCTGGGCCTCCAGCAGGGCGCGGACCGCCTGGTCGTACCCGGTCAGGTCCTCCCGGCCCAGGGCGCAGCGCACCGCCGCCGGAAAAAGATAGGGCATCAGCCAAAAGGTCACGGGGCCAAATTCGTCCTCCAGCGTCACCTGCGCCAGCTCCTTTTGGCACTCCCCGGCGATATGGACTCCCTCCCGCTCCAGCAGACCGCTGGCGAAGGCCAGCCGGTGGCCGGAATCGTGGTTCCCCGCCACCATCAGCACGGGAATGTCCCGCTGGGAAAGGGCGGTCAGCAGCCGATCCAGCAGTTCTATCGCCTCTTTGGGCGGCACTGCCCGGTCATATACGTCTCCCGCGATGACCACCGCGTCGGGGCGGTACTCGTCCGCCGCCTCCAGCAGCCGGTCCACCCAATAGGGCTGGTCCCCCTCGTCGATGAGGGAATAGCCGTAAAGGGACTTGCCCAGGTGCAGGTCCGCCAGGTGAAACAGTCGCATAATACCCCTCCCTGTCGTTTTCTCAATCCCCATTATACCCCATTGAGGCGGCGTTTTCCATCCCTTTTCCCCAGGAAAACAAGACACGCCCGGAGACGCGCGTGTTTGCGCTCCTCCGGGCGTCGGTTGCGATAGAATTGGAACTCAGAACCGGAAATCCCGCTGGCCGTTTTCGATGTCCGCCAGGTGCTGGACAGTGATGGCCCGCACCTTCTCGTTGGGAATGTTGGCCAGTTCCTTCTGGATGAGCTTGAGGCCCACCTCACGGGTGGCGGGGGTGGCGTAGTCCTCAAGGTATTCCTTCAGGGTCATCAGGGCGTTGGGGTGGCAGCAGTTCTGGATGGCGCCGGACTTGCAGACCTCCATGAACCGGTCGCCGGTGCGCCCCGCCCGGTAACAGGCGGTACAGAAGCTGGGAATATAGCCCATATCCATCAGCCACTTGACCACCTCATCCAGGCTGCGCTGGTCGGAAATGTCGAACTGCACCGTGTCCTCCGGGCGGGTCTCCTCGGTGTAGCCGCCAACACTGGTGCGGCTGCCGCCGGAGATCTGGGAGATGCCCAAGTGCAGCACCCGCTCCCGGGTGCGCTGGCTCTCCCGGGTGGAGACGATCATGCCGGTGTAGGGCACCGCCACCCGGATACAGGCCACGATTTTGGCAAAGGTGTCGTCGTCGATGGCGTTGGAGAAGGTGGTGGGGTCGATGTCGTCCGCCGGGCAGATGCGGGGGACGGAGATGGTGTGGGGGCCGACACCGTGAACGGCCTCCAGGTGCTCGGCGTGCATCAGGATGCCCGCGAACTCGTAGCGGTATTTGTCAAGGCCGAACAGCACGCCCAGCCCCACGTCGTCAATGCCGCCCTCCATGGCCCGGTCCATGGCCTCGGTGTGGTAGGCGTAGTCGTGCTTGGGGCCCCAGGGGTGCAGCTGCTCATAGGACTCCTTGTGGTAGGTCTCCTGGAACAAGATGTAAGTGCCGATGCCCGCTTCTTTCAGCTTGCGGTAGTTCTCCACAGTGGTGGCGGCGATATTCACGTTCACCCGGCGGATGTCACCGTTCTTGTGGTGGACAGAGTAGATGGTCTGGATGGACTCCAGAATGTACTCGATGGGGTTGTTCACCGGGTCCTCGCCGGACTCGATGGCCAGCCGCTTGTGGCCCAGGTCCTGGAGGGCGATGACCTCCTGGCGAATCTCCTCCTGGGTGAGCTTTTTCCGGGGGATGTGCTTGTTGATGGCGTGGTAGGGGCAGTAGGTGCAGCCGTTGACGCAGTGGTTGGACAGGTACAGCGGCGCAAACAGCACGATGCGGTTGCCATAGAAGTCCTTTTTGATCTGCTCCGCCAGGGCGTAGACCTGCTCGACCTTGTCCGGCAGGGTGCAGGCCAACAGCACAGAGGCGTCCCGGTGGGACAGGCCCTTCAGCTCCTTGGCCTTTGCGATGATTTGGTCAATCAGCTCCGCGTCCTCCTTGTGGGCGTCGGCATAGGCCAGGGTCTCCATAATTTCCTCGTGGTTGATGAACTCCTCCGCTTTCAGGGACTTGGGATCGTAAATTGCCATAGCTTGGTTCCTCTTTCTTTTTTATATTCTATAAGGTTAAACGCGGGAATAGGCCACCTTTGCGGACACGCCCTCCAGCCGCCCGATTTTGCCGGACAGGGTGCTGATGGCGTCCATGGGCGCGTCCACCGCTACGCTGATGAGGTTGACCCCCTTGGCATGGTAGGGAATGCCCATCCGCCCGATGATGACGCTGCCGTACTCGTGCAGGAGGGCGTTCAGCGCCTCCACGCTGTCGGGATTTTCCACGATAATGGCGATGACCGCCAGTCTTGTCTCCATAGTCACTTCTCCTTTTTCAGGTTTTTCGTTCGTTCATTCGGGAATGGCTACGTCCGCCAAAATGCCGCTGAGGTGGGCGATGGCCACGCCGTAGTTGGTCATGGGAACCCCGGCGGCCCTGGCCTCGGCCACCCGGCTGAGGACGTACTTCCGGTTGAACATACAGGCCCCGCACTGAATGATGAGGGCGTACTGCCCCAAATCCGCGGGGAAGTCCTTCCCGCTGACCACGTCCACGGTCAGGCCGGGGCCGGTGCACTGGCGCAGCAGCCGGTGGGTTTTCACCCGGCCAATGTCCTCCTCCATGGGGGCGTGGGTACACGCCTCGGCAATAAGGACTTTGTCGGTTTCCCGAAGCCCATCAATGGCCTTTGCTCCCTCAATATAGGCGTGAATGTCCCCCTTGTAGGCGGCAAACAGGGTGGAAAAGGAGGTCAGCAGGCTCTCCTGGGGCTTTTTGTCGTAGACCAGGCGGAACACCTGGGAGTCGGTGATGATGAGCCTGGGCGGGTAGGCCAGAGCGGAGAGCGTCTGTTCCAGCTTGTCGGTGGTGCAGCTCATCACCAGACACTTTTTGTCCAGTAGCTCCCGGATGGTCTGCACCTGGGGCAAAATCAGCCGCCCCTCCGGGGCCTGGATATCCTGGGGCATCACCAGCAGCACCAGGTCGTTTTCTCCCACCAGGTTCCCGGTGATGAACCGCTTGCCCTCCGTCCGGTGGGACAGCTCCACCAGCCGCTCCCGCAGGGCGTCCACTCCCTGGCCGGTGACAGCGCTGGTGGTGATGGGGTCAGTGTCCAGCTCCCGGCGAATGGCGGCGCAGAGGGCCTCGGTGTCCGGGTTGGCGTCGCACTTGCTGACCACCGCCACCACGGGGGTATCCTGTTGAGCGAAGATGCGGAACCAGTTGGCCTCCTCCTCCAGATTCTCCTGCGTGAAGAGGATGACAGCCAAATCCGTCTCCTGGGCCACCTGTCTGGTGGTCTCCACCCGCTTCTGCCCCAAATCCCCGGCGTCGTCGAAGCCCGCCGTGTCGATGAGGACGCAGGGACCGATGCCGTGGATCTCCATGCTCTTGCGGACGGGGTCGGTGGTGGTCCCGGCTGCGCCGTCCACAATGGAGACGGCGTGGCCTGCGAAGGCGTTGACCAGGGCGCTCTTGCCGCTGTTCATCCGACCCAGAAAGGTGATGTGGGTGCGGCTGGAGGCGGGGGTCTCGTTCAGAGAAGTCTTCATGGGGCGGCTCCTTTCTCACGTGGGCGCTCCCGGCGTCCGGAAGCGCGCAAAAAGCCCGCATCGGAGGATGCGGGCATAAAATACCTCTTATAAACAAACGCAAGAAGCGGCTCGTCCGGCCATTTGTCAGAAATCGTATTCTTCCAAGGGGCGGGGCGAAGCGACATTCGGGTTTGTGACAAGGGGTCTGCTCATCACTCACACCGGTATCATACTATAAAGCGAGCGGAAAGTCCAGAGGAAAAACGCGATTTCAGGAAAATTGGTAGGGCATATTTTTTTATTTCGCCTGGAGGTCCCGGATGTAGGTGGTTGTGCCCTGCTTCTGCACCTCGAACCGGGGAATGGACTGGATCATGGAGGAGAGCTTTTTGAAGCCGTAGTTCCGGCTGTCGAAGTCGGGCCGCTTTTTCAGCAGCAGCGTCCCCAGAGCGGAGAGCATCCCATAGCCCTCGTCGTCGGTGATGTCCTCCAGACTCAGGGCGATCAGCTCGATGATGTCCGCGGTGACGGGAGAGATGGAGCGGTTGTTCTGGGCGGCGGGCTTGCACTTGACGGCCTTCTGGCCGGGGCGGTGGTCCGGTTCCGGCTCCGCCTCCTTGGCGGCGGCCCGGATGACCTCAATATAGACGAACTTATCGCAGGAGGCGATGAAGGGCTGGGGGGTCTTTTTCTCCCCCATGCCGTAGACCTTCATCCCCGCCTCCCGCAGACGAGTGGCCAGGCGGGTGAAGTCGCTGTCGCTGGACACCAGCACGAAGCCGTCCACCCGGCGGGAATAGAGGATGTCCATGGCGTCGATGATCATGGCCGAGTCGGTGGCGTTTTTGCCGGTGGTGTAGGCGTACTGCTGGATGGGGGTGATGGCGTACTCCAGCAGCATGGCCTTCCAGCTGGCCATGTTGGGGGTGGTCCAGTCGCCATAAATGCGCTTGATGGTGGGGGAGCCATAGACAGCGATCTCCTCCATAATTTCTTTCATGGCGGTGCGGGGGGCGTTGTCCGCGTCGATGAGGACGGCCAGACGCAGTTCAATGGGTTCGGGCATAAAAACTCCTTCCTGAGAGGGGAAATGGTAAAACCCCTCTGCCGTCAAGCGGCACTTCCAGGGCTTCGCCCCTCCCTGCGCCACCGCCTAACGGCGGCGGCCCTCCTCCCCTTTCAGGGGAGGCAAGAGGGGCGGTCAGTAACCGACTAGCGATTTTCTGTGGAAAACTTTGTACTATACCAGCCAAAAGCAGTTTGCTTATTTCATTAACTGGTTATCCCTTTGAATCAGCCTTCACTATTATCTGGTCGGGAAACCCCTCCACCATGCTTCGCATGGTCCCCCTCCCCTTTCAGGGGAGGCA
>JAJPXY010000055.1 GCA_021205205.1 Clostridiales bacterium
CGGAGACTGTAACCCATGTCCCTTCACAGGTGTTACCTATGTGTCTCTTGACACGCGGGCCGCCCCTACAGGTTATTTGAATGAAATAGGCAGCATTTTCAGCTTTTATGCTGTCCAAATGGTTATAAATATTGGAAAACCCGATATTTGATTTGCAAACTTGATTTCCGTGGAGATTTGCGGTTTTGCCTTGACGGGCGACACCGATTGTTGTTAAGATAAAGGCAGCACGGCCGGTCAGAGGGCTGACCGGCGGCTTTCAGCGGAGGTGACCAAAGGTGGCCGCAAAGGGGACCGAAACGCGGGTCTATACCATCGACGACATTGCAAAAGAACTGGGCGTCAGCAAGACGACGGTTTCCCGGGCGATCTCCGGCAAGGGGCGGCTCAGCGCGGAGACCCGGGCCAAGGTGCTGGCCTTTATCGCGGAGCACAACTACCGGCCCAACGCCGTGGCCAAGGGCCTGGCCCAGAGCAAGACCTATAACCTGGGGCTGGTGCTGCCCGGGGATTACGAGGACACCGAACTGCCCTTTTTCCAGGAGTGCATGGCAGGCATCTGCGAGGTGGCGCTGGAAAACGACTATGACGTACTCATCTCCATGGTCACGGGCAGCTCCACCACCCAGCTGGAGCGGGTCATCAACAACCACAAGGCGGACGGCGTCATCGTCAGCCGAAGCACCGTCAACTCCCCGGTGGTGGCGCTGCTCAAGGAGACGGAAATGCCCTTCGTGGTGGTGGGCGCGCCCCAGGACCCGGAGGTGCTCTATGTGGACAACGACAACCAGGGGGCCTGCCGGGACCTGACGACGCTGCTGTTCGGCAAGGGGATGCGCCGCCTGGCCCTGCTGGGCGGGGACGAGACCCATTCCGTCACCGGCTCCCGATTCCGGGGATACCAAGAGGCCCACCAGCTGGCGGGGCAGCCGCTGCAAAAGGATCTGGTCTTTAAGAACATCAGCACCGTGCGGCAGGCCGGAGCCGCCGTGGGCGAGGCGCTGTGGCAGCAGGTGGACCGCCTCATCTGCATGGACGACTACATCTGCAACCTGGCGCTGGTGCGTCTGCGGGAGCTGGCGCTGCACATTCCCCAGGACATCCGCATGGCCAGCTTTTACGACAGCAACCTGCTGAAAAACAACAACCCGCCCATCACCAGCCTGCGGTTCGACACCAAGGAGCTGGGGAAAATGGCCTGTCAGATGCTGCTGGACCGGATGGCGGGGAAGGAGACCCAGAACCGCACCTGTTCCGGCTACCAGATATTGCTGCGGGATTCCACAAAATAACAATCGCACAGACAATATGCGTATCGTACAAAAGAAGCACAAATTCGGCAGAGGCCCTGTGCCAAAAAGGTCTGCTGAATTTGTGCTTCTTTTTGGGTATTTTGGCGGAATATTGTGCAATCGGTTGCATTTTGAAAAACATGACGTTCAAAGTTTACCGTCAGAACGACGAAAAAATAGAAAAATAAATTGTGCAAATTAGCGTGTTGACAATAAGTTGTCAGGCTGTTATACTATCACTATGAACAACCGTTTGCGCAAGCGGACAAGCGGTTGAAACCACTTTTTAGGAGGAACACGAAATGAAAAAACTGTTAGCGCTCATCCTGGCGCTGGCGATGACGCTGTCCCTGGCCGCCTGCGGCGGTTCCAGCTCCAGCGGCACCACCGACGACACCACCGGTGACACTTCTGCGGCCGCCGCCGACACCTCTGCCGCCGACACCGCCGATGACACCACCGCCGCCGCCAGCACCGGCGAGACCATCTCTCTGACCGTCTGGGGCGCGGAGGAGGACCAGGATTACCTCTCCGAGCGGGTGGAAGCCTTTAAGGAGGCTTATGCCGACTACGCCACCTTCGACATCCAGATTGGCGTGGAGTCCGAGTCCACCGCCAAGGACACCGTCCTGACCGACATCGAGGCCGCCGCCGACGTGTTCGCCTTTGCTGACGACCAGCTGGTTTCCCTGGTCAACGCCGGCGCTCTGCTGGCGCTGGACGACAATATGTCCGCCGTGCTGGAGAACTATGCCGGCAAGACCCTGGATGACGTCAAGGCCGACAACGTGGAAGTCTCCATCGAGGCCGCCACCTACAACGATACCCTCTATGCCTTCCCCACCAGCGCCGACAACGGCTTCTTCCTGTTCTATGACTCCAGCGTCCTCTCCGAAGAGGATGTGGCCTCCTGGGACAGCCTGCTGGCCGCCGCTGAGGCCGCCGGGAAGCAGGTCGGCATGACCATCTCCTCCGGCTGGTACAACGCTGGCTTCTTCTATGGCGCGGGCTTCACCACCGGGCTGAATGACGACGGCACCACCAGCATCGACTGGGACGGCACCTCCTCCCTGGGCTACACCGGCGTGGACGTGGTCAAGGGGATGCTGGACATCACCTCCAGCTCCGCTTTCCTGGCCTGCGCTGACGGCGACGTCTCCAACCAGATTGCCTCCGGCAGCCTGTGCGCCGCCGTCTCCGGCACCTGGGACGCCGAGGCCGCTCAGCCCGCGTTCGGTGACGGCTACGCCGCCACCAAGCTGCCCACCTTCACCTGCGCTGGCGATCAGGTCCAGATGGGCTCCGTGGCCGGCTGCAAGCTGATGGGCGTCAACGCCTACTGCGACAACGCCGGCTGGGCTGTCCTGCTGGCTGAGTTCCTGACCAACGAGGAGTCCCAGACCCGCCACTTCGAGCTGCGGGAGATCGGCCCATCCAACGTCAACTCCCAGGCTTCTGACGAAGTGGCTTCCAACGTGGCTCTGAACGCTCTGGCTGAGCAGTCCGAGTTCGCCACCATCCAGTCCGTCGGCGACAAGTATTGGGACCCCACTGCCACCTTCGGTGAGATCATTGCCCAGCAGCAGCTGAGCGCTGACGACGATGCGGCCATTCAGTCCGCCCTGGACGACCTGGTCAGCGGCGTCACTGCGGCCATCGAATAAGCCCGCACAAGTCATACATACCGGTTCTGACCCTTTTGCTGCTGACATAGCATAGCTCACGGCCCGTATGCACTCGCCGTGCATACGGGCTTGTTTTATCAAAAACAGGCCCCAAGCGGCACCGCACGAGGCTGCAAAAGCGAATTGCACAGGCAGATTCATCACAGCAAGCCGCTGAAAGCGGCATTGTGCGGCGCTGCCCAATAAAGAAAAAAGGAGGAAGTGTATGAACAAGCTAAAATCCGGCCTGGGCGCGGTGGGCCAGTTCTTCGCGGACTTTGGCCACGCGGTGGCGGACGGCGATATTTTCGTCAAGCTCTCCCTGGTCTGGTTCGGCGCCGGATATCTGGGCCGGAAACAGTACATCAAATCCCTGATTATGACGATTTACGAGGCCGCGCTCATTGTCTATTTCGCGCTGGTGGGCATCCCCTACCTGTCTGACTTCGGCACCCTGGGCACCGTCCAGCAGGAGTCGGTCTTCAACATCGTCACCATGAAGAACGAGTACAACGACTACGACAACTCCTTCACCATCCTGCTGTTCTCTGTGGTCTCCCTGGTGATCCTTGCCTTTGCCCTCTACATCTGGATCTACAACGTGAAAAACGTTTATCGGCTCCAGCAGCAGGCGGAAAAGGGCAAGCACGTCAACAACTTCCGGGAGGACCTCCACGACTACATCAACAAGAAGTTCTACGTCACTCTGCTGGCGCTGCCGGTGACCGGCGTGGTGCTGTTCGCCGTGGTGCCGCTGTTCGTGATGATTTTCGTGGCCTTCACCAACTACGACCAGAACCATATGCCGCCCAGCGCCCTGTTTGACTGGGTGGGCCTGAGCAACTTCATCAAGCTCTTTGGCGGCGGCGGCATCACTGACACCTTCGGCTATGCCTTTGTCCGTGTCCTGGGCTGGACGCTGGTGTGGTCCTTCTTCGCCACCCTGACCACCTACTTCGGCGGCATCCTGATGGCTCTGCTGGTCAACGGCAAGACCACCATCGCCAAGCCCGTGTGGCGTGTGCTGTTCATGGTCACCATTGCCGTCCCCCAGTTTGTCTCCCTGCTGCTGGTCCGGAACTTCTTCGCGGACAACGGCATTATGAACACCATCCTGTCCAACCTGGGCGTCACCGGGTTCCTGCAAAACATCGGAGTCATATCAGGAAATTACGTCCCATTCCTGACGGCGCCGGGCTGGGCGCACGTGATGATTATCCTCATCAACATCTGGATCGGCGTGCCCTATCAGATGTTGATTGCCAACGGCGTGCTGACCAACATCCCCTCGGAGCAGTTGGAGAGCGCCGCCATCGACGGGGCCAACAGCTGGCAGATTTTCCGCAGCATCACCATGCCCTATGTGTTCAGCGTCACCGGCCCCGCGCTGGTCACGGATTTCGTCAAGAACATCAACAACTTCAACGTGATTTACCTGCTGACGTCCGATTTCTACGTCACCACCAACCAGGCCATGGCGAACTCTCAGGCCAAGGAGACCGACCTGCTGGTGACCTGGCTGTTCACGCTGACCCAGGACTATTACAACTATAAGATGGCGGCGGCCATTGGCATCATCATCTTTGTGATTTGCGCCCTGTTCACGCTGATTGCCTTTAACCGGGTCGTAGCTAGCACCGGAGAGGGGGATTTCGCACAATGAAAAAGAAAACTGTCCGCGTGATTTTGAAGCACGTACTGCTGACGGCGCTGGCCGTGATTTGGCTGATCCCCATCGTTTGGCTGGTGGTCACCTCGTTCAGCGCCTACAACGGCCGCAACACCTCCACCTTCTTCCCCACGGAGTGGAGCCTCACCCAGTATGTCAAGCTGCTGACCGGCACAGACACGGTTGCCAACTTCCCGGCCTGGTTCAGCAACACGCTGATCATCGCCGTCGCCAACTGCGTCATCTCCAGTATCTTTGTGCTGATGGTGGCCTACGCCTTCGCCTGCATGGACTTCCGTGGCAGTAAGGGCCTCCAGAACCTGTCCGTCATCGTCAACCTGTTCCCCGGCGTGCTGTCCATGATCGCGGTGTACTTCGTTTTGAAGGCATTGGGACTGACCAACAGCCACCTGGGCCTGATTCTGGTCTACTCCGGCTCCTCCGGCTTGGGCTACCTGATAGCAAAGGGCTTCTTCGGGACGGTGCCGCGAACGCTTCAGGAGGCAGCCAAGCTGGACGGCGCCAGCGAGGCCCGGTGCTTCCTCCAGGTGGTGCTGCCCATGAGCCGCCCCATCATCGTCTATACCATCATCAGCTCCTTCCTGGTGCCGTGGATGGACTTCGTCTACGCCAAGATGATCCTGAACGCCGGCGTCTCCTCTCAGTGGACGGTGGCCATCGGGTTGTATAATATGCTGGACAAGAGCCTCATCAACACCTACTTCGGCCAGTTCTGCGCCGGAGGCGTGCTGGTGTCCATCCCCATTTCCATTCTGTATATCATTATGCAGAAGTTCTATGTGGAGGGCGTCACCGGCGGCGCAGTGAAGGGGTAAGCGTCCCAACCGAGTTGTTTTTCCTCCTGCCAGTCTTCCCCGGTCCTTGCGGGGGCCGGGGAGGGCTGGCTTTTCCTATTATTTCATTTTTTGAAAGGATTCATGCCACTATGGATCAGTTTGTGCTCAATATTATCCATCGCCCGGAGATGGTGCCGGAATACGCCGAAAAGGTGACCGGTCAGGGCAAGGCGGAGGACATCGGCCGGGAATCCCTGCTGACCGAGAGTCTGGACATTTTCAAGACCCAGCAGGCCATCGCCCACAAGAACGGTCTGAAAACCACCATTCAGATGACCTACGCCAGCCTGTTCAACGATGAGGCGGTGGAGCTGGCCAAGGCCGACCACGCCCGGTATGGGGACGAAATTGCCCTGACTCTGCTGGGACTGCCCTGCGAGCAGTTCCGGGAGAAGTACAAAACCAAGGACTTCTGCATCTGGATGTTCTCCATGGAGGACAAAAAGGCCATCGTTCAGGACGTCTTTGAGACCTTCTATCAGCGGTTCGGGTTCTACCCGGAATCCACCGGCTCCTACTATATGGACGCCCCCCTCATCAACTACATCAAGGAGACCTATCCCACCGTCAAGTGCGCTGTCGCCACCTGCTGGGAGGAGGGACCCAAGGCCTACCACACCTGCAACAACAGCTGGTACACCTTTATGGACGGCGGCCCCTGGGCGCCCTGGATCCCATCCAAACAGAACACCCACGCCCCCGCAGCCAACGAGGCGGAGGACTCCGGCATCGTGGCCATCCCCCACCTGTCCCGGGACCTGATCGCCTGCTACGACGGCAACGGCTCCAACTTTGGCACCCACCCCCAGAACGTCCTCCGGGGAATGATCTACGACAGCCAGACCTGGGAGTACCACTACCTCTATAACCTGATCGACCAGTACCGCTACCAGGAGAAGTTCAACAACGGCTACGCCTACAATATGCAGTTTGTCGGCCCCGGCTGGATGAACAAGATGGGCCGGTGGGAGGCCCCTTATGAGCTGCTGAAAAAGTCCTATGAGGACGGCTGCGCCTACTATGGTCAGCTGAAAAAAGAGGGCAAGCTGGTGGATATGACCATGAGCGAGTTCGCGGACTACTACCGGCAGAAGAAGCACTACACCGAGCCGGAGTGCGCCCTTTGGCGGGACATCCTCTATGGCAGCAAGAAGCAGCTGTTCTGGTACTGCGACCCCTATATGCGGGCCTGCGTCAACATGGACCAGGGCGGAGCCATCGTGGACCTGCGGCCCTACGTGGCCAAGCTGGACTGGCCGGTGGGCATCGGCACACCCCACGTCCAGGACGCCAGCTATCCCTTCCTGATTCAGGAAAAATACCGGGCGGGGTACTTCACCCACTATGCCGGGGAGGGCACCGTCCGCAGCGCCAAGGTGTGCCACAACGGCGAGGAAGTGGACCTGTGCCTCTGCCGCACCAAGGCACACTTCTCCCGGCGGGGCGGGGACCGCATCCTGACTCTGGACCCGGTGGACATCGTCTTTTCCGACCTGACGGTGAAGCTCCAGACCGTCATCACCTTCCCCGAGGGGGCCAGCACCATCCGCATGGACCGGAACATCCTGGAAATGAGCGACCCCGCCGCGGACGTGACCATCAACGAGTACATGGTGGGCTGCTACGGCACCACCGAATACACCGAGGATATGTCCGGTCTGACCCTGGCGGTAGAGGCCGGGGAAAAGAGCACGGTCATCCCCTACGAGTACAAGTGCCGGGAGGCGTCTGCTTCCGGCGCGGAGCGGGTGCTGTGCAAGGTACCGCCCATCGAGACGTTGGTCTCCCTGACCTGCCAGGGCCGGGAGAAGGAGGGCTACGTGAAGGAGGGCTACGCCTTCGGCCCCATGTTCACTCTGGGTTATATCGGAAAACTGCGTGAAAAGGAGGTCTTTACCACATGGCTCAATCTGGAAAAGGCAGACTGAATTACCGCTGCCCCTCCTGTTTCCTGCGGGATCTGGACATTGATATGTTCTACGATGAGGAAAAGAAGGAGTACCACTGCATCCGCTGCCAGTTTGTGGGTAGCGAGGAAAAGGTGCTGCAATGGAACGAACTGGTGCGCCAGCGCTACGGCTACCTGCACAAGCGCTTCACCATGGACGAGCTTGAGGACTTCACAGTTTAACAGAGAGGAAAGAGGAATTGCGTTTGAAACCTTGGTTCAAGGGGGCGGACCTCTCCACTCTGTTGGAGGTGGAGCGCTGCGGCGGCGTGTTTTATGACCACGGCGCCGCCGGGGACGCCATGGAGATTTTGGCGGGCTACGGATGCAACCTGGTGCGCCTGCGGCTGTGGAACGACCCCTACTCCCCCCAGGGGGAGCCTTACGGGGCGGGGACCTGCGACCTGGCCTGCGTCATGACCCTGGCCCGCCGGGCCAAAGATCTGGGCCTGGACTGGCTGCTGGATCTGCATTACAGCGACTTTTGGGCCGACCCCGGCAAGCAGATCACTCCCAAGGCGTGGCAGGGACTGGGCCTGGACGCCCTGGAGCAGGCGGTCTACGACTACACGTTTTCCGCGATGACCCTCCTGCGGGAGGAGAACCTGCTCCCCGCCATGGTGGCGGTGGGCAACGAGCTGTCCTGCGGACTGCTGTGGCCCATGGGCCGCATCCCAGCCTTTGACCGCATCGCTCGGCTGCTCAGCGCGGGCATCCGGGCGGTGCGGCGGACGGCTCCCGGCGTCTCTGTCATGCTGCACCTGGACAACGGCGGCTGCAACGACCTGTACCGCACTTGGTTCGACAGCTACTTTACCGCCGGAGGCGCGGACTTCGAGTGCATCGGCCTGAGCTACTACCCCTTCTGGCACGGCGTCCCCGACGAGCTGCGTGCCAATCTGAACGATCTGGCCCTGCGCTACCACAAGGACCTGATCGTGGCCGAGGTCTCCATGGGCTACACCGTGGAGGACTATCAGCAGTATGAAAAGCTGCCGGACAGCCAGCGCAAGGGCATGGCCACCAGGCCGCATCTGGTGGAAAAGGTGTCCTACCCCATGACGCCCCAGGGGCAGGCAGATTTTATGCAGGAGATCATGGAGATCCTCCGGGACGTGCCGGAGGGCCGGGGCAAGGGTTTCATCTACTGGGAACCGGCGTGGCTGCCCGTGCCGGGCAGCGGCTGGGCCACCCAGGCCGCCCTGGACTACACCGGCGAGGCCGGGCCTGGCGGCAACGAGTGGGCCAACCAGGCCCTGTTCGATTACGACGGCGAAGCCCTCCCCGCTTTGGAGACCATTCGGGCCTTCCGGCCCAATTAGCAATTAGTAATGTGCAATGTGCAACTCTGTGGCGGAAGGAATCGCTATAATTGCAAATTGTTAATTGCGCATCGCACATTGAAAAAAGGAGACCCCTATGCGCAACGATCGCAACGATACCCTGAATCCCCGCAAACCACGCCGCGTCATTCTGGTCACCGGCACCAAATTAAAGGTCTACGCCTGTATCACCATGCTGTTCTACACCATTGGGGCAACCATCGTTCAGAACGGCCTGATTCACGTGAACCACTACACCTCTGAGGAGCTGTCCCAGGCCCTGTCGGAGAACGCGGACCTGATGGTGCTCTCCGGCTGGGCCTCGGTGTTTCAGCTCATCGGCGGGCTGGCGGTGCCGGTGTTCGCGTTTTTGCTGGTGGAGGGATTTGTCCACACCTCCAGCGTGCGAAATTACCTGCTGCGGCTGCTGGCCTTCGCGGTCATCAGCGAGATACCCTACGACCTGGCCATGAACGGCGTCCTGTGGGACACCGGCAGCCAAAACAGCCTGTTCACCCTGGCGGTGTGTCTGGTCATGCTCTATAGTCTGCGGCTGCTGGAGCAGCGGCCTGGGATAGCGTGGAAGCTGTTCCAGCTGCTGGTGGTGTTGGCGGCGGCGCTGTGGTGCAGTCTGCTCCATCTCAACTGCGGGCTGTGCATGGTGCTGATCTGCGCTATCTTCTACAAGCTTTATGACCGGAAGGGCGTCCGCCTGCTGCTGGGCTGCGCCGTCAGCGTCATGTACGTCACCGGCCCCTTCTCCGGCTATCTGCTGTGGAACTACTGCGGCGACCGGGGCTGGGACAAAAACAAGTACATTTTCTACGCCTTTTATCCTCTGCACCTGCTGGTGCTGGGGGTGATCGCCCGTATGATGGGCGCGTGAGGGATAAACGCCGGACGGCTTTCTCTCTGCGGATGCGGGAGTCGTCTCTCGCCGTTGTACCCAGCTCAGAAATTTGATAAACCCGGTCTGGTTCTCCACCAGGCCGGGTTTATTTATTACTGGTTATCCCTTTAACTCAGTCAAGATGGACACCTACGTCATCAAATAATAATTCTATAAACAACATCAGTCATCGTTTACGACAATAGTAGTGAGGATTCTTTTGCTACTACCGTGTGTAGGGGCGGCCCTTGGCCGCCCGTGGAACTGCTCTCTGAACGCGGGCGGCCAAGGGCCGCCCCTACAGGTGAGTGGTAACAATTCAAGGTAAAGTTGCTTCAGCTGATTCAAAGAGATAACCTAATATTTATTCATAACGGTTGGGTCACTGAGATATAGGGGGAGGAGGGTCATATAGGCTGAACCATACCTCAACAGACAAAACAACGGCCACAGGTAGCGGAACGATGCCGCAGCCTGTGGCCTGTTATTGTTAGGATAGTGTAGTGTTGAGGAAACCTTCGCGCAGATTACCGGGCGAAAGCCTTCTTCCCGGCGACCACCGCACCGGCCAGCGCCAGCACGCACAGGGTCACATAGGGAACCACGTTGATGTCATCGGTCTTGGGGGAGGTGGTGGAGGAGCTGGAACCGGAAGAGGAGCTGCTGCTGGAAGAGGAGCTACCAGAAGAAGAACTGCTGCTGGAGGAGCCGCTACCAGAAGAGGAACTGCTGCTGGAAGACTCGCTGCCAGAAGAGGAGCCGCCACTAGAAGACTCGCTGCCGCTCTCAGAACCTGCTTTATTCGCAGACAAAACAACCAGATAGGTGTTAGCACCGTCCAAGAGCTCGTAGTAAACATCCTCATCAAGATCGCCGATCACTTCGCCAGTGACGGGGTCGATTTCCACTGCCACCCAGTTCTCGTAAACGTAGACCATCAGGTACACAACATCGTTTTCGCTGACATCGTCCGACAAACTGACAGTCATCGTCTTGTTGTCGAGGTCGAGGTTGACCGTATAGCCATTGCCTGACCCGGAGACCTCACCATAGATGGACAGGTCGTAGGAGCTGAGAGAGTAGCCGGAGATAGCAGAATGGATAGCCTGGACGAGGTAGCTTCTGTTCATCACGCTTTCGTCAGAATACCACACATCGTCCAGTTCGTCCTCGATGATAGCTTCGTACTCGGAATCAGTGGAGCTGGGGCTGGGGTTGGTGGCAAACGCGGGAACGCAGACGCTGAACGCCAACATGGCGGCCACCAGCACGGCTAAAAATCTTTTCATTATAATATCCTCCTTTTTTATGCTCAGATATAAAATCGGGGCTTGCTTAAATATATATTAACCTGTGGTTAATATCCTCATGAATTGCCCAGGTCGGCGCGGTCCACAGTCTGAACCAGCACCGCATTGACCAGGAACCGTTTCTCCGGTACGTCGTGGACGCAGGTGGACAGGGTGAGCACATGGCTATCCGTCGTCACCTCGACCGTATCGTCGTAAATGTAGGTCAGGCTGCGCAGACCGGCGATCTCGGAGAGAAATTCCTGCCGCCCTTCCTCGGTGCTGTAGTCAAAAGCGTACAGCATATGGACGTTGGTGTACTCATAGGCGGCGTACACCTGGTATTTCAGCGTGGAATCCTCCAAATAGATGTAAACATAGGGATGTTCCTCAAAAAAGGTTCCATCGCTGTAGTTGTGCAGATTTTGGAACATGGTCCCGTTCTGCATATTGTGGCCGTAGATGACCGTGTTAAAATCGGAAAAATCCTTTGCGTTGGCCAGCTCGGTGTAGATGGTGCCGGGCAGCCCGGCGGTGCCGTCTAGGTTATAGTTCAGGTAATAGGTGTCGTCAGTGGGATGCTGCACGATGGGGTAGTCGATGTTGGTGTCCGGGATGGAGATCCAAGCGTAAATATCCTCGTTGGTGTTGGCCTGGAGGTCGGCAAAGTCGATTTCCCGGGTCATTTCCTCCTCCAGGACGACTTCCTCCGCCTGGGACTCCTCCGGTTCGGGTTCGTCGACCGCCGAGACTTCCTCCTGGAGGGAGTCGTAGACGTCCTCGGCCTCCTGGCGGACAAGCCAGTACCGGACCAGGAACCCTGCCGCCGCCGCCGCTGCCACAAGACAGACGACAAAGACGACGAGGAAAACCGTTCTTCTGTTCTTGGAGGGGGTGCTTTCCCCTTCGGTGTGTTGTTTGCTCATCTGTTCATTCACCCATCAAAACCTATTATACGCTCTGCCTTTGGAAATGGCAACCTTTTTTGCTGGACCCTTCAAAAAATTACAGGCTACTCTCCGGTGTCCACGGGGGTATAGAAAACGTCGATGATCAGCGCTTTCAGCGCGTCCTCGTCGGGATAAAACTCGTCGGAATAGCCCTCGGTGGCGACGGTTTCGCCCGCGATGGTGAGCATATCGTCCTCCGCGAAGGAGTAGGACAGCGCGGTTGAAGCCAGGTACACCACCTCATCCAGGGATACATCGGTGGTCATATAGGCCGTGATGCTGTTGAACAGAGTACTCACCAGAGAGAAGTCCTGGGAGACCGCCGTTCTGGCCTGATTGATGTAGGCGAGCAGGTACTGCTTCTGCCGCTGCAGCCGCCGCTGGGCGCTCCCTTCTACCAGATAATCACGGTACTTTACGTAGAGGTAGGCGTCCTCCCCCTCCAGGTGGACAGTCTGGCCCTCCACCAGCAGCCCGGAGGTGGACGGCAGGCTCTCCAGTACTGTCACGTCCACACCGCCCACTGCGTCGTTCAGTTCCGAAATAGCGGCCATGTTGATGGCGCAGTAGCCGTGAATGGGGACGTCATACAGGACGTTGGAGACGGCGGACACTGTGTTTTCCGCGCTGAGTTCCTTGCCGTCGCCGTAGCCGTGAGCCACAGCCAGCTGGGCTGTGACGGTACCCAGCACCGTTCCGTCCTCGTCAATGCGGGTGATCTCCGTCATGGTGTTGCGGTCGATGGCGACCACGTGGATGGCATTGGCGTCCTGGTCCAGCACCAGCAGGAACAGCGCGTCCGCCTGCCCGGAGGACAGCCCGGTCTGCTCCTCACTGACTTCATCCCCCACGTCGATGCCCATAAAGAGGAAGGTGAGAATGCTGTCGTTGTATTCGTAGACCTGCCCGTCGTACCAGATCCAGTCGTCCTCCCACTGTGCCGCAGAGGAATCGCCCTCCTCGCTGTCACTCTCCAGGGTGGGGGACTGAGAAGTGGCGTTGTTAGTCAGCCGAACTCTGCCGCTCTGCCGCAGTCCCACATAGGTAGCTGTGACGCCCACCACCAGCACCGCCAGGACTGCCACAACACAGGTCAGCACCCGATAAATCAGCTTCATCTGTTTCCATTTTTTCATGTTGCTGTCCCCATACGACGCTTTCAACTGTCCGCCGCCGTGCCAGCAGCGATGGAAATATGGGCTTTTTTACAGTATACCAAAAACGTATTATATCGTAGCAGTCCGCTAAAATCAATACAAAAAGGAGATTTTTCACAGATTTTTCTATTCATGCCTGTCCGGTGCGCCAACGCGGGAGAAAAGTAAACGCCGCTGCCCCCCAAAAGGCGCGGAAGGTGTGACAAGAAAGGAACAGGACCTTCCGCTTTCCCAGGAAACGAGGTATATCAGGAAGGGACAGGAAACCGGCTGTCCCTCCGTGGATGGATGGACACATATCCATATTTTCTTCTGGAAGCCAGAGAGAAAACCCCATCGGCATCCTGTGTATCGCACCCGGCAGGACCGGATCGACTGGTTCCTGCGGAACAATCGGCTGGCGTGACGCACCCCTGCGGCGGCATTTTTTTCGCAGACAGAAAAAAGATGCTTGACAACAGCGGCAAAATATAGTATAGTAAACCCCGTTGTAAAGCCGGTGCGCTTTACAAACGTGGAGGAGGCGCGAAGGTGGCATCTGCGGCAGATATGAACGACAAAAATTCCGCGTTCCGTATGACCATGCTCTACGACTTCTACGGCGAGCTGCTCACCGACCGGCAGCGGGAGTTTTACGACCTCTACCACAACGAGGATTTCTCCCTGGCCGAGATCGCCGAGAACGCTGGCATCACCCGCCAGGGCGTCCGGGACGTCATCGTCCGGGCCGAGGCCATCCTCAACGAGATGGAAGAAAAAACCGGCATTGTGGCCCGGTTCCTGGAGACGCGGGAGGAGCTGAACACCATCCGCGCCTGCGCGGAACAGATCGACGCGCTGAACCGCGCCCGGTTCCACAGCCAAGAGCTGGCCCAGCTGTCCCGGGAGATCCAGGACAAGACCGTGGAAATGCAGAAATAGGAAATAAAGGAGTAGTCCTATGGCTTTTGAAGGCTTGACAGAACGGCTGACATCCGTATTCAATAAGCTCCGCAGCAAGGGACGCCTGACCGAAGCCGACGTGAAGGAGGCCATGCGGGAGATCCGCCTTGCTCTTCTGGAGGCCGACGTCAGCTATAAGGTGGTCAAGGACTTCGTCAACAAGGTGACGGAGCGGGCCATCGGCCAGGACGTGATGGAGTCCCTGACGCCGGGCCAAATGGTGGTCAAAATCGTCAACGAGGAGCTGACCGCCCTGATGGGCGGCGAGGCCGCCACCATCACCCTGAACCCCAAGCCCCCCACGGTCATCATGATGGTGGGCCTCCAAGGCGCGGGCAAAACCACCAACGCCGCCAAGCTGGCGGCCTACCTGCGCAGCAAGACCGGCCGCCGCCCCCTGCTGGTGGCCTGCGACGTGTACCGCCCCGCCGCCATCAAACAGCTGGAGGTGGTGGGCGAACAGGTGAACGTTCCCGTCTTTCAGATGGGACAGGGCGACCCGGTGGAGATTGCCAAGGCGTCCATCGACCACGCCCGCCAGCACGGCAACGACATCGTCCTGCTGGACACTGCCGGGCGGCTCCATGTGGACAACGTCCTGATGGACGAGCTGAAGAACATCAAGGCCGCCGTCAACCCGGATGAGATCATGCTGGTTGTGGACGCCATGATCGGCCAGGACGCGGTGAACGCCGCTGTGGCTTTCGACGAGGCGCTGGACATCACCGGCGTTATGCTGACCAAGCTGGACGGCGACGCCCGCGGCGGCGCAGCGCTCTCTATCCGGGCTACCACTGGCAAGCCCATCAAGTTCTGCGGCGTGGGCGAAAAGCTGGACGCCATCGAGGTGTTCCACCCCGACCGGATGGCCAGCCGTATTTTGGGCATGGGCGATGTGCTGACCCTCATCGAGAACGCGCAGGAGCGGTTGGACGAGCAAAAGGCCGAGGAGATGTCCCAGAAGATCCGGGCCAACAGGTTCACCCTGCAGGACTACTACGACCAGCTCAAGGAGACCCGGAAGATGGGCTCCGTGGCCGACATCCTCCAGAAAATGCCCGGCATGGCCGGCAAGGTGGACGAGTCCCAAATCGACGATAAGATTTTGGACCGCACCGAGGCCATGATCCTCTCCATGACCAAGGCGGAGCGGGAGAACCCCTCCATCCTGAACGCCAGCCGCAAGCGGCGCATTGCCGCCGGTTCCGGCACAACCGTCCAGGACATCAACAAGCTCATCAAACAGTACGAGATGATGCAGTCCCTGACCAAGCAGATGACCCGCGGGCGGGTCCCCCGGGCGCTGCGGGGCATCATGGGCGGCGACGACCCCTCCTCCATGCCCGATATGAGCAGCTTCCTCAGCGGCGGGCGTGGGCCGGGCATGGGTGCCCACAGCGCGGGCCGTCAGCGCAAAAATATGAAGCGCAAAAAGAAAAGACGCTGATTCGCGGAGGATATTCCGCTTATCATAGATAATCTGTAGAATCTTTGGAGGTGAAGGATAAATGGTTAAAATCAGACTGCGCCGCATGGGCGCGAAGAAGGCCCCTTTCTATCGCATCGTGGTGGCCGACTCCCGGTATCCCCGTGACGGGCGCTTCATCGAGCAGCTGGGCACCTACAACCCCCTGGCCGAGCCGGCTGAGGTAAAAGTCGACGCCGAGCGCACCCTGGCCTGGATCAAGACCGGCGCACAGCCCACTGATACTGTCAAGCGTCTGCTGAAGCAGGCCAATGTCCTGTAATCGCAGGAGGAATACTGCATGAAAGAGCTCTTGACTTATATCGCACAAAATCTCGTGTCGCAGCCCGACCAGGTCAGCGTCAAGGAGATCGACTGCGATGGTGAGATCGTTCTGGAGCTGCGCGTTGCCCCGGAGGATATGGGAAAGGTAATCGGACGGCAGGGCCGGATCGCGAAGGAGATTCGCGCCGTGGTCCGCGCCCTTGCGCAGCGGAACAACACACGGGTCACAGTGGACATTGTGGACTGAGAGAAGCAAAGACAGGGCTGCGGAAGCGGCCCTGTTTTTTGCTAAACGGAGGTTTTTTATGAAAAATCCCATGTTAGAGGCGGGTAAAATCGTCAACACCCACGGCGTCCGTGGGGAATTAAAGGTGGAATCCTGGCTGGACGACCCCGCCCTGTTCGGCTGCCTGACCGACCTGACAGTGAACGGCGAGGTCTACCCCATCCGCTCCGCCCGGGTGCAGGGCCGGTTCGCTCTGGTGACGCTGGAGGGCATCGCCTCCATCGACGACGCCCTTCCTTTGAAGGGGAAAACCGCCCTGGCCCGCCGGGAGGAGATCCCCCTGGAGGAGGGGGCGCATTTCGTGGCCGATTTAATTGGCCTGGACGCGGTGGACGCGGACAGCGGCCAGGTGTTCGGCAAAGTGATGGATGTTCACGAGTACCCCGCCCAGGACGTGTATGAGGTCCGGGGGGAGCGGCTGTATTTTATCCCCGATGTGCCGGACTTCGTGGAGGACATCGACGAGGCGGCGGGCTGCATTCGCTTCCGCCGGGCGGAGGAGCTGGCCCAATGAGCGAGGAAATCACCTACCGCTACCGGGTGGACATCATCACCCTGTTCCCGGAGACCACCGGAGACGTGCTCAGTGAGTCCATCCTGGGGCGCGCCCAGGAGCGGGATTACTTGAAAATCGAGTGCCATCAGCTCCGGGATTACACCACCAACAAACAGAACCAGGTGGACGACTACCCCTACGGCGGCGGCCACGGGGCCATTTTGCAGGCCGACCCCCTGTACCGCTGCTGGAAACACATCTGCGACACCACCGGGGAGCGGGCGCACACCATTTTTATGTCCCCCTGCGGCGTCACCTTCACCCAGGCGGAGGCCAAGCGGCTGGTGCGGGACTACAAGCATCTGATTCTGGTCTGCGGCCACTACGAGGGCATCGACCAGCGGTTCATCGACGAGTGCGTGGACGAGGAGCTGAGCCTGGGGGACTTCGTCCTCACCGGCGGCGAGATTGCCGCCATGGCGGTGACGGACGCGGTGTG
The DNA here is from genome assembly GCA_021205205.1 of Clostridiales bacterium. Lineage (GTDB taxonomy): Bacteria > Bacillota > Clostridia > Oscillospirales > Oscillospiraceae > Onthomonas. The sequence continues at coordinate 17,011 of JAJPXY010000055.1, forward strand.
CCGGATGGTGCCGGGGGTGTTGTCCGACCCGGAGTGCTACGAGAACGAGAGCCACTGGGACAACCTGCTGGAGTACCCGCAATATTCCCGGCCGGAGGTGTGGCACGACCGGGCGGTGCCGAAAATTTTGCTCTCCGGCCACCATGCCAACATCGCCAAGTGGCGGCGGAAAATGTCCCTTGTGCGGACGAAGGAGCGCCGCCCCGACCTGTACCAGCGGCTGGACCTGTCCTCGAAGGAGGACCGGAAGCTGCTGAAAGAGATCGATGAGGGCAAGTGGGAGTGACCCCGCATCTTCGACAAAATCGTGGGCTTTTTTCACATGGGAAGCTCTGATTAAGTGGCCTCGGATGGCTGGGCGAGCAGATTTTGTGCAAATTGAGGCGCAGAATCGCAGGAATACTTTATGTATTTCAAGATTCTGCAACGAAAAGTTGCGCGAAATATGCCGTCCAGACGCCGGGAGTTATTTAATTAGAGGTTCCCCAAGGTTGCGGTTGACTTACCGCCCTGAGCTGTGCTAAACTGCAAAGCAACTCAGTCAGGCACATTGCCGGGCAACGCCAGTTGCAGCAGAACAAAGAGACATACATCTGCGGGACAGATTTTACCCCTCTGCCCGCGGATGTATTTTATTTTCTGTGGGCAAGCCAACCAGGAGGCTCTGTTATGGAACTCGACCCCAAAACCAAAGCAAAAATCGCCTACCGGGTGTCCTGGACCAGCGTCTGGGGGAACATCCTGCTGGCCGCCTTCAAGCTGGCGGCGGGCCTGCTGGCCCACTCCAGCGCCATGGTGTCCGACGCGGTCCACTCCGCCAGCGACGTGTTCTCCACCTTCACGGTGATGATCGGCGTGAAGCTGTCCTCCCGGCAGGCGGACGCCGACCACGAGTACGGCCACGAGCGGCTGGAGTGCATCGCGTCCCTGTTGCTGGCGGCGCTGCTGGCCGTCACCGGCCTGGGCATCGGCTACAGCGGCATCCAGAAGATCGCTCAGGCCAGCTACGGCCAGCTGGAGGCCCCGGGGCGGCTGGCGCTGGCGGCCGCGTTGGTGTCCATCGTCTGCAAGGAGGCCATGTACTGGTACACCCGCCGGGCTGCCAAGCAGACCGGCTCCTCCGCGCTGATGGCCGATGCCTGGCACCACCGCTCCGACGCGCTGTCCTCCATTGGCTCTCTCATCGGCATCTGGGGGGCGCGGATGGGCTGGCCGGTGCTGGACCCGGCGGTGTCGCTGGTCATCTGCTTGTTCATCTTCAAGGTCAGCTATGACGTGTTCCGCCAGGCGGTGAACGAGCTGACCGACCGCTCTTGCCCGGCCTACGTTGAGGAGGAAATGCGCCTTTCCATCCTCCGGCAGACGGGGGTGGAACGGCTGGACCTGCTGCGCACCCGCCAGTTCGGCACCCGGGTCTATGTGGACGTGGAGATCGCCGCCGACGGCGACCTCTCCCTGACCCAGGCCCACGGCATCGCCCAGCGGGTCCACGACGCCATCGAGCGGGAGTTCCCCAGCGTCAAACACTGTATGGTCCATGTGAATCCGATATGAGAGAAAGCGCTCAGCCCGCCCCCAAGACAGCAGGGGCGGGCTTTTGCGTCCATTTTGATGGTTGACAAAGCGGATGGGGTGTGTCATGCTGAACATACAGAAAAACAGGAGCGAACCACCATGAAAAAACTGACAGTCGGCATCCTGGCCCATGTGGACGCAGGCAAAACCACCCTCTCCGAGGCCATGCTCTACCTGAGCGGCAGCATCAAAAAGTTGGGCCGGGTGGACCACGGCAACGCCTTTTTGGATACCTTCGCCCTGGAGCGGGAGCGGGGCATCACCATTTTCTCCAAGCAGGCCATGCTCCCTCTGCCGCAGGCGGAGGTGACGCTGTTGGACACGCCGGGGCACGTGGACTTCTCCGCCGAGATGGAGCGCACTCTCCAGGTGCTGGACTGCGCCATTTTGGTCATCAGCGGCACCGATGGCGTCCAGAGCCACACGGAGACCCTGTGGCGGCTGCTGCAACGGTGTGAGGACCCCACCTTCCTCTTCGTCAACAAAATGGACCTGGCGGGGACCGACCGGGAGGCGCTGACCGCCGACCTGAAACGCCGCCTGGACGAGAACTGCGTCCCATTCGGCGGCGGGGAGGGCGAAGCCCTCTGGGAGGAGCTGGCCCTCTGCGACGAGGCGTTGATGGAGCAGTATCTGGAAACCGACGCGATGGAGGACAAGACGATAGCAGAAGCCATCTGCCGCCGCCAGGTGTACCCCTGTTACTTCGGTGCGGCGCTAAAGCTGGAGGGGGTGGAGACCCTGCTGGACGGATTGCAGCGGTACACCGTCTCTCCAGTTTACCCGGCGGAGTTTGGCGCGCAGGTCTACAAAATCGCCCGGGACGGCCAGGGGAACCGGCTGACCTATCTGAAAGTCACCGGCGGCAGTTTGCCGGTGAAAACCGCCCTCTCCGGCGGCGCAGAAGGGGAGCGATGGACGGAGAAGGTGGACCAGATCCGCATCTACTCCGGGGCCAAATACACCACCACCCAGCTGGCCCAGGCGGGGACGGTCTGCGCCGTCACCGGCCTGACCCACACCCGGCCCGGACAGGGCCTGGGCGGGGAGACGGACGCCGCCCTGCCACTGCTGGAGCCGGTGCTGACCTATCAAATCCTACTGCCCCCGGACTGCGACCCCAACGCCGCTTATCTGAAGCTGAAAGAGCTGGAGGAGGAGGACCCCCAGCTGCACATCCTCTGGGACTCCCGGCAGCGAAGCCTCCACATCCAGCTGATGGGGCAGGTGCAGCTGGAGGTGCTGAAAAGCATGGTGGCCAGCCGCTTTGGGCTGGGGGTGCGCTTCGGCCCCGGGGCCATCGTCTACAAGGAGACCATTCAGGCCCCAGTGGTGGGGGCGGGCCACTTCGAGCCGCTGCGCCACTACGCGGAGGTCCACCTGCTGCTGGAACCGGGAGAGCCGGGGTCCGGGCTGGTGTTCGACAGCCTGTGCAGCGAGGACGTGCTGGACCGGAACTGGCAGCGGCTGATTCTGACCCATCTGGAGGAGAAACCCCACCTGGGGGTGCTGACCGGCTCCCCCATCACAGATATGAAACTCACCCTGCTCACCGGCAGGGCGCACGAGAAGCACACCGAGGGCGGCGATTTCCGCCAGGCCACCTACCGGGCGGTGCGGCAGGGCCTGATGCAGGCCAAGTCCGTCCTGCTGGAGCCGTGGTACGCCTTCCGGCTGGAGCTGCCCCAGGAGAACCTGGGCCGGGCCATGGCGGACATCCAGCTGATGGCGGGCAGCTTTGACCCGCCGGAGCTGGAGGGCGACCGGGCAGTGCTCACCGGCAGCGCGCCGGTGGCCACCATGGGGGATTACCAGACCCAGGTGGCTGCATACACCCGGGGCCGGGGACGGCTGAGCTGCGCCCTCCAGGGCTACCGCCCCTGCCACAACCAGGACGAGGTGGTGGCGCAGATCGGCTACGACCCAGAGGCGGACGTGGAGAACACCCCGGACTCGGTGTTCTGCTCCCACGGCGTGGGCACCATTGTAAAATGGAATCAGGTGAAGGACCACCTGCACCTGGACAGCGGCATTTCCCTGGGGCCCCCGCCGAAGCCCAGCGAAACGGGTTCGGTGGGGAGAGGAGGAGCAGCCGGAATGAGTGACCTTTCGCGCTCGCGCGGAAGGGAGCGATATGGAGCTTGCGACGACGAGCTACAGGCCATCTTTGAACACACCTACGGCCCGGTGAAGCGGCGGGATTTCCGGCCCCAACGGGAAGTGAACCGTCCCACAGGCGGCGGGGAGAAAAAACACGCTCCCCAATGGGAAAACGAGCCTGTGCAGGAATTTTTGCTGGTGGACGGCTACAACATCATCTTTGCCTGGGACGAGCTGAAAGCGCTGGCGAAGGAGGACCTGTCCGCTGCCCGGCAGTCCCTCATCGAGACGCTGCGCAACTACCAGGGCTGCCGGGGCTGCAGCCTGATTCTGGTGTTCGACGCCTACCGGGTACCTCACAACCCCGGCTCGGTAGAGAAGCTGGACAATATCTACGTGGTGTACACCAAACACGCCGAGACCGCCGATATGTACATCGAAAAGGTGACCTACGAAATTGGTCGGCGCTACCGTGTCCGGGTTGCCACCTCTGACGCCCTGGAGCAAGTCATCATCCTGGGCCACGGGGCCACCCGGGTCTCCGCCCGGATGTTCCGGGAGGAGGTGCGGCAGGCGGAGGCCGACCTGCGGCGGAGAATTGAAGAACACAACCAGTCCTGACATGGCGGAGGTGCTTTATGAACCGAATTTCCATCTTCCACAACGGCATCCACCTGGAATTTTGCGTCACCCAGTCGGGGCAGCTGAAATTTCTCCACTTTTCCCCCAATCCATTGAACGAATCCGACCTCCTCACCCAAAAGGAGGCGGACCCCTGGGGGCCGGACTTCCTGACCCAGGGCTGGCCGCTGGTGCAGGTGCAGGTCTCCGGCTACAACCGGCCCTATGAGCGCCAGGGGAACAAGCACCTGGTCACCGCCCCCGGCTACGCCCTGCGGTACGTCTCCCACCGGGACGAGGAAAATGAGCTGGGCCGCCTGCTGACCTTCGTGCAGGAGGACGACGAGACCGGGCTGCGGGTGACGTCCTGGATGCAGTTTTACGGCGACCTGCCAGTGGTGCGCTGCTCCAGCCGGGTGGAGAACCGGGGAGAGGAGGTGCAGACGCTGGAGTATGTCTCCTCCTTCTTCTACCAGGGGGTGGAGAAGGAATCCACCCTCCCCACCGACGAGAAAATGTCCCTGCTCATCCCCCACAACAGCTGGATGAAGGAGATGAACTGGAAGCGATACACCTTCCCCGACCTGGGGCTGCAAAGCAGCCAGCCCACCCTGTACGCGCCCCGTACCTCCAAGTCCTTCTGCATCCAGAACACCGGCCACTGGTCCACCAAGGAGTTCCTGCCCATGGGCTATCTGGCCAACAGCGGGGCCAATTCCGCCTTGTTTTGGCAAATCGAACACAACGGTTCCTGGTTGGCGGAACTGAGCGACTACAACGGTCACTTCTGCCTGGGGCTGAGCGGCCCCACGGAGCTGCAATCCCACTGGAGCAAAGATTTGCAGCCGGGGGACAGCTTCACCACCGTCCCTGTGGCGGTGGGGACTGTGGAGAACTCCTTCGACACGGCCATGGCCGCCCTGACCCGCTACCGGCGGCTGATCCGCCGTCCCAACGCCGACGATGAGAACCTGCCCGTCATCTTCAACGACTATATGAACTGCCTCTTTGGGGACCCCACCACCGGGAAGGAGTTGCCCCTCATCGACGCGGCGGCGGAGGCCGGGTGCGAATATTACGTCATAGACGCGGGGTGGTACTCTCCCGGCTTCTGGTGGGACAGCGTAGGCGAGTGGAAGGAGAGCCGGGAGCGCTTTCGCCGTCAAGCGGCACTTCCGGGGCTGCGCCCCTCCCTGCCAGACGGACTGCGCGCGCTCACCGATTACATTCGCAGCAAGGGGATGGTCCCAGGCGTGTGGTTGGAGCTGGAGAGCATGGGCATCCACTGCCCACTGGCGGCGCAGGTACCGGACGACTGGTTCTTCCTGCGCCACGGCAAAAAGGTCTATGACCGCAGCCGTTACCAGCTGGATTTCCGCAATCCCCAGGTCATCGACCACGTAAATGAAGTGATGCGCCGGGTGGTGGAGGACTACGGCGTGGGCTACATCAAAATGGACTACAACATCGAGCCGGGCATCGGCACCGAGGTCCGCGCCGACAGCGTGGGGGACGGCCTGTTGCAGCACGAGCGGGCCTACCTCCGCTGGCTGGAGGGGGTGTTTGACCGCTACCCCGGCCTGGTCATTGAGAATTGCAGCTCTGGCGGCCTGCGCATGGACTACGCCATGCTCTCCCGGTACTCCATCCAGTCCACCAGCGACACCGAGGACTACCGGATGTACGCCACCATCGCCGCCAACGCCCCCGCCGCCGTCACCCCGGAACAGGCGGCGGTGTGGTCCTACCCCATGCGGGATGGAGACGTGGAGGAGACCGTTTTCAATATGGTGAACGCCCTGCTGCTGCGGGTCCACCAGAGCGGCCACCTGGCGGAGCTGCCCCCGGAGCGGCTGGCTTACGTCCACCAGGGCATCGCCTGGTACAAGTCCATCCGCTCCCATCTGAAAAACGCTGTTCCCTTCTGGCCCCTGGGCCTGTCCGACTACCGGGACGTTTGGTCCGCTCTGGCCCTGGAGGATGGAACTGTGGGCTACCTGGCCCTCTGGCGGCGGGGCGGGGACGAGAGCCGCCTGACCGTTCCCCTCCCACGCTGGGCAGGACGGGCCGCGCAGGTCGCCTGCGCCTACCCCGCCGGGGCCTGTGCCTTCCGGTGGGACGAGGCGGCGGGGACGCTGACCGTGAATTTCCCCGCCCCCGTGATGGCCCGCATCTTCGCCTTTGAGATGGGACCGCAGGTGTAAATCATTGGATTCGTCTGGCGACTGCGCCAAAAAAACTTTGCGGTGCGCGAAAAAAAGTGCTTGACTTTTTCCGTTTGGCTGGTATAATAATTCTTGCCGTCAGGAAAGCGGCAATCGAGCAATCGCCAGGTGCAGAAGTGGCTGAGTGGTCGAAGGCGCACGATTGGAAATCGTGTAGGCGTTGATAGCGTCTCAAGGGTTCAAATCCCTTCTTCTGCGCCAAGGAAAAGGACTGGAACTGTAACAGGTTTCAGTCCTTTTTCGTGTTTTCTGCTGGTTTTCCAGAAAAACAGTGCGAGAAGTCGGAGCGGCAAGTACCAACTACCCCCAATTCTACCCCTTAGAGGTGCGCAGCCGCCGCAGCGCCGGAAGAAAAAGACGGCCTCTCCGGCGCTATCTCCCTTTCTTTCTGCTTTTTCACAAATTTTCTCCTACTTTCCC
>JAJPXY010000064.1 GCA_021205205.1 Clostridiales bacterium
CGGGCCGCCCCTACAAAAGTATAATTTTTACAAGAGCTTCTCAAAATTGATTTCCCTGCGCACGGGAATCCATTCTGAAAATCATTGGTGAAAATTGCTCTGTCTGACGGCCTTTAGCCGCTCCTACCCATACGACAGCACAAATCTTTCTTCCACCTCCCCTCGAAAGGAGCCATCCATGTCAAAATTTAGCAGCCACCTAAAGCACTTGATCGAGTCCAGCGGCGAGACCATCTCCTCCGTGGCCCGGGACATCGGCGCGGAGCGCACCTCCATCAACAAGGCGCTGACTGATGAGCGGGTGCTGCCCTACCGGGTGGTGCAGGCCCTGGCGGGCCACTTCCGCCTGACGCTGGAGGAGCGGGAGGAGTTCTTCCAGGACTACGAGATGATGCTCCAGGGGGAGGACGCCTGGCGCAACCGACAGGCCATCTGCGACCTGCTGAACCACCTGGCCGACGTGCAGCTCACCCCCAACCTCCCCTCGGTGCAGCTGCCGCCGCCGACCCAGAAGGCCACACTGATCGAGGGGGAGTACGCGGTGCGGGGGACCATCCGCTCCATTCTGGCCTGGGAGACCGGCCAAGGGGAGGACGTGACCCTGCGGATGTTCCTCCCCGCCGGGCTGGGCCTGTCTCAGGAGCTGCTGGAGCTGTGGATGGAGCGGACGCAGTTCCACGTAGAGGAGCTGTTCTGTACTCCTGTGGTCACCGGCGCCGACTGCGCCCAGGACATCCAGCTGCTGGGGCGCATCATTCCCCTGTGCCTGGTCTCCCGGGGGGCCTACGCCCCCTATTACTTCCGGGAGCGGCCCGGCACGCTGGAGATCAACCCGCTGAACTACTACATCATCACGCCCCACTACCTGATCCACCTCTCCCGGGAGCAGTCCACGGCGGAGATCCACACCCAGGAGCCGCTGATCCGCCTCTTTTCCGACCACTTCCAGCGGCTGCTGGAGCGGTGCGACCTGCTCACCACCTGTACCTCCAGCATCCTGGACGTGCTGCGGCATTACACAGAGGTCACCAGTCCGGACAATTCCTTTTTCCTGCTGTCCCAGCCCTGCTTCGGGCGGTATGTCACCCCGGCCTATATCCAAAAGTACCTGCGCACAGATGGCTCCGTCCCCCTGGACGCCCTCTCTGATATGGGCAACGAGCGCTTCTCTATGCTGCGGAAGGTGGACAAGGACTATTACACCGTCTTTTCTGAGGAGGGATTGCAGTCCTTTATTGACACGGGGGTGCTCATCGAAATGCCGCCGGAGTACGTCGCGCCTATGGAGCCGGCGGATCGCCTGTCATTCCTGACCCAGCTGCGCCGGGAGATGGAGGCAGGCGTGGTGGTGGGCCTCATCGTCCGGCCCTCTTACCTGCGTCTGCCGGACTACCTGGAGCTTTATTTCGACGCGGAGCGGAACATCCATTTCGATACCACCAACCGCTTCCCCTATGGGGCCTATTGCTGCGACATCCGCGTCTCGGAGGAATACCTCTGCCGGGCCTTTTGGGGCTTTTTCCAGACCCTTTCCGGCAGCAAGATGGTCTACCCCAGGGAGGACGCCCTGCGGCTCCTGGACGAGGGCATTTCCAAGCTAAAAAATTTGTCTGGTCAAAATGTTACGAATACGAAATAAGTGTGACAAATTTTCGCGAAAATCCGTCTCGCTTTTTGTCACAGCTTGAAATCTCGATTTGGCTCTGCTAAAATAACAGACAAGCCCCTGGGCGAACGCCGCCCTGGCGACGAATTTGCTCTCCCCCTCCCTATAGTGGTTCGCTCCCCAAGCGAAAAGGCCCTCCCGCGCTGCCGCGCCGGAGGGCCACATTTGTTTCAATTTACAATGAGCAATCATTAGTTTGCAGCCATATTCGTATCATGGGAACACCGCAGGAGAATCATATGCCTCGCCGCAAGGCGACAACGAAACATTTGATTTCCTGTAATTGCACATTTCACATTGCTAATTGCAAATTGTCCTTTCCTGTGGCATAATGGGGACAGCATGGAATCGGGAGGGGATGTTGATGGAACGGCTGGAACGCATTGGCCCTTACACCCTCCGGCAGGATGACGCCCTCCCGATGGTCGGCACAGACTCGGGGCTGCTGGCCCGGTTCGCCACCCTCCGCCGGGGGATGCGGGTGCTGGACCTGGGCTGCGGCGTGTGGGTGCTGGCCCTGCTGCTGGCGGCGCGGGAGCCGGGCCTGACGCTGGACGGCATCGACATCGACCACGCCGCCGCCGCGCTGGCCCGCCGGAACCTGGCGGAAAACGGCCTGGCCGGGGAAATTCTCACGGCTGACCTGCGGAAGCCGGGGTGGTTCTCCCGGGGGCATTACGACCTCATCGTCTCCAACCCGCCCTATTTCCCCCTGGGAACCGGTGAACTGGCCACTCGGCGTAGCGCCGCCGCCCGCAGCGAGGTGTGCTGTACCCTGGCCGACCTGTGCCGGGCCGCGGCCCCCCGGCTGAAAACCGGCGGGCGGTTCGCCCTGGTGTGCCGGGTGGAGCGGCTGACCGACCTGCTGCTGGCCCTGCGGGAAAACGACCTGGAGCCAAAGCGCTTGCAGCTGGTGCAGCACCGGCTGGAAAGTTCTCCAAAGCTGGCGCTGGTGGAGGCGGTGCGGCAGGGGAAGCCGGGGCTGCAAGCCGAACCGGTTTTGGTTTTAATGTGCAATTAGCAATGTGCAATGTGCAATTCTGGCGGGAACCCGGCCCGTTGCCGTCGTCTTGCGGCGCGGCAAAGCACAATTCACAATGCACCACGACTGCAAACCGATCATTGCTCATTGCTAACTGCAAATTGCTCATTGAAAAAGGGTGAAACATATGGCAGGCACACTCTATCTCGTCCCCACCCCCATCGGCAACCTGGGGGACCTGTCCCCCCGGGCGGCGGAGACGCTGGCGGCGGTGGACTTCATCGCCGCGGAGGACACCCGGGTGTCCGTCAAAATTTTGAACCACTTGGGGCTGAAAAAGCCCATGGTCAGCTACTACCGTCACAACACGGAGACCAGCGGCCCCCAGATCCTCCGGCGGCTGCTGGAGGGGGAGAACTGCGCGCTGGTCACTGACGCAGGGACCCCCGCCATCAGCGACCCCGGCGAGGAGCTGGTGGCCCTGTGCGTGGAGGCGGGGGTGACGGTGGTGCCCTTGCCCGGCCCCTGCGCCCTGGTGACGGCGCTGGCGGCCTCCGGTCTGCCCACCGGGCGGTTCACCTTCGAGGGCTTTTTGGCTATGAACAAAAAGAACCGGCGGGACCATCTGGATTCCCTCCGGGGCGAGACGCGAACCATGGTGTTTTACGAGGCCCCCCACAAGCTGGTCGCTACGCTGGCCGACCTGGCGGCGGTGTTTGGCCCCGAGCGGCGGGTGGCCCTGTGCCGGGAGCTGACCAAGCTCCACGAGGAGGTCGTCCGCACCACGCTGGGACAGGCGGTGGAGCGTTATCGGGAACAGCCTCCCCGGGGGGAGTTCGTACTGGTGGTGGAGGGCGCCGCCCCTGCGGAGGAAGGCCCTGTCCTGACCCTGGAGCAGGCGGTAGAGCGGGTCTGCGCGCTCTACCGGGAGGAACAGCTCCCCATGAAGGAGGCCGCCCGTCAGGTGGCGGCGGAGACGGGTTTCCAGAAAAAAGAGCTGTACCGCCTGGCGGTACAGCGGTGAGCGGCAATTTTTTGTTGCGCTTTGTCAAAAGCTGTGGTATTCTGTCAATGGTTCTCCTTGGAGAACCAGGGCGTTGCCCAATACGGTATGCGGTTGGCTCCTCCACGGGGGCAGCTTCTTTCGCCCCCGTTCGGAAGAAAGGGGGGCTGCCCAATGAGTGCGACAGAAATTTTTATGTTTTGTCAATTTATTGTCGGCATGTGTGAATTATTTCTGATAATTTACTACAATAACAAAAAGAAGTAACCGCCCCAGCTCAATGATGTGCCTCCTGTCAAGTAGACAGTGAAAAAACGAAAAAGGATTTCTATGA
>JAJPXY010000036.1 GCA_021205205.1 Clostridiales bacterium
ATGTCCCTTCACAGGTGTTACCTATGTGTCTCTTGACACGAGGGCCGCCCCTACACGGAGACAGCAAAAAGCATATGGGGACGCTGCGGCGTCCCCTTTTCCATCCTGTAACCATTTGTAACTATTTTTAACCATTTTTTCATTGTATGATTCGGGATGGTGTGGTACAATCGATTCAAACGAGAAGGAGGGGATACCCTATGAAAAAGAAATCATCCTTGTTAGCCTTGTGCCTTGCCCTGTGTCTGGCGCTGACCGCCTGCGGCGGCGCCCAAACCACCCAGAGCGAGGACAACAGCGGCAGCGCCGCCCCGGACGCCAGCGTCTCCGCCGAGGCAGAACCCGAAGGAGAATCCGCGGACGCTTCCGCCGAAGCGGAACCTGCGGAAGAACCCGCTGAGACTTCGGAAGTCGAAGCGGACACTTCCACCACCGGCACCGCCAGCGCGGGGTCGGAGAACACCAGCATCACTTTTGAAACGGTGGAAGGCTCCGTGACCGATGACAACGGCAAAGAGATCGTGACCTACTCCTACCAGGTGCCCACCGTGACCCTGGCCGACAGCGCGGCACAGGCGGTGGTGCAGGCGGATTTGGACGCAGTGGTGGAAACCTTCGTGACCTATGTGCAGGACGAGATGGGGCCGCAGGCGAAGGAAGCCTATGAGACCTATTACGAGGGCACGGACGATGGGACGTATGGTTTTTCCGACGAGCTGACCTTCACCATGGCCCGTGTGGACGACGCGGTCATCAGCCTGGTCATTGACGAGGTGGGCTACTCCGGCGGCGCCCACGGCTGGGACAACCGCTATTGCCGGAACTACGATGCCCAGACCGGCGAGACGCTGACCTTTGAGCGGTTGGGCGAAAGCTTCCGCTCTGCGGCGGAGGAGCTGGTGCTGGCCAAGGCCGCGGAAATGCAGGCGGAGGAGGTCGTGTCCTTAGACAACTACGCCGATTCGATCTCCTTCGTGGTCTGCGACGGCACCGAGACCTACGCGGAGATTTATGCCCGGCTCTACCCCGACGTGTACGGCGAGAACGGCTCGGTGGAGGCCCCAGAGGGGAATTTGGAACCCACCTACTACCTGACCCAGGAGGGCATCACCTTCCTGTCCGGCGAGTACGTCATGCAGCCTTACGCGGGCGGCATCGTGGAGATCCCCCTCTCCTACGATGACTTCATCGACGTGATGAACAGCCAGTATATGCTGTAAGCGAACAGAAAAAACGCTCAGATATGGCGGGATTGCTCGTTATATTTGAGCGTTTTTCGTTATATTACTGTTTGTTTAGACGTTACTCTTGTGCAAACTTGTGATACCACCGCCACCGCCTGACGGCAACGTCCCCTTTTCCCGGCCTGTAACCATTTGTAATTCTTTTTAACCGTTTTTGCAGTTGTTATGATTCGGGATGGTGTGGTACAATCAATTCAAACGAAAAGGAGGGTATCCTTATGAAACAGAAATCATGCCTGCTGGCCCTGTGTCTGGCCTTGGCTCTGACCCTGACCGCCTGCGGCGGCATCCAGACCACCCAGAGCGAGGATGAGAGCGGCAGCGCCGCCCCGGACGCCAGCGCCTTCGCCGAAGCGGAACCTGTGGAAGAAGCCGATGAATCCCAGACCGCCGAAGTGGACAGCTCTGTTTCTACCAACGCTGCTGCCAGCATCAGCCTGGAAACGGTGAAGGGGACTGTGGTGGCCGACGATGGCACGCTGCTGGTGGAGTACTCCTATCAGGTTCCCACCGTGACCCTGGCCGACGCCACGGCTCAGGCAAAGGTGCAGGAGGATCTGGACGCAGAGGCGGAGGGCTTTGCCACCTACGTCCAGGACACAATGCCCCAGTACGCCCGGGAGGACTACCAAAACTATTACGTCGACAGCTCTTTTGCATTTAATAACTACTCGGACGAAATGACCATCACGTTGGCCCGGGTGGACGACGCGGTCATCAGCCTGGTCATTGACGCAGTGGGGTACTCTGGCGGCCCCCACGGCTGGGACTACCGCTATTGCCGGAACTATGGCGCCCAGACCGGCGAGATGCTGACCTTTGCCATGCTGGGGGAGGACTTCCGCTCGGCGGCGGAGGCGCTTGTACTGGCAAAGGCCGATGAAATGCAGGCGGAGGGGGCAGTTTTCTTTAATTACAACTATGCCGATTGCATCTCCGAGGTGGTGTGCGACGGCACGGAGATAGAGGGAGATTTCTCCTCTACTTACTACCTGACCGACGAGGGTATCACGTTCATTTCCGGTCAATATATCATGCAATCCTACGCGGAAGGCATTATAGAGTTCTTCTTTTCCTATGACGACTTCATCGACGTGATGAACAGCCAGTATATGCTGTAAGCGAACAGAAAAAACGCTCAGATACGGCGGGATAACCTGCTATATCTGAGCGCTTTGTGTTTTACTAACGTTTGTTTCGAAATTACGTTTGCTTCTGCCTGTCACAAAAGCTCATACTCCTGCAACTGGCAGTTCTCCAGCCGGAACCGGGAAAACGCCTCGTTTGGGGTGTCGGCAAACCAGGTGTGCAAAGCGCGGCAAAAGGCTCCGTGGCTGACCAGCAGCGGGGTTTTGCCGGGGTACCGCTCCGGCAGGGCGCGGAGCAGCGTGTAGCCCCGGCTGGCCACCATGACCACCGACTCGCCCCCGCCGGGGAACCGGCGGAAGAAGTTTTGCCGGTAGTCCTGATAATCGGGGTCGAAGCGGCTCCCCTCCTCGAACGCGCCGAAGTCCTGCTCAATGAGCAGCGGCTCCACAATGACCTCCGCGCCGATGCGCCGGGCCACGGCCTGGGCGGTCTGCCTGGCCCGCAGCAGGGGAGAGGTCAAAATCAGGTCGATGTCGGTTTGCGCCGCCCGTTCCGCTAGTTCCTCCGCCTGAGCCAGACCCCGCTTGGTCAGTGGCAGGTCGGTGCGGCCACAGACTACGTCCCGCCGGTTCCAGGCGGTCTCGCCGTGGCGGGTCACGTAGAGCTTCACAGCTCCTCCTTCCAGGCGGAGTATTTCGCCTGGACTTCTTTTTGTTTGCCGCAGGACATCTTGCCCTCGGTGCAGTGGCCGCAGGCCACGCAGCTTGGCCCGGCGGCGGCGAAGATGGCCGGGGCCACCGGGTAGACCAGCTGGAACATTTTTTCGGCCAGGGCGCGAATCTCCCACTGGGCGCGGTTGCAGCAGCGGAGCTTGAAGAAGTTCAACAGGCTGCGGGCGTTCATGGTCATCACCAGCTTGGTTTCGCAGGCGTTGGGCAGCACGAAGCGGGCGTCCTCGTTGGCCATCTTCTCCGCCTTCCGCTCGGCGGATTTCTCGTCCAGGCCCTGGGCCATCAGCTCCGCCTTGTGGCGGGCCTGGAGGCTGGCGGCAAGAGCCAGGTACTCCTCCCCCTGCTTTTTCATGGCCTCCAGGAACAGCTCCTTGGAGGCCGGGTCCGCCTCGATTTCCGGCGGGATGACGAACTGAAAGTCGTCCAGGCGGACATATCGCTGGCTCTGGACGGAGAAGGAGGCGATGCGGTGGCGGGTGATCTGCGCCAGCAGACTCCGGGAGACCCCCTCCACGGCGAAGGTGAAGGAGACGTGTTCGATGGGGCTTTCGTGGCCCATGGAGGCCAGCATTTTGACGAATTTCGCGTTTTTCTCCGGGGTCTGGGCCTCCAGCAGGGCGTCCACCCCCACGGCGGAGTAGCACAGCCGGGCGGCGGCGGCCACCACGCTCTCCGGGTCCGGGGTGTGGGCGATGAGCTTGACGTTTTGCATGACGGGCGGTTCCTTTCTCTTTTTTGAAGTCTGGGGTCATTATACTCCTTTGCAGCCCGCCTTGAAAAGGGGCTATTTTCACAAAAGGAACAACGAACCGCACCCGGCAGCGGCTGTGGTGCGGCTGCGGGATTTTTGTTGCGTTTCGTCAAACTCTGTGGTATTCTAACTGTGGCGCTGTCCAATACGGCGGCGGTTGGCCCC
>JAJPXY010000033.1 GCA_021205205.1 Clostridiales bacterium
CAGGGCATCGGCACCTCCATGTTGCAAATGCCCAACATCGTCCGCAACCCCCGCATCTGGATCCCCCCCACGCTGGCGTCTGCCATCACCGGCCCCATCGCCACCTGTGTCTTCAAGCTGACCATGGACGGCGCGCCCGTCTCCTCCGGCATGGGCACCTGCGGCCTGGTGGGCCAGATCGGCGTCTACACCGGCTGGGTCAGCACCGGCCACGCCATCACCGCCTTCGACTGGGCGGGCATGATTCTGATCTGCTTCGTCCTGCCCGGCCTGCTGTCCTGGATCTTCTGCGAGGTCCTGCGGAAAATCGGCTGGATCGTGGAAAACGACCTGAAGCTGCCTGATTGAGCTGTTCGCTCTTAGCTTTTAGCTGTTCGCTTGCGACTGCTGGTTTCTTTGGTTGTCCCTTTGAAGCACAGCTTTACCAGATTCACTCAATCCCCTTCGGGGCGGCCAATGGCCGCCCCTTTGCTGTACTCTACCGGCTGCTGACTGCCAGCTAACGGCTAATGGCTAACAGCTGCCACCTCTTGACCTGCGGCCCCGTTTGTGCTATTTTTGTGTATAACAAAACGAGCTTTTCACGCTTCGCGCTTGGTATTTCATTTGCAACCGCTTACTAACAGCTAACAGCTAACGGCTAATAGCTAAAATTCGGAGGCCCCACTATGAGAAAAATCACGGAAGTCATCTGCCCCTGCTGCCCCAACGAGTACCATGTGCGGGTGGACGAGACCAACGGCAACGCCGTCACCGGCAACGGGTGCAGCAACGGCGAGGCGTTCGCCATCCACGAGCTGACCAACCCCAAACGCCGGGTGGAGGGGGAGGTCCGCGTCACCGGCGGGTTCCTGGACCGCTGCCGGGTGAAAACCGACCAGGTGGTTCCCATGGAGACCCTGGGCAACATCGCCCAGGCCCTCAGCGAGTTGGTCGTCGAGGCCCCTGTCACGGTCAGTCAGGTGCTGGTGCGGGACCTGGCCGGGACCGGGGCCAACCTGCTGGCCTGCCAGAGCATCCCCGCCGCCGAGGCGGAGGAAGAAACCGAATAAGCTGTCCTTTGCCCCTTCCCCGTTCCGGCGGGGGAGGGGAATCGGCGAAAAAGAAATTGACAATTTCCCGTTTTGTGGTTATTATAGAAAAAGAACAAGGGTGCTGCCCGGCAACGGCTGGCCCCCATTTGTTACTTGAGAGAAGTAACCGCTTGCTTGGAGGCTGGGCGGTTACTTCTTTTTATGATAGTAAATTATCAGAAATAATTCACATAAGCCGACAATAAACTGGCAAAGCATAAATACTTCTGTCGTTGTCATTGGGCAGCCCCCTTTTCATCAGAGCAGAGGGCAAAGACCGGTCGATTCCCGCGGAGGTCCCGATTTTCCGTACAAATCCCCGCCGGAAACATTGACAAACGCAGAAAACCCCGCTATACTAATCAATGGTAAACCGTTGCGGGAGCAGCGTACTTCCAGCCGACAGTGTATTTGCCGATTTGGGCGGCGCAGTGGAGCAGCAGCTCTTGTCCCGAGGTGGGGATGAGAGGTGCTTTTTCTTTGGAAGCTCTGATTAAATGGCCTTGGATGGCTGAGCGAGCAGATTTTGCGCAAATCGAGACGCAAAATCGCAGGAATCCTTTGTGGATTTCAAGATTTTGCAACGAAGAGTTGCACAAAATATGCCGTCCAGACGCCGGGAGTTATTTAATCAGAGGTTCCCTTACTAGAACCGCCCAGAAAAAGATTGAGGAGGAACGATAGTTATGAAAAAAATGCTTGCTCTGCTGCTGGCGCTGGCCATGACCCTGAGCCTGGCTGCCTGCGGCAGCTCTTCCAGCTCCACCGACACCACCGAGAGCGGGGACGCCTCCGCCGCCGCGGAAACCACCGAGACCGAGGACACCTCCGCTGCCGCCGATGAGACCGCCGACACCGCCGACGCCACCGGCGAGACCTACACCGTGGGCATCGTCAACTGGGTGGACGACGCCTCCCTGAACCAGATCGTGGAGAACATCCAGACCGAGCTGGCCGCCAAGGGCGAGGAGCTGGGCTGCACCTTTGAGGTCAACTACGACAACGCCCAGGCCGACTCCACCGTGCTGAACCAGATCGGTGCGGACATGGTCGCCAGCCAGGTGGACGTGATCGTGGCCGTGGCCACCCCCGTCGCCACCGTCATGCAGGCCGCTACTGAGGACACCGACATCCCCGTGGTTTTCTCCGCCGTCTCCGACCCCGTGGGCGCGGGCTTGGTGGCTTCCATGGACGAGCCGGGCGGCAACGTGACCGGCACCTCTGACGCGCTGGACACCACCGCCATCATGAACCTGATGCTGGCCGCCGACCCCGACCTGGACCTGGTGGGCCTGCTGTACGACACCGCCCAGGATTCCTCCACCCAGCCCATCGAGGACGCCAAGGCCTGGTGTGACGAGAACGGCATTGCCTACGAGGAAAAGACCGGCTCCACCACCGACGACGTCCTGCTGGCCACCCAGAGCCTGATTTCCGACGGCGTGGACGCCATCTTCACCCCCCTCCGACAACACCGTTATGACCGCCGAGCTGACCATCTATGAGCTGCTCCAGGAGGCCCAGATCCCCCACTACGCTGGCGCGGACTCCTTCGCCCTGAACGGCGCCTTCTGCGGCTACGGCGTGGACTACGCCAACCTGGGCGTGATGACCGCCGACATGGTGGTGGACCTGCTGGTCAGCGGCGCTGACCCCGCCACCACCCCCGTCATGACCTTCGACAACGGCATCGCCACCATCAACACCGAGACCTGTGAAGCCATCGGCTTTGACCTGGACACCATCAAGGAGACCTTCGCGCCTCTCTGCACCGAGGTCGCGGAGATCCAGACCGCGGAGGAGTTTGAATAATCGCTGCGTTTTACCAATTCTCCGCATTTTTTGGGGATAAGAGCCTTCGCCCTTATCCCCATCGTGTTCCTTGACTTTATTGGCTGTCCCTTTTACCCAGCCTTGTGCCCAAAACCCCTCCGCCACCGCCTAAAGGCGGCGGCCCTCCTCCCCTTTCAGGGGAGGCAAGGGGGATAGTGCTTGCTATTTGGTCAGCGATTTTGCCCAGTATAGCACAAGTTTTCCACGAAGAACTGCCGTTCGGTAATTGACCACACCTCTCGCCTCCCCTGAAAGGGGAGGGGGACCATGCGTTAGCATGGTGGAGGGGTTTCCCGTTGGTGTTACCGATGGGGCTGTATCAAGAGGATACCCTTATCTGACTTTTTCAACGAAAAGAGGCGGTTTTTGCCATGTTTATCACCTGGAGCATCATCCAAAGCGCGCTGGAGCTGGGTGTGATCTACGCGCTGGTGGCCCTGGCGCTGTTCCTGAGCTACTCCATGCTGAACGTCTGCGACCTGTCCACCGACGGCTGCTTCACCCTGGGATGCGCGGTGGGGTCGGTGGTGGCCATCGCGGGCCACCCCATCCTGGCCCTGTTCGCGGCCATGGGGGCCTGTATGCTCTCCGGCTTTGTGACTGCGTTCCTCCAGACCCGGCTGGGGGTGGAGAGCCTGCTGGCCGGTATCATTGTCAACACCGGCCTCTACACCGTCAACATCCTCATCATGGGCAAGTCCACCCTGAGCCTGAACAGCACCACGACGGTTTTCACCATGATGAAGACCGCCCTCGCCGCCACCCCTCTGGCGGACTGCTACAAACTCATCGTGGGGCTGCTGTTCACGGCTCTGGTGGTGGTGTTCCTACTGCAATTCCTGAACACCCGGCTGGGCCTCTCCATCCGGGCCACCGGCGACAACGCCGCCATGGTCAAGTCCTCCTCCATCAACCCGGCTTTCACCACCACGGTGGGGCTGTGCGTCTCCGGGGCCATCACCGGGCTGGGGGGCTGTCTGCTGGGGGAGTACCAGAAGTCCTGCGACATCAACATGGGCAGCGGCATGGTGAC
>JAJPXY010000094.1 GCA_021205205.1 Clostridiales bacterium
TAGCGGCGGTGCGGTCGGGCACGTCGTGGTGCATGACGCCGCCGCAGGACCCCTTGGCCAGAGGCGCGGGGGTGGCGGCAGGGGCGGGAGCATCGGGGACGGCGTTGGGAGCGGCGGTCCCCTTGTTGCGGTTCTCAATGCTGGCGATGACCTTGCTCTCGATGATGATGATCGCCATCAGCAGCACCAGCACGCCGAACACCACGGCCATGCCCAGCACAGTAACGCCCAGACCTTCAACAATCGTAATTTCTTCCATAGAATATACCTCCTGCGCTTACTCTTCGTCGAGGGTTTCCATGGTGTACTTGCAGGTGCGCTCCTCCTTCTCCTTGCGGGCCTCGAAGTAGTCCTTGGCCTGCTTGGGGAAGCAGATGTAGCTCATGATGTCCTCCTCGCTGCGGGCCAGGTCGCCCAGGTCCGCCTTGGCCTGCGCGAAGTCCTCGCCGGTGCGCTTGGAGTCTTCAATGCGGCAGTCGATGGGCTTGCCGTCCTCGCCCAGGATCTTCTTCTCCAGGTCGGGGTCCACGGGAGCGGGCGCAATGCCGTACTCGCCCTTGAAGTAGTTCTTCACCTCGTTGGAGATGTTCTTATACCGCTCGCCCACCAGCACGTTGGTGACGGCCTGGTTGCCCACCATCTGGGACAGCGGAGTGACCAGAGGAGGATAGCCCATGTCCTTCCGGACGGCGGGGATCTCGGCCAGGGCCTCGTCGAACTTGTCCATGGCGTCCATGTCGGTCAGGTTGGCGATCATGTTGGACAGCATACCGCCGGGAACCTTGTAGACCAGGGCCTGAGAATCGGTAGCCATGCTCTTGGGGTTGATGAGGCCGTTGTCGATGTACTTCTGCTTGACGGGCTTGAAGAAGTCGTTGACCTCGTTGATGGCCTTCTCGTTCAGGCCGGTCTCGATGCCGTACTGAGACAGGGCGTAGAACATGGTCTCGGTGGCGGGCTGAGAGGTGCCGTTGGAGAAGCAGGAGGTGGCGGTGTCGATGACGTCGATACCGGACTCAATGGCCTTGGTCACGGTCTGGTAGGCCATGCCGGTGGTGCAGTGGGTGTGGAGGATCAGGGGCATATCGCCCACCGCGTCCTTGATGCCCTTGATGAGGTGCTCGGCCTCGTAGGGGCTCATGGTGCCGGCCATGTCCTTCAGGCAGATGGTGTCGAAGCCCATGTTTTGCAGCTCCTTGCACATCTCCACGTACTTATCCACCGTGTGGACGGGGGACTGGGTGTAGGAGATACAGCCGGAGGCCACGGTGTTGGCGGTGGCGTACTTCTTGGTGGCGTCCAGGGCGGTGCCCAGGTTGCGGAAGTCGTTCAGTGCGTCGAAGATGCGCAGGATGTCGATGCCGTTCTTGATGGACAGCTCGACGAACTTCTCCACCACGTCGTCGTGGTAGTGTTTGTAGCCCAGCAGGTTCTGGCCCCGCAGCAGCATTTGCAGCTTGGTGTTGGGCATATTCTTGCGGATGCCCCGCAGACGCTCCCAGGGATCTTCGTCCAGGTAACGCAGGCAGGAGTCAAAAGTGGCGCCGCCCCAGCACTCCACTGAATAATAGCCGGCCTTGTCCATGGTGGAGAGGATCGGCTCGTAATCAGAATAAGGAAGGCGGGTAGCCATCAGGGACTGGTTTGCATCACGCAATACGGTTTCAGTGAATTGAACTCGCATAACGTTACACCTCCATTTTTTCTTTCGCGGTTGCTTTTTTGGTGGTTGTCCTTTCATCAGCAACATCTGTCGTCACAGAAAAGCACGTCAGAACGGGCAAACTCTAACTTTGTTCCGAGTATAATTATAACAAAAACGCAGAGAAAGTAAAGGGGAAAAGTAAAAAAACAACCATTTTAAAAGACTTAAAGAAATCATTTTATCTTCCACCGCCGCGCCTGTCGGCCTCCCTCCCCGGCGGCCCACCGCCGCCCTCCGCCGTCTTTTGCGATTTTCCTGAAATAATGCTTGACTTTTCCCCGTCCGGTCGGTATAATATCATACGTTGGGAATATGACAGTGGTCATTTGGACGATTAGCTCAGCTGGCTAGAGCATTCGCTTGACGTGCGAAGGGTCAGGAGTTCAAATCTCTTATCGTCCACCATAGGTCCACTTCCCAGGGGGATGTTTTTTTAATGTGCAATGAGCAATGAGCAATTTGCAATTAACAGGTTTGAAGCCGTGGTTGTTATGTGGAAATGCCGGTGGAAAACGATGCCGTTCTAAGAAGCCGCCAGCCTTCGGTTTCTCCATAATTACACATTGCTAATTACTATTTTTGCCAAAGTTTATCGGGGCGCAGACAGCCGTCTGCGCCCCGTTTTTGCACCCTCAGAGGGTCAATGTGCCGTTTTCGTCCTCCAGCAAAATCAAAATCTGCTGTTCCTCCCCGGTTTTGGCATTGATATAGACGATATAGCGTCTGCCGTCCTGGTTCTCGCACTTGAACTCCCAGCACAGCACCTCGTTTTCCCCCTCGGTGGGAATCAGCGCCAGCCGCCGGGAGAGGACGGACAGCTCGCCGGACACCTGCTCCTGGGCGTCCGCCCCGGAGACCCAGGGCTGGAGAGAGCTGCGGCTGGTGTGGTTCATCAGATACCCCGCCGCCTCGAAGCCCACGATCTCGCCGGTGTCCATAGCCACCTCCACCTTGACCAGGTCGGGGTAGCAGATCACGTCGTCCTGTTGGGCGGCGAAGTTGACCGTCAGCCGGTTGCCCCGGTCAATATAATAGCTCTCGGCCATGTCGTCCATGCCGTGGGCGGCCAGGAAAGCCTGGGCCTTCTCCACCGCCTCCTCCGCGGTCAGTGTCTCGGCCCCGACGGCCCGCTGGCTGCTGAGGGAGAGCAGATAGCCCCCCTGCTTGGTGACGGAAATGGTGCAGTCCTCGCCGTCCTGGGTGTAGGCGAAGGCGTAACAGGGCAGCTCCCCGTTGACCTCCCGCCCGTCGGAGAGGGCTTCCGCCTCCAGCTCCAACAGGTCGGCGGCCTTCTCCCGGGCTTCCTCCATGGTAAGCGTGTCCTCGTCCTTCAGCATGGCCGCCTCCCGGGACTGCAAATGTTCCGAGAACGGCCCGTCATAAATCAGCGTGGGCAGCTCCGGGAAGTCACTCTCTACGCTCTCGTAGCTGCTGCCCGCCAGCACGTCTCCGTCCTCGGTGAGCTGGGAGAGCCGCTCCTCCACCGCCGCCACGTCGTCCAGCTCCAGCGTGCCGTCGTTGAGCTGGGCCTCCAGCTCGTCCAACTGGCCGGACAGGGTGGACGCCGCCTGGGAGAGCTGTTTGACGTTCTCCAGCTCGTCGCCGCTGTAGCCGCCCTGCCGGGCGGCGGACTTGGACAGGGCCTTGGCGTAGTCCCCCACCTTTGCCACAAAGGCGGCGGTCTGCTCCAGCTCCACGTTGCCGTAGGGCAGCTCCCCGATGGCCTGCTGGGCGGTCAGCGCCTCCCCGTAAATTTCCGTACACAGGGCGGAGATCATGTTGGTGGAGGTGACGTAGACGATCTTCTCCAGGGCGGCGTCCAGCTTGTCCACGCTGTCGGTCAGTTGGGAAAAGGCCCTGGCGTAGCTCAGGGCGGTGGCCCGGCGGTAGTGGAGGTTTTGTGCGGCGAGGTTGATGGCGATGCCGCACAGGACCACAAAGGCGGCGGCGAGAAAGGTCAGGGCGCGGACCCGCCCCCGGCGGCTCAACGGTTCTTTCATGGGTATTTCTCCTTCGGTGCTTCAACTTTACCTCTAGTTTCGGCGGAAGGAGTCGTTTTATGCAGGGAAAAGCTGGCGGCGGAGCCATTTTCGCGCCGCAAAAAACGGGGCCAGGCGTTTTGCCTGACCCCGAGTGATGATCGAATACAAAAAAACAGGAGCGCTGCCGGTCCTTTGATGTGCCTCCTGTCAAGTAGACAGTGAAAAAACGAAAAAGGATTTCTA